>NZ_JBWKER010000083.1:0-27850 GCF_056435345.1 Kitasatospora sp. NPDC043950
TTTCGCACGCTTGGTCCTTGCGGGATGCGCCGGGAGCGCGTCGCCTACGTCCGACGCACCGCGCACGCCCATGCCTGATTCTTTTCCGGCCCCCCCCCCCCCCCCCCCTTTTGCGCCCGTTTTCCCGGGAGGGGCCTGTTCCGTCGCAGCCGCGCCGGGTTTCGACGTCCCCGCCGGTAGCGCAGGCGCTGTGCACTGTGCGCTGTGCACTGTGAATCACCGTGAACTCATATGAACGGTCGGATAATTCACCGCCCGCCGCGTTGACGACCCCCGTGTCGCGGATAGAACACTGAGCACATAAGTGATTCCGCACATAGGGGGCTCGATGCAGTTCGAGTACGTCCTGCTCGCCCTGCTGGCCGGCCGGCCGTTCAGTGGGTACGACCTGCGCAAGTGGGTCGAGACGGAGGGCCAGTTCCTCCGTTCGCGGGCCCACCACAGCCAGATCTACCGCCTGTTGGGGCGGATGGTGGCGGACGGCTGGGTGGCGTTCGAGGTCGACCCGCGCGAGGGGCGTCCCGACGCGAAGGTGTACCGGCTCACGCCGGTGGGGCGGGAAGCGCTGATGGAGTGGGTGCGCTCCCCGTACGAGCCGCCCAGCCGGTTCCAGGACGCGGACTTCCTCTCCCGCTTCGCCTTCGCCGCGGTCCTGGACCGCGAGGCGGCGATCCTGCTGATCCGCACCGAACTGGACCACCGGCGCGAGCAGATCGCCCGCAACCGGCCCCGCGACCGCACGGTCCGCTTCGAGGACCCGCTGCCCGAGCTGGACCAGGAACTGGCACGCGAGGTCTACGAGGAACTGCACCAGTACGGCGCCGGCGCGATGGACGCGTGGGTGGCCTGGCTGGAGCGCATGCTCCGGCGTCTCGAACAGTGGCAGCCGGGGCGGAAGACGCCACCGGCCGGAGAAGGGAGCGCCGCATGAAGGCGATCATGGTGATGTTCGACAGCCTCAACCGGCACATGCTGCCGCCCTACGGCGGGGACTGGACTCACGCGCCGAACTTCGCGCGGCTGGCCGAGCGGTCGGTCACCTTCGACAGCGCCTACGCGGGGTCGATGCCGTGCATGCCGGCCCGCCGCGAGATCCACACCGGCCGGTACAACTTCCTGCACCGCAGCTGGGGCCCGCTGGAGCCGTTCGACGACTCCATGCCCGAGCTCCTCAAGCAGAACGGGGTGTACACCCACCTGGTCAGCGACCACCCGCACTACTGGGAGGACGGCGGCGCCACCTACCACGGCCGGTACAACACCTGGGAGTTCTTCCGCGGCCAGGAGGGCGACCCGTGGAAGGGCCAGGTGGCCGACCCGGAGATCCCCGAGGACCTGAAGAAGCTCCGGTTCGAGTCCTACCGGCAGGACTGGGTGAACCGCCCGCACCTGGCGACCGAGGACCGCCACCCGCAGACGCTGACCTTCGACGCGGGCCTGGAGTTCGTCCGCACCAACCGGGAGGCGGACAGGTGGTTCGTGCAGATCGAGACCTTCGACCCGCACGAGCCGTTCTTCAGCCACCAGCGGTTCAAGGACCTATACCCGCACGACTACGAAGGCCCGCACTTCGACTGGCCCGACTACAAGCGCGTGGTGGAGACCCCTGGCCAGGTCGAGCACGCCCGCCTGGAGTACGCGGCGCTGCTGTCGATGTGCGACCACTCCCTCGGGCGGGTGCTGGACCTGATGGACGAGCAGAACCTCTGGGACGACACCCTGCTGATCGTCAACACCGACCACGGCCTGCTGCTGGGAGAGAAGGGCTGGTGGGGCAAGACCGTCCAGCCCTGGTACAACGAACTGGTCCACCTGCCGCTGTTCGTGTGGGACCCGCGGGCCGGCAAGGCCGGGGAACGGCGCCGGGCCCTGGTGCAGACGATCGACCTCGCACCGACGCTGCTGGAGTACTTCGGCATCGAGCGCCCCGCGGACGTGCAAGGCCGCCCGCTGCCGGTGGCCGAGGACACCCCGGTGCGGGAGGCGGCCCTGTTCGGAATCCACGGCGGCCACGTCAACGTCACCGACGGCCGGTACGTCTACATGCGCGCCCCCGCCACGGCGCAGAACGCGCCGCTGCTGGAACACACGCTGATGCCCACCCACATGCGCGGGCGGTTCTCCCCGGCCGAGCTGGCGAACCTCCAACTGGCGGAGCCGTTCACCTTCACCAAGGGCGTGCGCACCCTGCGCGTCCCCGGCCGCACCTTCATCAACCCCTACCAGCACGGCACCCTGCTGTTCGACCTGGAGGGCGACCCCGACCAGCGCACCCCCCTCGTCGACGACGCGGCCGAGCTGCGGATGGCGACCCTGCTGGTGGAGCTGATGCGCGCGGGCGACGCACCGCCGAGCCAGTACGAGCGCCTCGGCCTGCCGGCCGAGGGCCCGGTCGGCGCGGAGCACCTGCTGGTCCGGGCCCAGCGCGAGCAGGCCGACCGGGCCGCCGAGCCGCTGCCCCACCCGGAGGACTACCCCCCAGGACGCTTCTCGCTGCGGACCCCCGTGTTCGCCCTGATCTCCGACCCGGTCGCCGTGGAGGTGATGCGCAGGCACCTGCCCGGCATCGTCGACTCCGAATTCCTGCAGTTCCTCGGCCCGACGCCGCTGATCGACGTCGCCGCCCTGGCCGGCGGCCTCACCGACGTGTCGGCCCTGCGCCGGGTGGCCGAGGAACTCGCCGCTCTCTGACCAGCCGGCGCACGACGTACCGGTGACGGGGTTGCAGCCCCGTCACCGGCGAGCACGCCGCCTTTCCCTCGCACTGCCCCTGTGACGAACGATGCGAAGAAGTGGAGTCGCGCATGTCCGACCTTATCGAGGGCACCTCCGGGCCCGCCACGAGGACCGGCCCGCCCCCGGTCAAAGGCCGATGGGCCCAGCTCTCGGTCCTCGGCGGCGCCATGCTGGTCGACGGCACCGAGGCCGGCCTGGTCACCGGCCTGTTCCCGGTCATCAGAAACGCCCTCGGCCTGACCCTCGGCTCGCTCGGCGTCCTGACCGCCGCCGGCAAGCTGATCGGCGTGCTCGCGGCCCCCCTGTGGGTGTGGGCGGCACGCCGCTGGTCGCGCAAGAGCGTCCTGGTCCTGTCCACCGGCCTGTGGGGGGTGTGGGGCGTGGCCGCCGGCTTCTCCAGGGACTTCACCGAACTGCTGGTCTTCGTCACGGTCCTCGCGGCCGGCTACGCGGCCGCCCAGCCGCTGGTTTCCGAGATCATCGGCGACCTGTTCGACCCGGCGTCGCGCGGTCGCGCCGTCGGTGCCCTCTACGGTGCGCTGTCGCTGGTCGGCTCGGTGCTCGGCCCGCTCATCGGGCAACTGGCGGGAGTCCACGACGGCTGGCGCTGGGGACTGTGGGGCGTCGGCGTCCTGAACATCCTCTTCGGCGGGGTGCTGCTGCTCTGCTTCCGCGACCCCGGCCGCGGCGCGGCCGAGCGGCAACTCGCGGACCTCGACCGGGCCGCCCGCGAGCCCCGGACGAAGGTCGGCCTGGCCACCGTCGTCTCGCTGTTCAAGATCCCCAGCTTCGCGATCCTCCTGGTGTCGCGGCTGCTCTCGGGACACCTGCTGCTCTCCTCGTTCGCCGTCGTCTACCTGGTGGACGTGTTCGGCTTCACCACCCAGCGAGCCGCCGTCGTCCTGATGCCGCTGGGCATCGGATACCTGCTGGGCACCCTGCTGGGAGGCTTCCTCGCCGACTGGGCCACCCGCCGCAGCCCCCGCCACGGGCTTCCCGGCGCGCTCCAGGGCGCCCAGGTCGCCTTCGCCGTCCTCGCCTTCCTGGGCACCCAGGTCCACTACCGCGGCATCGGCGCCTACGCCCTGCTCTTCTGCCTGATGGGTGTCGCCCAGGGCGTCAATCCCAGCCTCAACCGCCCGATGGTCATGGCGGTCACCCCACCCGAGCTGCGGGCCACCGCCTTCACGATCTACGTCTCGGTCTTCGAAGCCCTCGCGTGGGCCGCCTTCGGCCTGGGCGCCGGCTTCCTCGGCCAGGCGGTCGGACTCCGCCCGGTGTTCCTGGCGGTCCTGGTGGTCCTCATGCTCGTCAACGGCGCTTTCCTGACGCTCCTCCACCTGCCCTACGCGAAGGACGTTCAGCGGGTGCAGCGGGAGCTCGACCTCAGGCGCCGGGCAGCCCTGGCCTGACCCGGCCCGCCTGACCCGGCCCGCCTTGCACGGCCGGCCTCACACGGCCGGCTGAACCCACTCCCGGAGGAACCCGTGAACCTGCCCTCGGCGCCCTGCTGCACGCCCTCGCGAGGCCCCGGCGCGCTCCGCCCGCTCCACCTCGCGGCCCCGCGTCCCGCCGGCCCGACGGACGGCATGGTCCTCCTGCCCGGCGGCGGGTTCCTGATGGGCACCGACGGCGACGAAGGCTTCCCCGACGACGGCGAAGGCCCCGTGCGGCAGGTCCGGCTGGACCCGTTCCTCATCGACGCCCGCGCGGTCACCAACGAGCAGTTCACCGCGTTCGCCGCCGACACCGGCTACCGCACCGACGCCGAGCGCCTGGGCTGGTCCTACGTCTTCGCCGGCTTCCTCCCGGCCGCCGTGCGGCGCACCGCCGTGCGGGTGGAGCGAACCCCCTGGTGGTGCGCGGTCACCGGAGCCGCCTGGGACCGTCCCGAGGGCGCGGGCAGCACGGTCGCCGACCGCGGCGACCACCCCGTCGTCCACGTCTCCTGGAACGACGCGCACGCCTACGCCTCCTGGGCCGGCAAGCGCCTGCCCACCGAAGCGGAGTGGGAGTACGCGGCCCGCGGCGGACTCGAACAGGCCCGGTACCCGTGGGGCGACGAACTCGATCCCGACGGCACCCACCGCTGCAACATCTGGCGCGGCACCTTCCCGGCGAAGAACACGGCCGCGGACGGCCACCGCGCCACCGCCCCCGCCGGCTCCTTCGCACCGAACGGCTTCGGCCTGTACAACATGTCCGGCAACGTGTGGGAGTGGTGCGCCGACTGGTGGACCACCGACCACCCCGCATCCCCCACCCCGGCCAACCCCACCGGCCCCGCCACCGGAACCGCCAAGGTCATCCGCGGCGGCTCCCACCTGTGCCACGAGTCCTACTGCAACCGCTACCGCGTCGCCGCCCGCAGCTCCAACACCCCCGACAGCTCCAGCGGCCACGCCGGCTTCCGCTGCGCCCGCAACGCCGAACAGCCCGACTGACGCGCCGACCCGTCCGCGACGGGCCACGCCGTTCGGCCGGGCTCGCAGACCACCGACCCGCCGTCCCGACCTCCGGGCGGGCCGTCAGCCCTCCGGTGCGGGTGGCAGGTGGAAGCCGACCTCGGCGCCGCCGGAGGGGGCGGCGGTGGCGAAGACGGTGCCGTGGTCGGCGGCGACGAGGTCGTGGACGATGGCCAGGCCCAGCCCCGAGCCCGGGGTCGACTGGGTGCCGGCGGCGCGGTAGAAGCGCTCGAAGACGGCCTGCCGGTCGCCGGGGGCGATGCCGGGCCCGTGGTCGCGCACGGCCAGCCGGGTGCCGGTGACGTGGACCTCCACCGGGGTGCCGTCCGGGCTGAACTTGACGGCGTTGCCGACCAGGTTGTCCACGCAGCGCTGCAGCGCGCGCGGGCGGGCCCGCACCGGCACGGGCCGTTCGGCGGTGACGGTGATCTCGCGGCCGGTGCGGCGCCGGAAGCGCCGGGCGCTGTCCTCGGCGGCGGCCGTCAGGTCCACCGACTCCGGGTCCTCCACGGTCTGCTGGTCGGTGGCCAACTCGACCAGTTCGCGCACGAGTTCGTCGAGTGCGACGGTTTCGGTGACCAGAGTGGCGAGGATCTGCTCCTCGTCCGCGGGGGCGAGCCGGCCGCGGGCGCGCTGGAGGAGTTCGGCGCAGCCGCGTACCGAGGTCAGCGGGGTGCGCAGCTCGTGGCTGGCGTCCTGGACCAGGCGTTGCTGCTGGTCGCGGGAGCGGCGCAGGGCGCCGACCATCGCCTCGAAGGCGCGGGTGAGGCGGCCGACTTCGTCGCGTCCGGCGGCGGGCAGCGGGGTGGCCAGGTCGCGGGTGGTGGTGATGTGTTCGGCGGCGCGGGCCAGGCGTCGCACCGGGCGCAGGATCCGGCCGAGGACGAGCCAGCTGAGCAGCGCGGAGGCGGCCGCGGCCGCGGCGCTGGTCCAGGTGATGCGGCGCAGGAACGCGTCGTCGACGGTCTGCGCCCCGGCGTAGGTCTGGCCGACCATCACCGCGCCCTGCCCGTCGGGGCGGGCCTTGGTGAGGATGCCGTAGGGGGTGCCGTCGACGGTGGCGTCCTCCTGGTGGGCGCCCTGTGCGGTACGGGCCACCTCCCGGGCCCGGGCCGAGACGGGCAGCGCCGGGCCGCCCGGGGCCCCCAGCGGCCGGGTGGTGCCGTCGGGGAGCAGCAGCTGTTCGACGGTGTCGGGCCGTGCGGGCGGGGAGCGGTCGAGGTCCAGGGCGGCGAGCACGGTGTGGGCCCGGTCCTCCAGGCTCCGGTCGAGCTGGTCGGCGACCAGGGTGCTGACGCCGCGGTAGGCGGCGGTGACGGGCACGGCGATGGCCAGCAGGACGGAGGCGAGGACCACGAGGCCGATCCTGGTGCGCAGCATCAGGCGGTCCTGGCGGTGTAGCCGACGTTGCGCACGGTGTGGATCAGCCGGGGCGCGCCGCCGTCTTCGGTCTTGCGGCGCAGGTAGCCGACGTAGACGTCGAGCGAGCGCGAGTCGGTGTCGAAGTCGTAGCCCCAGATGCGTTCGTAGATCTGGTGGCGGGTCAGGACGGTGCCCTGGTTGCGCAGGAGCAGTTCCAGCAGGTCGAACTCGGTCTTGGTCAGGTCGAGCCGGCGCCCGCCGCGGTGGGCCTGGCGGGCGCCGGGGTCCAGGGCGAGGTCGTCGAGGCCGAGTTCGGCGCTCTCGCCGCCGAGCGGCTCGGTGCGGCGCAGCAGGGCGCGTATACGGGCCAGGAGTTCCTCGGTGGCGAAGGGCTTGGCCAGGTAGTCGTCGGCGCCGGCGTCGAGCCCGGCGACCCGGTCGCCGAGCTGGTGGCGGGCGGTGAGGACCAGGACGGGCAGGCGGTCGCCGCGCCGGCGCAGCATCCGGCACAGCGCGAGGCCGTCGAGGCGGGGCATGACCACGTCCACCACGGCGAGGTCGGGGCGCCGGTGCTCCAGGAGCTCCAGGGCCTCCTGTCCGTCGGCGGTGGTGAGTACCCGGTAGCCCTCGAAGCGCAGCAGGTGGTCGAGGGTGTTGCGGACGCCGGGGTCGTCCTCGACGACCAGGACGGTGCGCCGGGCGGCGGTGGGATCTGTCATGGTGTCATCTTCGCTGGTGGCGGGCGTGGTCATGCCGGTCGGGGGGTGGTCGAGGGCGGCCGGTCAGAGGGTCAGCGGGGGACCGGGACGACGGGGACCGGGGGGATGTGCGCGAGGCAGGAGGTGTCGCCGACCGCGCCGGTGCGGATGAAGTGGGTGGAGATGTCCACCGCGCAGCCGGTGGACTCCATCTCCGGGATGTGCCCGCTGTTGGGCACGGAGACGAAGGCGCTGCGGCGGAACTGGGCTGCGGAGAGGCGGGAGTTGGCCTCGGGGGTGTTGGTGTCGAGGTCCCCGGAGAGCACCAGGACGGGCACGTCGGGCACGTTCTTCAGGTCGGTCGGCTGCGGGTCGGCGGTGCCGCGGCGCGGCCAGGACAGGCAGTTGTCGCCGCCGTCGGTCTGCCCCTCGGTCCAGCCCTTGACGCTGAACGCCCCGAAGTCGGCCGGGTCGGCGGCGGCCAGCGCGGCCCGGTACTGGCGGCGGCGCTCGGCGGGCGGGGCGGCCGGGTCCCAGGCGCGGGCGTAGTCGTTGCAGGTGACGGCCAGGAAGGAGGCCTGGTCCTCGGTGCCGGTGTGCTCGACCTCGGCGCGCACCAGGGCGGCCAGCGGCCCCTCGTCGCCCGCGGCGAGGGCGTGCAGGGCGGCCGGCAGCGCGCCGAGCAGACCGGGCTCCTCGGGGTGCAGGCCGATGCCTCGGGTGGCGGGCTCGTACATCAGGTCGGCGAGCTTGTCCTCGCTGAAGACCACGGTGCGCGGCCTGCCGCCGAGGGAGGCGGTCAGCACCAGCGGGTGGGTGCGCAGCCGCTCGGTGGTGGCGGCGAGGTCGCGGACGGCGCCTTCCGGGTCGCAGGCCCCGCTGCGCTCGCAGATCCGGCGCAGCGTCAGGGAGACCTGCTGGGCGCCGGGCCGGGCCAGGGAGTCGAAGGCGAGCGGGTAGGCGCCGGACAGCACCATCGACTCGACCCGCTGGGGGTGGCGGTCGGCGTAGACCGGCATCAGGTAGGTGCCGTACGACAGGCCGTACAGGACCAGCTTCGGGGCGCCCAGGCGCGCGCGGGCGGCATCGAGGTCGTCGGCGGTGGCGGCGCTGGTGTAGCCGCGGGCGCGCGGGCCGAGTTCCTCGGCGCAGTCGGCGACGAGCTCGCGCTGGGCGGGGCGCGGGGCGAAGCGGTAGTCGGCCTCGGTGACGTCGCAGGGGAGCCGGCCGGAGCGGCCGGTGCCGCGCGGGTCCAGCAGGAGCAGGTCGTAGTCGTCCAGCACCCCCTGCAGTGCCCCGGCCACCTGGTCGGCGCGGTCGATGAGGGTCTCGCCGGGGCCGCCGGGGTTGAACGCGATGGTGCCCCGGGCCGGGCCGGGGCGGCTGTGGCGCACCACCGCGTAGCTCACGCCGATGCCGCCCAGGCGCGGCTCGTCCGCCACCAGCGGGCGGCGCATGGTCGTGCAGTCGACCTGGTGCCCGGGGACGGTCGGGCACCACGCGGGCCGGCCCGCCGCCCCGGTGGGGGCGGCCTGCGCGGGCGAGGCGGTGGTGACCGGAAGCACCGCCGCCAGCACCGCCAGCGCGGCGGCGGCCAGCCCGCCCCGGCGGGCCGGCTCCTTCGCCCGGCTCGCGGTCGCGTCCGTCGCCGTACCGGTCGTCCCTGCCGCCGTGTTCGTCGCCGTGTTCGTCGTCATCGTGGTGCCCTCCGTACGTTCTGCGGTCGGTGTGGGCACGACCCTGCCGGGTGCCGGTCAGCGGTTCGGCAGAGCGACGGCAAAGGCGTGTAAGAACTCCGGCCGGTCCCGGTGCGAGAACCACGCGCATCCTCAAGATCCTTTCCTTGATGGAAACTTGACGAACACGAGTCGTCCCCAAGGCTTCTCTCTGTTCGAAAAATCGGTCTAACTGGTAGCACCGGACGGGGCAGGGCCAGCACGCGGCAAGCGGCTGAAGCCCACGGACGCCGGTGCCTTCCCGCCGTCGGGAAAGCCGCTCACCTTGCCCGGCCACGGCATCGCCATGCCCGCGTCGGCGAACCGTCAGGTCGCGCAAGGAAAGAACTCGTGGTGTTCACGTGGGGGAGAGGGGCAAGTCAAGGATGACGAAGTCCGCAGGAGCGCGCAGATTCGCGCAGGTGGTGGCGCTGGTCACGGTCGTGGCAACCGCCGCGGCCTGCAGTGGCGGCGGTGGGGGCGGCGGCAGCGGCAACCCGGGGCCGGCCGGAGCGGCGGTGCAGGGAGGTGTGGTGCGGGTCGCCGAGGCGCCCTCCACCTTCCCGGACGCCATCTGGCCGTTCGACTCCCCGGCCCAGGTCACCACGGTGAACACCAGCCAGTTCCAGGAGCTGTTCTACCGCCCCCTGTACTACTGGGGCCTGAACGACAAGGTCGCCCTCGACCCGGAGGTTTCCCTCGGCGAGGCGCCCACCTGGAGCGCGGACGGCAGGACCGTCACCCTCCAGGTCAAGCCGTGGAAGTGGTCCAACGGTGAGGACGTCAACGCCCAGGACGTGCTGTTCTGGATCAACATGGCCAAGGCCGAGTCGTCCAACAGCGGCTACTACACCCCGCCGAACCCGGCGATCGGCGCCAAGTACTTCCCGGACAACGTGGCTTCGGCGACCGCCTCGGGACAGACCCTGACGCTGACCCTCAACACCCCGGTCAACCAGACCTGGTTCACCGACGACGAGCTCAGCCAGATCACGCCGATGCCGCTCGCCTGGGACCTCACCGGCCAGGGGCAGAAGGGCAGTTGCGCGAGCGACGCGTTCGGTTCGGACGCCGCAGCGAAGGACTGCGCGGCCGACTACGCCTACCTCAGCGCGCAGTCGACCAAGGGCGGCGACTTCGCGGGCAGCCCGCTGTGGTCGGTGGTCGACGGCCCGTGGAAGCTCAAGAACTACAACGGCACCTCCGGCGCGTACGGGATCGTGCCGAACCCCGCCTACTCGGGCCCGCAGAAGCCGCACCTCGACGAGGTGGACTTCGTCCCGTACACCTCGGCCACCACGGAGTACGCGGACCTGAAGGCCGGCAGCGGCGGCGCCAACGCCATCGACGTCGGCTACCTTCCGGCCGAGAACTCCCCGACCTTCAACGCCAAGAACCCGGACGCGGGCAACCCGTTGAGCGGCGCGGGCTACTACATCCCGGCCCCGACCTACCTGGACGAGATCTCGTACTACCAGATCAACTTCGCCAACCCGGCCGTGGGACCGCTGTTCAAGCAGCCCTACTTCACCAAGGCCGTCCAGGACACCGTGGACCAGCAGGGCATCATCAACGGCATCTGGAAGGGCTGGGGCTACCCGAGCACCGGCGCCGTGCCCAGCCTCCCGGCCGGCAACCCGCTCTCCCCCAAGAGCCAGTCCGAGCGCGCCACCTACGACCCGGCGGCCGCCAAACAGCTGCTGAGCAGCCACGGCTGGAACACCGACAGCGTCCCGGCCACCTGCACCGACCCGGGCACCGGCCCGAACCAGTGCGGCGCCGGTATCGCGGCGGGCACCAAGGCCGCGTTCACGCTCGACTACCCCTCCGGCCAGGCCGCGCTGGACACCATGGCGGCGGACATGCGCTCCGACGCGGCCAAGGCGGGCATCGGCATCACCATGGTCAGCCAGACCCAGAACACCATCGGCAACGAGGGCGTGGCCTGCAGCGCCGCCCAGCCGGCCGGCTGCCAGTGGCAGGGCCTGCTCTACGGCGGCTGGGTCTACGCCCCCGACTACTACCCGACCGGCGACGCGCTGTTCGCCACCGGAGCCGGGCCGAACGTCTGGAGCTTCTCCGACCCGAAGCTGGACCAGCTGATCGTCAAGACCACCACCGGCAGCGACGTCAACGACCTGTACGCCTACGAGGACTACATCGCGGGCGACCAGCCGGTCATCTACACCCCCAACACGCTCGCGATCAGCGAGGTCACCAAGAAGCTGCACCTCGACGCCGGTGACCCCTTCCAGGGCTACGAGCCGGAGTACTGGTACTACACGAAATGACGGCCATCCGTAACGGCGTCGCCGCTGCCCCCCTCGGGGGGCGGCGGTGACGGCCTACCTGATCCGACGGCTGTTCCAGGCCCTCCTGACGGTGCTGATGGTCACCGTCATCTCCTTCGGCCTGATGCAGCTCATGCCGGGCGGCCCGGTCCGGGCGATCCTCGGCTCCCACGCCACCCCGGCCAACATCGCCCACCTGACCCAGCAGATGGGTCTGGACCGCCCCGTCTACGTGCAGTACTGGACCTGGCTGGACGGCCTGCTGCACGGCAACCTGGGCTTCGACTACATCCAGCAGCGCCCGATCTCCGACCTGCTGTTCAACGCCCTCGGCGCCTCCGCCTACATCGTCGGCGCCTCGCTGCTGCTCGCGCTGCTGATCGCGGTGCCGGCGGGCCTGCTCCAGGCCACCCGCCGCAACAGCGTGCTGGACCACGCCTTCACGGTGTTCTCCTTCGTCGCCTACGGCGTGCCGACGTTCTTCATCGGCTTTCTGATCCAGCAGTGGTTCGAGGACGATCTGCACTGGGTCTCGGTGCAGAACCAGGTGGCCACCTTCGGTGACGCGCTCACCCACCCCGGGGCCGTCTGCCTGCCCGTCCTGACCCTGACCGTCACCACCGTGGCCGGCTACAGCCGCTACATGCGCTCCGGGGTGCTGGACCAGATCACCCAGGACTACGTGCGGTCCGCCCAGGCCAAGGGCGCCTCCCGGCGCCGCACCCTGTACGGCCACGTGCTGCGCAACGCCCTGATCCCGATGGTCACCCTGGTCGGTCTCTCGCTGCCCGCGCTGGTCGGCGGCGCGCTGATCGTCGAGTACGTCTTCAACATCCAGGGCATCGGCCTGCTGACCACCCGTGCCGCGCTGCAGAACGACTACGGCATCACCCTGGCGGCCACCCTGCTCACCGCGGTGACCACCGTGGTCGGCTCGCTGCTGGCCGACCTCGGCTACGCCGTGCTGGACCCACGAGTGAGGCTCACCTGATGGCCCTGACACCCGGTACCACGGAAGGTCGGCCCGCCTCCGCCCCGGGCGGGGAGCCGGCCGGACGGCCCCGTTCGATGCTCCGGCGCGGCGCGGAGGTCTTCGCCGAGAACAGGCTGGCCCTGGTCGCCGTCGCCGTCCTGGTCTCGATCATCGCCTTCTGCTTCCTCGGCCCGCTGTTCTACCACGCCGACACCTCGGTGGTGAACCTCTCCGCCGTCACCCTGCCGCCGGGCGCCGGGCACCCGCTCGGCACGGACAACGACGGCATCGACGAGCTCGGCAAGGTGATGGTCGGCGGGCAGACCAGCCTGGAGATCGGCCTCGCCGCCGGTCTGATCGCCGCCGTCCTCGGCGCGCTGTACGGCGCGGTCGCGGGCTATCTCGGCGGCTGGATCGACGCGTTGATGATGCGGGTGATCGACTCCTTCATGTCCTTCCCGCTGATCTTCCTGCTGATCTACCTCAGCAGCGTCTACGGGAAGAGCAAGGCCATGCTGATCCTGGAGGTCGGCCTGACCTCCTGGTTCGGCATCACCCGCCTGGTCCGCGGCGAGGCCCTGGCCATCAAGGTCCGCGAGTACGTGGCCGCGTCCCGGATGATGGGCGCGGGCGGCCGGCGGATCGTGCTGAAGCACATCCTGCCCAACACCATCGGGACGACGATCGTCAACACCACGTTCTCGATCGCCGACGCGGTCTTCGCCCTGTCCACGCTCAGCTACATCGGCCTGGGCCTCCAGGCCCCCAACAACGACCTGGGCGGCATGCTCGACGTCGGCACCACCTTCGCCGGCCAGGGCTGCTGGTGGATGATCTATCCGCCCGCCGCCGTGATCATCCTGATCATCCTGTGCTTCAACGTGATCGGCGACGCCCTGCGCGACGCCTTCGAAACCCGGCTGCAGAAGCGGTGAACCCGACGGAGGATCAGCAGTGGCGCTCCTCGAAGTGACCGGCCTGCGCACCGAGATCCGGCTGAAGCGCTCGGTGGTGCACGCCCTGGACGGCGTCGACCTCGCGGTGGACGTCGGCGAGACCCTCGGCATCGTCGGGGAGTCGGGCTGCGGCAAGACCATGACCGCCATGTCGATCATGCAGCTGCTGCCGAACGGCGGCAGCGTCGTCGACGGCCGGGTCCTGCTCGACGGCCGCGACCTGCTCGCGCTCGGCCCCGAGAAGATGGACCGGGTGCGCGGCAACGACATCGGGATGATCTTCCAGGACCCGACCACCTCGCTCAACCCGACGATGACCATCGGCCGGCAGATCTCCGAGTCCGTGCGCATCCACCGCCGGGCCTCCCGGAAGGAGGCGCACGAGCGCGCCGTCGAGGTGCTGTCCCTGGTGGGGATGCCCAGCCCGGCCCAGCGGGCCCTGGTCTACCCGCACGAACTGTCCGGCGGGATGCGCCAACGGGCCATGATCGCCATGGCCCTGGCCAACGAGCCCAAGCTGCTCATCGCCGACGAGCCGACCACCGCCCTCGACGTCACCGTCCAGAAGCAGATCCTCGAACTCATCGACCACCTCAAGCAGCAGCTCGGCATGGCCGTCATCCTGGTCACCCACGACCTCGGCGTCATCGCCGGACGGGCCGACCGGATCGCCGTCATGTACGCCGGGAAGGTCGTCGAGACCACCGGCACCGAGGAGCTCTACACCAACCCCCGCCACCCGTACACCGAGGCACTGTTCGAATCGCTGCCGGAACGTTTCGCCGAGTCCGGCGGCCGGCTCTACTCGATCCCCGGCCTGCCGCCGGACCTGACCACCCCGCCGCCCGGCTGCCGGTTCGCCGCACGCTGCCGCTACGCCACCGAGCGGTGCCACGCGCAGGAGCCGCCGCTGTCCGGGGAGGCCCCGGAACACCGCTACGCCTGCTACTTCCCGGTCGGCGAGGCCGAGCCGGGCGGCCGCCCCACCGCCGTGGCGCCGCCCCCGGCGACGGCCGTACGGGCCTCGGCGGTCCAGGCCCCCGCGGTGCCCGACGACGCGCCGGCCGAACCGCTGCTGCGCATCGACAACCTGGTCAAGCAGTACGCGGTGACCAGCGGCCTGATCCTGCGCCGGGCTGTCGGCGCGGTCAGCGCCGTGGCCGACATCTCCCTGACGGTCCGCCGGGGAGAGACGCTCGGCCTGGTCGGCGAGTCCGGCTGCGGCAAGACCACCGTCGGCAAGCTCATCGTCGGCCTGGAGCGGCCCACCAGCGGCAGCCTGGTGTTCGAGGGCCGGGACCTGGCCCTGGTGCCACGGGCCGAGCGGCGCCGACTGCGCCGGGACGTCCAGCTCATGTTCCAGGACTCCTACGCGGCGATGAACCCCCGGATGCCCGTCCAATCGATCATGCGCGAGCCGCTGGACATCCACCGGGTCGACGGCCAGGCCGAGCGCGACCGGCGGATCAGGCAGATCTTCGACCTGGTCGGCCTGCCGCTCACCGCCCTGGACCGCTACCCGCACGAGTTCTCCGGCGGCCAGCGCCAACGCATCGGACTGGCCCGCGCGCTGGCCCTGCGCCCCAAGCTCATCGTCGCGGACGAGCCCGTCTCGGCCCTGGACGTGTCGATCCAGTCGCAGGTGCTCAACCTGATGAGCGACCTTCAGGGCGAACTCGGACTGTCGTACCTGTTCATCTCGCACGACCTGTCCGTGGTCCGGTACCTGTCCGACCGGATCGGCGTGATGTACCTGGGCAAACTGGTGGAGATCGGCCCCGCGCCGTCGGTGTACGCCCGGCCGGTGCACCACTACACCCGCGGCCTGCTGGACACCATCCCGGTGGCCGACCCGGTGGTGGAGAAGGCCAAGAGCAGCCGGGGCGTCGCCGGGGAACTCCCGTCCGCGATCGACCCGCCGTCCGGCTGCCGCTTCCGCACCCGCTGCGCGGCGGCGCAGCAGATCTGCGCGGAGGTCGAGCCACAGCTCACCGCCTTCGGCCCCGACGACCACCTGGCCGCCTGCCACTTCCCCCTGCGGGCCGCCCCGATCCGCTGAACCGCGCCTCCGACCACGCCCCCTCCGGGAGCGGGCCGGCGAGGCCGTCGGCGATGGGCACATGGCGGTGGGCACATGGCGATGGGCACGCGGCGGTGGGCACGTGGCGATGGGCACGCGGCGGTGGGCACGTGGCGATGGGCACATGGCGGTGGGCACGTGGCGATGGGCACATGGCGGTGGGGGGGGGGGGGGGGGGGGGGGGGGGGGGGGGGGGGGGGGTGGGGGGGGGGGGGGGGGGGGGGGAGGGGGATGGGGGGGGGGGGGTTCCCCCCCCCCGGGGGGGGGGGGCCCCCCCCCCCGGGCCGGTTTCCGAGAGGCCGGCGAGTCCGGACGCACCCGGCGGGTGCCGGGCGCCCGCGGGCTGCCCGCGGGAGGAAGGTCAGGTGCAGGGGATGACCCGGCCTCCTGTCACGACGCACTTGGGCGGCACCAGGCGCGGGTGTCCGGTGTTCGTCTGCCACTGCACCTTCGGGACGCCCTTGATGATCGCCTGGAGCGCGTAGATGAAGGCCTCCAGGAAGTCGCCCTTTCCTGCGGCGGCCACCGCGCGGGCCCCGTCGATGGCGGCGCCGGTGGCGTCGCCGGCCTGCAGGATCTGGACGTCGCCCAGGGGGCTGACCATCAGCCAGGCGCCATTGCGGCCATTGGTTCCCGAGGCCCAGCAGACCCGCCCGTCGGCGGCGGTGACGACGAGGTTCCCGTCGTCCTGCATGACGGCCTTGGCCCCGCAGCCCACGGTCTTCGACTCCCATACGGGCCAGGTGTGGTCGCCGATGGCGTCGCCCTGCGTGTAGTAGGCGACGAGGTTGCCGTCCTGCTGCATGACGAGCCGGGTGGATTGCTCCGCCGCCGAGGACTCCAGGCTCTGCCCTGGGCACAGGGTGTCCCCGTGCCACATCCACGAGTCGGAGGACTGCCGCCCGTTGCAGACCGGGGGGAGCTGGATGCTGTCCGGGAAGCGCGGGTCCCTTCCTCCGCCGCCGCCGGTGTTCCCGCCGCCGCCGCCTCCGCCGGTACCACCACCGCCGCCGGTGTTCCCACCGCCGGGGTTCCCCCCGCCACCTCCGGTGACAGCTGAGTCGTCGAGCTTCCACCACTGGGCGGTGGAGGAGGTGCAGGCCCAGACGGCGAGGTCCTCGCTGCTGTTGACGGCGGTGAGGCAGCCGTTGTCGGCCGCGGAGATGATCCGGTACCAGCCGGGCAAGTTCTGGCTCTCCTGGAAGCGCCAGAGCTGGTTGGCGTTGCCCTCCTGGGCGCTGGTGAGGTGGGTGCGGTGGGTGCTGGGGTTGTGGTCCATCACCATCGCCCCGGCGAACTTCGTCTCGATCAGCCACTGGTTGTTGGGCTTCTGCCACAGCATCCACTGCTGTGCGGCGCTGCCGTTGCCGCCCAGGGCCTTGATCCGGGTGCCGCCGGCGGTGTTGGCGCCGTCGAGGTCCGCGACCAGGCCGTTGTTGCCGGAGCGCAGGACGGTGGTGACGCCGTGGCGCACCCCGCTGCCCCCGGGCGCCTGCGGGGTTCCCCCGCTGCCGGCGTTCCCGCCGCCGGTCGAACCTCCGCCCGTCGAGCCGCCGTTGTTCCCGCCGTTGTTCCCACCGCCGCCGCCGGACGAGCCGCCGGTGTTCCCACCGGCGCCGCCTCCGCCGGAGCCGCCGCCAGGGGCGGGCCCGTTCTGGATGTTGTCGAGCCGCCAGCGCTGGCGGTCCGAGCCGTCGCAGGCCCAGATGCCCAGCTGCTCACCGGCGTTGTTGGCGGTCAGGCAGCCGCTGTCGGTGTCGCTGGTGATCCAGAACCAGCCGCCTCCGGCGTCGTGGAAGGCCCAGTGCTGGTTGGCGTTGCCGTCCATCGTCCGGATCAGGTGGGCGCGGTGGGTGCCCGGGTCGTGGTCCATGACCATGCCCTGGCCGGCGGCGGCCTTGCCGTCGGTCAGCAGCGTCTCGATGATCCAGCGCCCGTTCGCGGTGGGCCAGAACGCCCAGCGCTGCGCGTCGTTGCCGTTCGAGCCGAGCGCCTTGATCGAGGTGCCGGAGGCGGTGTTCGCGCCGTCGAGGTCCGCGACCATGGTGTTGTTCGCCGAGCGCAGGGTGGCGACCTGCGACGAACCGACGCCGGGGCTCACCACCGGGGTGGTGCCGGGCTGCTGCGCGGGCCGCTGCGGGGCGCGCGGCGGGACGGTGCCCAGGCCCCAGCGCTGCGCGTCGCTGGCGTTGCAGTCCCAGATCTGCAGTGCGGTGCCGTTCGCGGAGTTGCCCCCCACGACGTCCAGGCACTTGCCCGAGTTCGGGTTGACCAGGGAGGAGTCCGCGCCCTGGCGCCAGTTCTGCGCCGCGCTGGCGTTGCAGTCGTACAGGCCCACCCGGGTGCCGCCGGCGGTGTTGCCGGCGGCGACGTCCAGGCACTTGCCGAACGCCTTCAGGACGAGCCCGCCGCTGGTCGCGGTCGGGGTCCACCGCTGGGAGGCGGTGTTGTTGCAGTCGTAGAGGTCGATCGGGGTGTTGTTCGCGGTGTTGCCGGCGGTGACGTCCAGGCACTTGGACGGCAGCGCCGAGTAGACCGGCACCGCGGCCGCGCCACCGCCACCGCCACCGCCACCGCCACCGCCGCCGCTGTTGCCACCGGTGCCACCGCCGGTCGACGGGTTGTCGACGGCCTCGGTCAGGCGCCACTTCTGGGCGTTGGTGCCGTCACAGCCGAGGATCGCCAGCTCCGCACCGTCGGCCGCCGCCGTGAGGCAGCCGTTGCCGGCGGCGCTGACGACCGTGAACCAGCCGCCCCCGGCGTCGGCGAACCGCCACAGCTGGTTGGCGTTGCCCTCCTGCGCACCGATGAGATGGGTGCGGTGGGTGGTGGGGTTGTGGTCCATCACCATGCCGCCGCCGAGCTTCGTCTCGATCAGCCACCGGCTGTCCGGCTTCTGCCACAGCGTCCACTTCTGCGCGTCGTTGCCGTTGCGGCCCTGCGCCTTGATGCGGGTCCCGGCGGCGGTGTTGGCACCGTCGAGGTCCGCGAGCAGGCCGCCGTTGCCCGACTGCAGCACCACCGTCCGGTTGTGCGCGGGCTGCGCACCACCGGCGCCCAGCGGCGGCTGGCCGCCAGTGTTGCCACCGCCAGTGCCGCCACCGCCCGTGCTGCCGTCGTTGTTGCCGTTGCCGCCCCCGGTCGTCGGCACGGTGCCGGAGAGCTTCCACTTCTGCTGCGCGCTGCCGTCGCAGTCGCGGACGGCCAGTACCTCGTGCGCGCCGCGCTGGGTCAGGCAGCCGCCGGCCGCGCTGACGACGTTCGTCCAGCCGCCCCCGGCGTCCTTGAACCGCCACAGCTGGCCGGGCTGCCCGTCCGCGGCGGCCGGTGCGAGCACGCTCTCGTGCCGGCCGGTGTCGTGGGCCAGCAGCATGCGCTCGGCGGCGGAGGCGCGGTTGTAGGTGAGCCGGGTCTCGATCGCCCAGTTCCCGTTGCCGCGGTCCCAGAACACCCACTTCTGCGCGTCCGTGCCGTTCGGCTCGTAGGCCTGGACGGCGTTGCCCGCCACGGTGCTGGAGCCGCGGACGTCGGGCACGAGGGTGTCCCCGGTGCCCGGCTGGAGGTATGCGCCGGTCCCGGCGTCGTTGCCAGTGCCGCCGTCGGGGCCAGTGCCGCCGTCGGGGCCACTGGGAGTCGACGGGCCGCCGAAGATCGGCGGAAACATGGGCAGTATGGGGAACCCGGGCAGCGAGATCCCCGGAGGCGCGGGCACCGGCGGACGGCCGCCGGTGGAACCGTTGTCACCGCCAGGAGTGTTGCCGTCCGGCTGGTCCTTCCGCTTGCACTTGGGAGGCTCCTCCGGCGACTTGGGCGGGTTCGACCAGGCGGCGGGGTCGTTCGGGAAGCCGGTGGTCGCGGGCCACGGGACGTCCGGCAGCCCCGGCAGGGAGGGCCACGGGACGGTCGGGAACCCGGGGACGGACGGCCAGCGCCAGAGCGGGATGCTCGGGAGCGTCGGCCAGGTGACGTCCGGAAGCGAGGGCCCGTCCGTCCCCGGTGCGTCCGGCAGGTCGGGGTGGCCCGGCCACGGCACGTTCGGGGAGCCGGGCACCGAGGGCCACTTCACCTGCGGGAATCCCGGCACGGTGGGCCAGGCCAGGTCCGGGTGCCCCGGGATCGCCGGGTCGGCGGCGCTCGGCAGCCCGGGGATCAGGGCCTTGCCGTCGTCGTTGCCGTTGCCGGGCAGCGGCAGCACCGGCCACGGGACGCCGGGGTGGCCCGGCATGGCGGGCCAAGGGACGGTCGGGGAGCCGGGGACGGCCGGCCAGGTCGCCTCGGGGTGGCCGGAGACGGCGGGCCACGCCGTGGTGGGCAGAGTGGGGAAGCCGGGCCAGCGCAGCTCGGGCAGGTCGGGGTGGCCGGGCATCGGGACGCCCGGGAAGCCCGGGACGGACGGCCACGGGATCGCCGGGTGCCCTGGCAGCGACGGCCAGGTCACCTCGGGGCGGTCCGCGACGGTCGGCCACGGCAGGTCGGGGAAGCCGGGGACGGTGTGGCCGGCGCCGGAGCACGGCACGGACAGGTGCCAGCCCTGCCGGTCGGAGCCGTCGCACGGCGCCACCGTCAGCGCGGTGCCGTCCAGGGTGAGGCAACGGCCGTCGGTGGCCGTGGTGATGCGGTAGCCGCCCGCGCCGTCGGCGACGAAGCGCCAGCGCTGGCCGGGGCTGCCGTCGGGCTTGCCGCTCGTCGCGTCGTTCTCGATCGGCCGCACGGCCAGCCGGTCACCGTACGCGGGGACGCTGAGCACGCTGCCCTGTCCGGCCGGGGTGGTGCCGTTGGTCCGGCCGGTCTCGATCACCCAGGTGTCGTCCGCCTTCTGCCAGGTCGCCCAGCTCTGCCCGGCGGAGCAGTCGGGGGCGGCGGCCCGTACCGGGCTGCCCGGAGCGGGCGAGGCGTCCGGCACGTCGGCGACCAGGCCGGCGGCTCCGGAGGTCAGGACGGAGACCTTCCCGTGCTGCGGCTCCCGGGCTGTGGCGGCGGAAGCGGAGGCCGTCGGCGGCGCGCTGTCGGCCGGGACGTCGACCGGGACGTCAGCGGGGACGCCGGCCGCCGCGAGGGAGATCATGGACGCGGCCGCTGCTCGGGGCGGGGACGGGACGTTCGGCCGACAGGTCTCGTCCTTGCGACGCAGCGGGTCCTTGCTGAACATCACCGGGAAGTGGTCCGACTCCTCCACGTAGCCGAGGCGACGTGCCGTGTACTGGTGGTCGGCCGGCAGCCCCCGGGCGATCATGTAGTCGTATTCGGAGGTCGGGCGGTTCCTGGAGTAGGTCATCATGCCGGAGCTGACGAGCCGACGGCCGTCGCCGAACACCTGCGCCATCGACAGCGACCCGGGCTCGCGGTTGAAGTCGCCCATCAGGGCCCAGTTCGCGTCGCCCGTCGCCGTGACCGCCTGGATGGCGGCCGGCACGTTGTTCCGCTCATGGAAGCCTGCTGCCCTGTTGGTGGCGTGCATGGAGTAGTACCACGTGCCGTCCGCGAGCTTGACGCCCAGGATGGGCTTGGCATCGTTAGCCACCTGGCCGTTGTTCTCCGGCTGAGGCGGGATGACTCTCACCACGGGCGCCGCAGCGTTGTCGATGCTCCGGGGCACCACGAGGGCCAGCGAGCGTTCTTCACGGGTGGCTGTCCTGACCCGGTAGATGGTGCGAGTGCCGCCTGTCCAGGCGGGAAACACCTCCCATCGGTACCTCTGGACCTCGAAACCGTTCGTGTTGATCGATGCTTCGGGCACGATGTCCGGATCGTCCGGTTCCGCGTCCCGGATTTCCTGCAGCGCGAGAATGTCAACACGTTGGGCGAGATCGAAGATCTCCCCCCGCCATCTGGTGCCGTACCGATTGTTGTAGGTCGCGGCCGAGTGTTCCTGAACGGTCGCTGGTACGGCCTGCGGCGGAGCGACGGGGCCCACCGCGTGCGCGGGTATCGGGAACGCGCCGATGAGCCCCGCCAGCAGGGCGAACAGCGGTACGACCGCCGTGTACGCCCATTGTGGTCGCCACGGTATTCGCCGTTCGGTCGGTGAGGCGGCCGTGCCCGGGTGTGCCATTGAGAAACTCCTTGAAACTTCACAGCTGTACCGGGGCACGTTGACAGTGGGTGGTAGACAAACGATGAACGGATGGCCCTGGCGCGTATATCTCGCTGCGGTACCAGCTGTGAACCCACGACAGGTCCGATGCCCCGCCAGTGGCCGAGGTCGACCAGCAGCCCCAGATGATCCTGATCCCCGTGCGGGACCTGTAGACGGGCCGCGCCGACGGCAAGCCCGCCTCCCAGCAGGCCCCCTGCTCGACGTCCTCGCCCAGGGACGCCCCTCACCGTTTCCTGCTGCCGCGTCAGCGTCCCGCAGCCGGTCCGGGCTGCTCATCCGTTCGGGTGAGGCGAGGTTGGAGGGGGGCCGGGGGTGGCAGAACGGCGGGCATGACGACTTCCTCCACCAGGCGCCGCCGGGGCCGCCCTGGCAAGCCGGCCTTCGCGCCCGTGCCCGTCCGCCAGGCCGTCGGTCCCGCGGTGCCGTCCGGGCCGCGTCGACCTGCCGCCGGGTGCTGCCGGACCTGGCACAGCGAGCACAGGCTGCCCGGCGGCCAGGTGGTCCGGACGACCTGGCACCAGCCCGCCTGCTCGGCCTGGGCCGTCCGGTGACCACGCACCAGATGCCGGACGGACACTGCGCGCGCCGGCTGCCGTGCCCTCCGGCGCCCGGTCCCCCGGTGGCTTCGGTGAGGACGGCGGCGCCGCTGACGCCGGTGATCGTGGCGTTGGCGGTGCCGTCCGGCAGGGGGCGGGTGTCCTCCCGTGGGCCGGGTAGGGCGTTTTGTCCTGGCCCCGTCCGGTTTCGGACGGGCGGCTGCCCCGGGGCGGGGTGCTCCCGGGGCAGCCGTGGCGCGGGTGCGGGTGGGGTCAGCCCTGCCCGCCGGTGCTGATGCCGGTCTCGGTGGCGCTGCCCGCGACGCCGCCAGGGCCGACCACGACGGCGCCGGTGAGGAAGGAGGAGCCACAGGGGCCGAACTGCGCGTCGGTGACCTGAAGGGCGCTGCCGTTCGGGCCGACGGCGAACGCGCCGCTGTCGAAGTTGACGGTGGGGATGTTGTCGGTCTCGGCGGCGGAGGCGGTGGTCGCCGCGCCGATGACGAGCGGGAGGCTGAGGACGGAGACGGCCAGGATGCGGTGCGCGGTACGCATGGGTGGAACCCTTCGAGGTGCGAATGGTGAGGGTGGATCGGACGGCCGTGGTGTGGCGGCCCGTCACCATCCACACACGGCCGTGTGCGCATCGCTACCGGGGGGAGGCTGTTCGTACCATCGGTTCACTCGGCCCTCGGCCCGGCTCCGCTCGCCGGGCCCGGCCTGCCGGCCGTGGACCCACCGGCGCCCGTCCCGCCCGCAGGGCCTGACTCCGTCAGGCGAGGTTCTGTTCCAGGGCCGCGAGGTAGCGCTTCATCGCGTGGTCGCGCACACCGGCCGTGGCCGGAGCGAACGCGTCGGCGGTCAGGCCCTTGGCGCGGTCGGCGAGCCCGGCGACCAGGCCCATGGAGTCGTGGAGCCGGCCCGAGGAGTCGATGTACTTCAGCGCCTCGACGTGGGTGTAGGCCGGCTCCGGCGGCAGCTGGGGCACGATGTCGTTGTTGTTGACGAACCGGTACAGGCGTCCCTTGAAGCCCTCGTTGCAGGCGGCGGCGAGCAGCCGGTCACAGGTGCGGGGCTGCCCGAACGTGATGATGCCGTCGGCCTGGAGACGCGGGTCCTCCAGGTACAACCGGGCGCCGGCCAGCATCGCCAGGGCTCCGCCGAGGCTGTGGCCGGTGAACCACACGGTCTGGCCGTTGGTGCGCAGCTGGGCGTGGGCGTCCCGGACGTCCGGGAAGACCGACTCCAGCGCTTCGGCGAAGCCGTAGTGGACGTAGCCGGTGCGGGCGGGGCCGGGCCAGGGCGGCGTGGAGGAGTCGGAGAGCCAGTCGCGGATCTCGGCCGGTTGGGTGCCGCGGAACGCCGTGACGACCATGTGGTCGCTGGCCATGGTGTAGCCCTGGGTGTCCTCCAGCGGGAAGGGCGGAGTGAACCGGGTCCGGTGGTGACGCACCCGGTCGAAGCCCCAGTCGCGGGCCTGCTGTTCGATGGTGGCCTCGTCCTGGTAGGCGAGTTCGGACGCCTTCGCCAGCCAGTAGGCGTGCGGGACGCTGTAGCTCTTCGCCTGGTGGTCGAAGGTGGTGGGCACGGGCACGGCGATCTCTCCTCCGGGACGGCCGGCGGACGGGGGACGCACCGCCGGCGCGGACATCAGCCCCGTCGTACCAGAGCGCGGACCGCCGCTCCGGGTGGGCCGCGCCCGGATGTCATCCCGACAGCCGAGCCGGCGCACGGGGGCGGCTACGGGTGGTGGAGGGCGCGGGCGTACGCCAGGTCGGCGGGCCCGTTCTGGCCGATGTGGAAGAAGTGGTTCACCTGCCAGGCCTGCGTGCTGCGCGCTTGCCGGTTGGTCGTGGTCACCCATGGCGGGTAGACGCGGAACCCTCGTTTCCCGCCGGAGCCGTTGCGGGAGACGATGTCGCGCTCGCACAGCACCTCGGACGGGAAGACGAACTGCCCGAAGCCGTTGTCGTCGCGGCAGCTGATGACGAAGAGGTCCACCCCGTCGTCGGTGTCGAAGGGCCGGATCGGTCCCTCTTCGGATCGCAGCCACACGGTGACGAACTGGCCCGCCTTCGTCGGGGTGGTTTTGGCCGCGCGGAACCGGACCGAGCGGCCGTCGATCGTGAACCGGCAAGCCGCGTATTCGGTGCTCTCCGGTTCGGCCACCGGGGGCGAACAGGCCAAACCGCTCGGGTCGTACACCAAGGCCTTCGCCGCCAGCAGGTCAGCATGAAGTCCTGCCCACGGCTGATTCGTCACCATTCCGTCATTCTGCCATCGAGGCTGCCACCCCTTGAGGTGCTCTATCAGGGGCTCCTGCCATCGGACCCGATCACGGACAGGCGGGTGGAGCAGGCGCCGTCGCCGTCCGGTCGGCAGCCGCTCCCGGCTGCGCCGCTCCTGGTCGGGTGGTCGAGCGCGTCGCTCTACACGGAGTCGTGTCGACCTGCCGGTGGCCGATCCGATGCCGCAGACCGCGGCCTTCGCCTCCGCTCTAAACCAGCTCCCGCAGGCGGAAAGCGGGCCCTGCCCCGGTAGATTGCCATCCTTGATCGAGCGCGGTGCGCACTCCCGCCTCGACGATGGACGGCACGACGGGGAACGCTGACGTGGCTGCCAGAAGCACCGGGCCCATCTGGTCGACCCGCTGGACCGCGAAACCGGACCGGCCCCATGCGCACGCGATGCAGCAGCGGACACCACCGTGTACCCGCCACCGGTACACCACCTCGTCGATGGTGATCAGGCGCGACCCTTTCTTCCTCAGCGTCAACTATGCCTCCTCGTACGGAACATCGGTGATGGGACGACCACTCGACTCGACCTCGCCACACCGAGCGTGCCAGAGTCCGAGGACGAAGGCACCCGACCTCCGGCGAGTCGCGTTGCCCCTCAGGGGCTCGCGTTGGCCGGGCCTGGCACGGATCCGACGGTCAGTGCGCGGCATGTCACCGCGTGACAGCGCCGCTGTCGCTGTCGGGCGACACCGGCGGCGGGCGACCCGGCGGCGTGCGGTCGAGAGCGCGGGCATCCGCGAGTGAGGAGCCGCCTGGCAGAAGGCCTGGACCTTCGGGTGAACACCACCGGACCGACGGCCCGTCAACGCACCCGTTGACGGGAGCGTTGACGCCGCGTCTACCGGGGCCCGGTGGCATGACCGCAGGCCGGTTCCAGGGGGGAACCGCCCGAGAGGAGAACCCCGAGATGATCACCCGTCGTACGGCCGCCGCCGTCGTCCTGTCCGCCGCGACCGTCGTGTCCGGGATGGCCTTCGGCGCTGGGACCGCCAGTGCGGCTGAGTCGCTCCCGTCCAGCGGCGCCGACTACCGCATCTCCAGCTACGCGGGCGGCGCCCTCCAGTGGGACAGCCGCAACAACGCCTCCACCGTGGTGGTCCGCGACTGGAACGAGTCCTCCGCCCAGCAGGTCTGGACGGTCAGGGACGAGGGCAACGGCGCCTGGTCGGTCAAGGTGCCCGGCACCAACAACGCCGTCGACCGGGACCGGGGCAAGAACACCGTCGGTGCCTGGAACTACGTCGGCGCGGACAATCAGAAGTGGTGGCTGGAGAACACCTCGATGGGCAACGGCCGGGCCTGGCTGCTGCACAGCGTCTCGGACAGCAACCTCTGCCTGGCCCGTGGCGCGGACCTGAACGCCAAGGTGGCCGCCTGCAACGCGGGGGACCCGGCGCAGTCCTGGAACCTCGACCGCAACGGCGCCACCACCCCGCCGACCGCCGGCCGCCCGACCATCGACCTCGACTACTCGCAGGCCCCGGACCTCGGGCCGTGGCTGGAGCAGCAGAAGAGGACCGTCGCGGACTACTACCCGACGATCTCCAACCTGATCACCAAGGGAGCCTTCGCCGCCCCCAGCTACTTCAAGATCATCTTTGACCCGAAGCTGACCGACTACCCCGCGTTCACCACGGTGAACCCCAGCAGCGGCGTCAAGGAGGTCCACGTCAACATCGGTTACACCCGCGGCAACCAGGGTGACACCGGCTTCCTGGTGCACGAGGCCGTGCACGTCGCGGTCTGGGACAGCCCGTTCTCCGGCAAGTGGTGGCTGGGCGAGGGCCTGGCGGACTGGGTGCGCGACTACAACTTCCAGCCGGGCACCGGCGCCCAGCACTTCGGCCCGGACTCCAACTACGACAGCGGCTACCAGGCCACCGCCCGGTTCATCGACTACGTCTCGAAGGCCTACAACAAGCCCGACCTGGCACACCTGCTGAACACCACGAACTACAACGAGCAGATCTGGGTCCAGCTCACCGGCAAGAGCGCCCAGCAGCTCTGGAACGAGATGCCCAAGTAACCCGCGCCCCCACACCCCACCCGACGGCCCGGCACCCACGAGGTGCCGGGCCGTCGTGTTGACGTCAGGAGCGCCGCCAAGGGGCGGGTGTGCGCGGTGCGAGACGGCCCGGCGCGCCTGGAAACACCGGAAGGTCACCTTTTCGAGTGAAGATCGAGATTGGGGCCCCGAGTTCTGATCGCTCGTCCCCGATGATGCGTTCGAGAGCTCGCGGAGAGGGCCGGGCAGGAGCGGTCTGTCGGGAGGCGGCATCGCCGCGTCCTCGTGGCAGCCTCCGCGGCAGCGCCCGGCGAGGCCGCGTTCCCGAGTGACAGCACACCCGATGAGGAGATGAAGTGCAGGAGAAGCGGCTCAAGTCCTGGGGCAACAACCGCGCGGGTCAGCTCGGCGACGGCACCTGGACGGACATCCGTACGACGGCCACCACCGTGCTGGGGCTGACGAGCGCCGAGGTGGTGAAGATCGCCGCCGGGGGAAGTGGCCCCACCGCAGGTTTCGGGCTGGCCCTGCTGACCGACCGCACGGTGCAGACGTGGGGCGCCAACGGGTCGGGGCAGCTCGGCGACGGCTCGGTGTTCAGCCACAACGCGCCCGGCCAGGTCGTCAATCTTTCCGATGCCACCGACGTCGCCGCGGGCGGAGTGCACAGCCTGGCACTGCTCGCCGACCGGACCGTGGTCGCCTGGGGGCGCAACAACTACGGCCAGCTCGGCAACGGCACCAACGCCGACAGCAGCGTCCCGGTCCGGGTCGAGGGACTCAACAAGGTGATCGCGATCGCCGCCGGACTCAACCACAGTCTGGCGCTGCGCGAGGACGGCACCGTGTGGGCCTGGGGCTACAACATCAACGGCCAGCTCGGGGACGGCACTTCGGCGAGCCGCAACGTACCGTCCCCGGTGAACAACCTGACCGGTGTGACCCGGATCGCCGCCGGAGCCGACCACAACCTGGCCCTGGTCGGCCCGCCGAGCACTTCCACCAAGCCCACCAGCGGCAACGCGGTGAAGGCGTGGGGCTACAACGCCACCGGCCAGCTCGGCGACAACACCACCATCAGCCGCTTCACCCCGGTCGACACCCAGGGCAGCTGGCTCGGAGGGGTCTCCGGGATCGCGGCCGGAGCCCACCACAGCCTGGCCGTCACCGACAGCGACAACAAGCTCAAGGCCTGGGGCCGGAACACCTCCGGCCAGATCGGCGACGGCACCACCGACTACCGGATCACCCCCGTCCAGGTCCCCGGCCTCACCGGCATCCAACTGATCGCCGGCGGCCGCGAACACAGCATCGCCCTGCTCGGCGACAACACCGTCCGCTCCTGGGGCAACAACGGCTCCGGCCAACTCGGCAACGGCACCACCACCGACAGCAGCACCCCCGTCACCTCGCTCACCGCGCTGACCGGCGTCGACAAGATCGCCGCACCCCTCGGCGGCGACTTCAGCCTGGCCAACTGAACCCGGCGCGGGGGGGGGGGGGGGGGGGGGGGGGGGGGGGGGGGGGGGGGGGGGGGGGGGGGGGGGTAGGGGGGGGGGGGGGGGGGGGGGGGGGGGGGGGGGGGGGGGATGAGGGAAGGGGGGTCGTCAGACGGAGTAATCACCCGAACGGCGTA
>NZ_JBWKER010000084.1:0-27713 GCF_056435345.1 Kitasatospora sp. NPDC043950
TCTCGGGGAGAACGCGTCGAGGGGCCCCGGGGCCGTATCGGCTCCGGGGCCCCGAAGGGGAACAACACCATCTACCGGCCTGGGCCGGTCCTGTTGCTTCCGCGCTGCCCCTGGGGAGGGTCGTGCGGGGATCGCGTATGCGTGACCGGAAACCACCGTCCTCGCGTTGGGGTCTGCGGTGTCCGCCCGGGCGAGTGTTCACGGGCCGGGCGATCCTGATGGCGCTTGCGCCCTCCGTTCATCCTCTGTACTGAACTGTCACTTTCGTACTGCTGGTACTGCTGGTACTGCACCTGCTGGACTGCGTACTGCTGGTCGGTGGCCGTGAGGGCCCACCCGGTCCGGCAGCCCGGCCCCGTCGGCCGTCCCGCGTCTGCGGTGACCCTGGAACCCCACTGCCTTGACCCCTCGGCACGCGCGCCCGCAGTCTGGGTGCCTTTGCCGAGGCCGTGCCTGTCTCGCGACTGCCGGTACTGCACTCACTGAACTGCGTCCTACCGGTACCGCTGGTGGCGGCCCCTGATACCTGCGGGCCTCCCGGTCCGGAAGCCAGCCCCGTCGCCGTCCTGCACCTGCCTGGCTTCGGAACTCCACTGCCGGACCGAACTGCGAACTTCTGTCCAACAACCCCGGCCAGTTCGTGTCTGGCCAGCATCGCCGACTGCTGTCTACGAGAGAAACGTTAGACCCACCCACGAGCAATGTCTACTCCGGCGCACACAGATTTTGCGATGCTCTCGGGTGAGGTAACCTTCCGCTGCGCGGCGGCGGCAACCCCCCGAGCCGCCGCCGCGCGCGGCCTTGGCCGCTGGGGCCACTCTTTCTCGACAAGCGGAGCCGCCCCCGTGTGGGCAACGACTACACCGCGTGGAAGCTGTTGCGGAAGGCGGCGTCCGACTGGACCGTCATCGACCTGCCTGCCATCGCGGGCAGCCCCGACGATGCCGTCGGCCGCAAGGTCGGCGAGTCGCTGTGGCTGGCCCGGTACGGCTGCAAGGCGCTGGTCGGTATCTGGCACGCCGTCGGCGAGCGGCTGTGGTGGTTGTTGTTCATGTAGAAGCCGCGCCCCGTCGAGGGGTGGGGTGTGGCGGCGGGCGTGGATCGACACGGCCCGGATCGTCCCCGTCGAGTTCTCGGGCCGAGGGCATCACGTCGGGCACTACCCGGAGCTGGAAGGACAGATGCTGGCCTGGGTCACCGGGATGGACAGCCCCGACAGGATGGACGCCGCGGTGTACGGCCCGACCGAGCTGGCCGGCGCCGGGCAGCTCGACGTACTCGCGCAGGGCATGGACGACAACCGCCTGTCCGGACGCCGCTGACCAACCCGGATGGGAATGGGGTGCGGGGGTGCAGCCCCAGGGCCGCACCCCAGACTGTCAACGCCGAGGTCGAGACCCTGCTCGCCGCCCAGAGGAACGGCGACTTCGCGATGGTGGCCGCTGCCCTGCAGTCGTCGGTGCTGCGGGAGCTGGACCAGTAGCAGAAGGGGCTCGGCAACCTCAACCTCGCCTATGCCTTCGCCGCGCTACTGACCCAGGAGTGCCCCCAGAGGGGTGCGACGTCCTCGGCGTGCCGGACCTGCGCCGGTTGGTGCGGGCGGCGACCGACGAGACCCTTCACGCCCGACTGGAGATCGCCGACGAGATCGGGATGCCGTTCGGCATCGCGGATGCCAAGGCCGAAAACGCCCGGTTCATCGCCGCCGTGCCGCTCGCGCAGGAGTTCGTGAAGCTCTGCCGCCTTCAGCCTGACGCCACCGCCGAGTTCGTGCGGCAGGCCCGCCGGTCCGCCGTGATGGTCGACGAGGTGTGGGCTGTGCTGTACGAGGCATGCGCCACGGTGCGCGGCCACTGCCTGTAAGCGGGATAGCGGACTTCGTCGCGGCGTGGAGGATTTCATCTCAGAAGTGCCTTGTCGATTGTGCGTGCTGGAAGCGTGAAGAACTCCCATCATCGCATGTCACAAGGCACTTCCTCGTTTCTGAGGGAACTATCCACGGGCATCAGGCCGGTGGATCCGGGTTCAGTGGACCGTCACGCTCGGCCCTTCGACAAGGGGGTCCAGGGTCGTGTAGTTGTCACTATCATCCCACGGTTGAACTTTCACGGTAATCCTGGGCGAACCATTGGGATTGTTCAGGGTCGGAGTGTAGAGTTGATAATCACCTGGACCATGAAGGGAGAGTGTGTCGACCTTTACTTCACCGGCCCGGGTGTTAAATTCCGCTTTATGATAGCCGGGCTCCTTTTTTATGCGACTACCCTTTTTCCTGAGTGAGAGGCCATCGCGACCCATGACGCACTCCACGTTGTCCCCCCACCCTTCGGGCGTATAGTACCAAAGGGCTTTCCCGGAAGGACTTCGATAGTGCCCGCATCCGCGGATCCTGAGGACCGGGGCAACCTCTTTTTCGGGGGTGACTTGCAGGCAGGACTGTAGCCATGCTTGAACCCAATTATCGCGGTAATGGGTCCTTGTCAGTTCATTGCACTTTGTCCTGTTTCGCGCCCTGGGGGCGTACTTGTCTTCTTCTCCGATGGTCGTTTCGGCGAGTGTGTCCAGGGTTTTCTCTTGCGTCCATGGGTCGTTATAGTATTCGCCATGGGGCAAGCATGTCGTGACGATATTTTCTGCCCCTCGGAGGGTGGAGGTCTTTCCGCCTCGCACATTCGGGCCCTTTCCTTCGTACGCCCAGGCGCCCTGTTCGGTAATTCCGAATACGACACCGTCGCACAGGCCAATCTGGGGCTTAAATTTGTTTCTGGTATTGAGGTAGACCGCCGGCTCGTCGTCTATGTTGGAGCGGAAGGTTGTGTACCTGGGGTACCCATCAGCCCCATGTGGCGCCTCGTCTCCCGAGTTCAGCGACCGCAGGAAAGCTGACCCGCTTGCCATGTCATGGCATTGAAAATCGCAATTCTCGGCAAGTTCCTTTGCGTAGCCAACCAGGATATTATGGTCCCCCAGGAATGCCCCGATTGCACGGACGGCTTCGGATGCTCCAACTCCCACGTCGGCCACGATTGTTCCATGGTGGGGGCTTCCCATGGATACGAAGTGTTTCACTTTTTCTGCTCCGCCCAAATTCTTGATATAGGCGCGTGCTACGAGACCTCCCATCGAGTGGGCCACAATATCGACCTTGCCGTCCGGTGACGTCTTTGCGATCTCGTTGACTTCCCTGGCGAAGCCTGCGGCGATGTGGTCGATTCCAGGATTGGGAGGATTGGTCTGGCCGGGCTTTGTCATCTTGCTGTAATCGTAGACGTGCAGTTCGCTTTCTTTGTATCCCTGTGTTTCGGCGTATCCTTTCATCCCGTTCCAGACCGCACCTTCGGAGTGCCAGCCATGGACGAAGATGATGGGCCGGTGTGGCCCGCTGGCGTATGCGCTCCGCTGGGCCTGATTCGGGGCGGCAGGCGCTGGTAGTGCGCTAGCGGGTGTGGCCGTCGCCATCGAAAGGCAAAGGGCGCCGGCTGTCACCGCGGTCCACGCGGGGCTCGGCCGCCTCCTCTGCTGGACGGTGATATTGTTCAGGCTGGCCGGCAGGAGCCGGGCCTTCAGTTCACTGTGGATCATGTTCAGCAACCTTTCGCTGTAGCTTGGGTCGGAACTTTCACCGTGCACACTGAAGATGCCAACACGCGACCGCCCCGACAGCGGCCGCGCATAATGAAGCACGCTTCATGAAACTCCCTTTCCTTCATTGATGTAGGCCAGCTTCCAAATACTCCTCAATGTGGACGAAAATTCCTCACATGCGGAATGGTGTCGCGCATGATGGTGCGGCCAAACAGTGATCATCAGGCCGAGATCCACTTTCGCAACGTGCCCTCGGCGGTGGGGTGGGACGTCTGGCGCACTACCTGGACGCCGCCGCAACGCTGTCCCGCAGCACCTTGATGGCGGGCGTCCACGTGTTCACCCCGTCCAGGGCGTGCAGCCAGTGGCCTTGTGGGGTTGGTGGGCAGCTGCTGGGCCGGTCGCCTCCGGGGGTGCCGTAGGCGAGGGCGGCGACCGTGCGCAGGTCGACCTGGGATCCGCGTGCGCGGGTGGCGTCGTGGACCAGCCGGGACATCGCCTGCCGGCCGGAGCGGCCGAGTTCCCGCATCGTGGCCCGCACGGTGGTCTCGTGGATGCCGCCGCGTCGGGTGAGGTTGCCGAGGACCGTGCCGATGCTGGGGCCGCCGACACGGTGGGCCTGTCGGTCGGGTGCGGTGACGGTGAGTGCGGCGTGGACGGCGAGGGCGACGGCGAGGGCGTTCTCCTCGGCGAGGACCTGATCGCGGTGTTCGCTAAGTGGAACATAAATGCACCATCCTGGATCTGGCAAGGCGAGATCAGCCGAGTGCGGCAGGGACCGGCGGACGCCGCACGATGATCACGGGCAGGTGGAGTTCGCGTGCGGCGGTGAGTTTGGGTGCGGTCGCGGCGCCGCCGCTGTCCTTGGTGACCACGACGTCGATGCGGTGCTCGCGCAGGAGTGCCCGTTCGCCGTCGAGCGTGAACGGCCCCCGGTCCAGCAGGACTTCGAAGGACGGTGGCAACGGGGGCTCGGGCGGGTCGACTGACCGGGCGAGGAAGTGGACCCCGTCGAGGTGGGCGAAGGCCGCCGATCCTCACCTCTCCGGCGGGCAGCCGGGGTTGGGCGACCCGGCCGGCCAGTGAACTGGTGACCCGCAGGGACGGCGGCTCGGCGAGTGCGGCAGCCAGCGCCCGCCCCTCCGTCGTCCCGCCGAGGATCAGGACGTGCCGGGTCATGGGGTTCACGCCCCGCAGGGCTCGTGCGGGCGCTCGCGCTCCGCCGAGTAGAGGTGGCTGTCGCGGAAGTGCTCGGCGGCCAGCGTCCGTCCGACCAGGATGACGGCGGTGCGCACCACGCCCGAGGCCTTGACCTGCCCGGCGATGTCGGCGAGGGTGCCGCGCAGCACCAGCTCGTCCGGGCGGCTGGCCATCGCGACGACGGCGGCCGGGCAGTCGGCGCCGTAGTGCGGGAGCAGTTGCTCGACGACGTCGTCCACGTATCCGGCGGCCAGGTGCAGTACCAGCAGGGCGCCGCTGCGGCCGAGGGTGGCCAGGTCCTCGCCCTCGGGCATCGGGGTGGCGCGCTTGGCGATCCGGGTGAGGATGACGGTCTGGCCGACGGTCGGGACGGTCAGCTCCCGCTTGAGGGCGGCTGCTGCGGCGGCGAAGGCGGGCACGCCGGGGACGATCTCGTACGGCACGCCGGCCGCGTCGAGGGACCGTCATCGCCGCGAAGGAACCGACGGCCGGCACTGTCGGCCGGACCTGGCAGGCCCTCGATCCGGGCGGGGCCAGCACCGTGGAAGTCGCACGGATGACCAGGCTGGACGAGGTAGTTCTGTCCTGACCGGTCCAGGTGCGGTCTCGGTCTCCGGTGGGGCCGGTTCACAGAGCGGTCCCACCGGACGTCGTCGTGGTGTCGGTTACCCGATGCTCTCCGCGACGTGGATGAGTTCCTCGTTGGTGAGTCGTGGGGGGCCGCCGGTGGTGACGACGAAGGTGTAGGTGCCGTCGGACCAAGTCAGCGAGTGGGGGTCGCCTTGGGAATCCGAGTGCGTGATGGTCGCGGGGTGGCCCTTGACGGTGGCGGCCTTGCCGGGTGGTGGTGTGCTGCTCCGGAGGGTCTGGCTGATGATCAGAGAGCCTGCTTCGGGACCGGTGCCCAGCCGGTAACCGACGGCCCAGGCCGGGGTGTCGGTCGGGATCGCTTCCAGGCCGGGCAGGAAGACCATCCTGCCCGCGGGGTAGGGGTAGTAGTTCTCCGGCAGGAACGCGGGCCGGAGAAGGTTGCGCTCGTCGAAGTGGACGGCGGGCTTGCCCGTGGCGTCGTTCAGGGCCCTGGTGCCGAGCGGTTTGTTCAGGTGAGTGGTGATCTGCGCGAAGCCGCCCGGGTCGCAGAACCCCGGATGGACCGTGTGCCGCAGGGAGACCTTCACCATGCCGGTGGACTCACGGGTCACGAGCTCCGGTCGGTCCTCGCAACCCCAGCCGATGTTGAGTGTCAGGGTTTGGCCGTCGGAGCTGACCAGTAGCGGGTAGCCGGCCACGGCGCCTTCGTGGGCCTTGATCTCCGGGCCCCGGTTCATCCATGCGTTGATTGCGAACCCGCTACCGAGAACGGCTATCGCAGCCACGGCGGTCAAGCGATTCCGTCGCCCGCGCTTCGACTTCTGACGGACGGTACTTTGCGTCACGGGCCCTCCCCGGCAGTCATGGCCATGCTTGCGGTAGGTCGCGCCTGCCGGATGCAAGCCCGGCAGGCGTGACCACCCCGGCCTTCACCAGAGGTGCAGGAAGGTCCGGATGTCGTCGTAGCCGTCGAGGGCCCGTCCGTCCACGTCCGCCGGGTCGGCGGCGGCCCGCTTCGACAAGGAGTGCGCCAGGTCGAGGGCTTCGTCGCTGAGGCGGCCGAAGCGGCGGGCGATGTGGCTCAGACACAGGACGGCCAGCCCCAGCAGGGGACTGCCCGGTGCGGCCCGTGTGCCGGTCTTCACGCAGCAGTGCTCGGCGAAGTCGCGGTCGTCTCCGTGCAGGGCGATCCCGACCAGGGCCTCAGCCGTGTGGTCAGCTGCGGATCGGTCGTCCAGAGCCCCTTCCAGGGCTTCCGTCACCATCTCGCGAGCCGGCGCGGGCGGGTTCTCCAGGGTCCTGTGCATGCCGCGAGACTACGGCCTCCGCCACGGTCGCGTTGCCCAACAGCCAGTGGTGAGCGATGGGTTGGGCGAAGTGGCGCTGGAGTGCGAAGCCGGCGTGCGGTGGGCGTGCGTGCCGGGCCGCGGTCGGGAACGGCCGTCGTGTCCGTCGAGGCTCCTGGGCTCGCGACCATGACCCCCACCACCAACCCCCCTGAGCAGCGGCATGTCCGTATCCAGGCGACCGGCCCGACCGCGCGTCTGGAGATCGACGGCCAGGACCTCGCCGACCAGGTCCGCTCGTACGAGCTGCGGCACACCGTCGGGCAGCTCCCCGAACTCCAGTTGCTGCTGCGCCCGACCGCCGACCCGGAGTGGGAGGGCGCCGCCCGCGTCGTGGTCGGCGAGGACCCGGACCCGGACCCGGACCCGGGCCCGGCGGCCGTGGCGTTCCTGGCCGCCCTCGACCCCATCGAGACCGTCGAGACCGCCGAGACCGAGCGGGCGCTCCTCGCCCGGCACGACCTCCTCGACGGCGGCGCGCACGAATTCACGAGGGCGCTGCTCACCCAGCTGGGCGAGTGGGCGCTCGGTGTGCGGCAGCCCGGCGAGCACGGGGCGGTGGACGGCTGATGGCGCAGGTGACCAGCAACGCCGGGGTCCTGGCCGCGCAGCTGGAGTCGAGGGCCGCCGTCGCGGTGCCGGCGGCCACGGCGGTGGTGCGGCACCACGCGATGATCCTGGAGACCGCGATCCGCGCCGGCGCATCGGGCCGTCCTGGGCCCGGCGTTCAGAGCGGCGAGTACCGGAGGTCGTGGACCACGGAGGTCCACGCCACCGCCACCGGTGTGGAAGCGACCGTGGGCACCAGCCGCCCGCAGGCCGTGCGCCGTCGATGCGGACCATGTCCGCCAGCGCGTGGGCGTCGCCCTTGTCGCTCTTGGCCCCCGAGGTGCCGTACCTTTCCTTGAACCGGGCAGCCTGACGGGGGTTGGCCGCGTGGACGCGGCAGCCGGCGGCGATCAGGGCCTGCACCCACGGGCCCCGGTCGGTCTCGATGCAGACCGTCACCTGCCCGGGCTCCAGGTCCTGGCCACCGTGGCGGGCGACGAGGCGTGCAGCTTCGCGATGCCCTCGGAGCCCTCCGGTAGCCGTGCGCTCGCCGGCTTCCGGCCCGTCTCGTTCTGCAGCTCCACGTCGTGGTGGTCTTCGGCCCAGTCGTCGCCGATGAACAGCACTGGTCTTCTCCGGCTTCTCTTGGCGTTCTGTGTGTGCAGCCTGCGGAAGGCGTGGCTCGCGTTCTCATGGATCAAGTGCTCACGCCCAACCTGCCTGGCGGGCACGCGATCCCATCAGCAGTCAAGCCCCCCGGCCGACCAGAGGCGGCGTGGTCTGACCTCAGAGCTCACGATGGCTCCGAAGAAGGAAGTGCTCACCTGCTGGCGGCTACGGGCCGAAGTCTCTCCTACGGCCCGGCGGGGCCCATTAGAAGGAGCTGCTGCTTCCGGCGAAGGGGCTGGGCTCCTCCGGGGGACTGAGCTCGCCCGGGTGGCTGGGTGCAGTGAAGAAGCTGGGTTCCCCCGAGGGGCTGAGCTCGCCCGGAGGGCTGGGTGCGGCCGGGGAAGCGGGCGTGGCCGAGCGGCTGGGCGCGGCGGAGGGGCTGAGCTCGTCGGAGGGGCTGGGTGCGGCCGGGGAACCGGGCGTGGCGGAGGGGCTGAGCTCGTCCGAGCGGCTCGGGTACGGCTGAGGGGCCGGCTGTGGGCGAGCGCCGCTGGGTGCGGCGGAGAGGCTGAGCCCGTTCGAGGGGCTGGGCGTGGCGGAGGGACTGGGTGCGGCCGGGGAACCGGACTTGGCGGAGGGGCTGGGGCTCGACGTGGCGGAGGGACTGGCCGTGGCGGAGGGGCTCGGGCGGGGGTCGTGGGGGCAGAGTACGGCAGGGTCTTTGAACCCGTAGCTCAGGCCCCAGTCCCTGTCGCAGCCGCCCCAGTAGGTCCTCACCCAGCCGCAGTAGGGTCCGCCGTAGCTGAAGCAACGGGGCACCGAGTCCTCCGAGTCCGGATTCGTGGAGGGAGACCAGGATGATTCGGCTTCGCTCTGCGAGGTGCCGAGGGCGTTGACCGCGCGGACCTGCGTGGCATCGGAACTCTGGGACGTCCCGCCCGTGAAGAGGACGGCCAGGCCAAAGGCTGAGGCGGAAGCCGCCACGATTGAAGCGGCGAGAACGCGGCGGGTGGAGCGCATGGCTGGTCCTCTTGGCTGCGTGGTCTGTGGCACGTGGGAATGCACTCCGGGCACGAGCACCGCCGCTGTGAGCGCCGGAGTTAAACATATGGTCGGAAGACCTTTTCATCGCCGACGAAGCGCCAGTCAGGCGGCCTTGCTCCGGTTTTTCACTCGAAGAGGCTCGCCTCGACCCACGTGCCGCGACCGCGCGCAGATCTTCGCCCACGGGGGCCTCGGCCGGGCCCGGTGATCGGCGGACGACCGGCGATCGACACGGTCAGCGCAGGGAGCGGACCGCCGGGCTCGTGGCGACCAGGCCGGCGCAGGCCAGGACGGCGCTGCCGCAGACCAGGAACAGCGTGGTCGTGCCGTAGGGGAGCAGGGCGCCGGCGATCACGTAGGAGAACGGGTCGAACGCCACCGTGGCCAGCACGACGAGGCTGAGTACCCGGCCCAGCAGTTGCTCGGGCACCCGCTCCTGCAGAGTGGCCACGACCACCACTCCGAGGAACCCGGATCCGAGGCCGATGAGCGAGACGACCGCCGTCGCGGCGACGACATGGGTGACGGCGGCGAGTCCGGCCATGCCTGCGCCGATCGCCGCGACACCGCCGACCACGGTCCGGCCGCGCCGGGCGGGCGGCCGCCACCCGGCCATCAGGGAGCCGGCCAGTGAGCCGGCACCGAAACCGGAGAGCACGACGCCCAGAGATCCCGCGCCGCCGAGGCGTTGATCGGCGAGCACCGCGCCGCCCACGAGCACGGGGCCCACGACCGCGATGTTGATCAGGGCGATGGCTGCCAGCATCCCTCGCACCAGCGGTTCGTGCCAGGCGTACCTCAAGCCCACGCCGAGGGCACGCGCACTGCTGAACTGCTCGCCGTCGACGGTGGCCGGACCGGCGTCGTCCCCGGCACCTCCGCCACGTCGCACCACCCGGATCAGCGTGCTGAGGACGACGGCGGCCAACGCGGCCATCGCCACGATCCCACCGAGCGTCGCGGCGAAGCCGACTGCGGCGATGCATCCGGCGGCCACCGCCGGGCCGACCAGGTCGCCCCCCGACTCCGCGCCCTGCACCAGCCCGTTGACCCGGGAGAGCTTGTCGGTCGGCACGACGGCGGGTAGCAACGCCAGGGCCGCCGGGAAGTAGGCGGCGTCGGCGGCGCCGAGCAGCCCGCCGAGCAGCGCGACCGTCGTCAACGACGGTGAGGTGAAGGTGACCAGGGCGCCGAGGGCGAGCAGGACGGCGACCCGGAGCCAGGCGGCACTGGCCACGACACGGGCGGGACCGAGGCGGTCGACCAGTACTCCCGCAGGAGGCAGGAGCACCGCTCGCGGCAGCGCCACGGCCACCAGAACCAACCCCGTGGCGATTCCGGGTTCCGACAGGTCGAGCACGAAGAGCGTGAGCCAGACGATGAACAGCGCATCGACCACGGCCGCCAGCCCTTGACCCACGATCAGGCGGCGCAGGTGCGAATCGCCGAGCGGTTCGCGCGGAAGGGGCGGGGCGGTCGGCTCCGTCGTCATCGGTGGCTCTCCGGGGCTCGGGTACGGGGCGTCAGCCATGGCGTGGCGGCGGCCCACCGGCAACGCCGGCGGGTCCGGCGCCGGGTGTCACTATGCGATGTGGGTGCCCCCATCGACCGTCAGGGTGGTGCCGGTGATGTAGGACGCCGCGTCGGAGACGAGGAAGACCAGAGCCGCAGCGAGCTCCTCGGGCCGCCCGATGCGGCCTGAGAGCACCCGCGGCATCATCGCCTCCAGGTAACCCTCGGCGTAGCCGTCGGTCATCGCGGAGGTGAAGAGGCCCGGCGCGAGGGCGTTCACGCGAATGCCCTTGCCGGGGGTCCACTGCTGGGCGAGATCGCGGGTGAGCCCGAGGATCCCGGCCTTCGACGCCGAGTAGGCGGCCTGCGGCAGCCCGCCCGTGACCAGGGCGAGGATGCTCGAGACGTTGACGATGGAGCTGCCGGGCAGCATCACCGCGCCCGCGGCCTGGGCCATCCAGTAGGAGCCGTTCAGATTGATGTCGATGACCTCGCGGAACTGCTCCGGGGTCTCCTCCGCCGCGGGTTGCTCACTGCTGATCCCGGCGTTGTTGACGAGAATGTCCACCCGCCCGAATGCCCGCACGGCCGCGTCGACCAGCCTGCGGCAGTCCTCCGGCTCGGCGACGTCGGTGCGCACGGCGACGGCCCGGCGGCCGAGCTTCTCGACGGCCGCGCGCACGGTCTCCAGCCGCTCGGTGCGCCGCGCCCCGAGCACGACGTCGGCGCCGGCCTCCGCCACCGCGGTGGCGAAGGCGACGCCCAGCCCGGAGGAGGCGCCGGTGACCACGGCGACGCGACCGTCGAGCCGGAAGCGATCGAGGACGCTCATGGCTGCCCGACCTCCTGGGGAGCCTCGTGGGGAAGGGTCGTCCCGGCGGAGGTCACCGGTGCTCGGCGACGTAGTTCACCGCGTCGCCGACGGTCCTCAATCCGGTGACCCGGTCGTCCGGGATCTTCACCTCGAACCTGTCCTCGACCGCCACGGCGATCTCCATCATGGCCAGGGAGTCGACGTCGAGGTCGTCGGTGAACGACGTCTCGGCGCTCACCTCGGCGGAGTCGATGCCGAGGACCTCTTCGACGATCTCGGCAATGGCGTTGAGGATGTCGGTGTTGTCCACGACGGGTTCCTTCCTCTGGGGATGGGGATGGGGATGGGGTCGGCGTCGGTCATCGGTCGGTGGGGCGAGCCTCGGTGTGGCGAGCGTCGGTGGGGACGTCAGAGCCCGAGGCGTCGTCGGTAGGCGAGGAGGGTGTGCAGGAAGCCGTCCATCTGCTCCTCGGTGTGGCCCGCGTGCGGGAACAGGCGCAGGAGCGCCTGGTTGCGTGAGACGGCCGGGTAGGAGAAGACGGGTACGAGGTAGCCGTCCTCGACGAACCACTCCCGCATCTGCAGGGCGGCGGCGTCGCTTCCGATCGGCACCGAGAGCATGTACGACTCGGTCGGCGTCGTCGCCGTGCCGGCCTCGTGCATCTGTCGGCGAAGGCGGGCGGCATGTGCCAGGTAGTCGTCGACGATCCCCGGATCGTCGGCGAGGACGCCGATCGTGCGGTCGGCGGCGTAGGCGGTCGGCGGCTGGATGGCGGCCGTGAACATCGAGGTGCCGGAGAGCAGTTCGAAGGCGTCGATGGCCGCCGCCGGCCCGGCGATCGCGCCGCCTTCCAGACCGATGGCCTTCGACAGCGACACCATGACGAAGTCGGCCCGCTCCCGGATCGCGGCGGCCTCCCGGGCGTAGGGACGGTTCTCGGGTCCGTAGACCATGAAGCCGTTCGCGTCGTCGATCATGCTGACGGCGCCGTGGCGGTCGCACTCGTCGAGGATCTCCACGATCGGTCCCATGGTGCCGTCGGCCGAATAGATGCTCTCGGCGATCACCACGGTCTTGTGGGTGCGGACCCGCTCCAGGACGCGGGCCAGGTCGGAGACGTCGTTGTGCCGGAACGCGTGGACGTTGCGGCCGTAGCCGAGCCCCTGGAGGCCCTTCCAGATGCTCCAGTGGACGTCGCGGTCGACGACGAACACGGTGTCGTGGTTGCGCACCTCGATCCCGGCGTCGAAGTGCGCGGAACTGCTCATGGCGTGGACGAACCCGATGTTGGCCAGGAGCCCCGTGGCGAAGCTGATGGCTCGCTCCTTGCCGGTGTGACGGGCGATCGTCTCCTCCAGCACCTGGTGCGGGCGGCAGATCCCCTGGGTCATCCTGGATCCGCTGGTGCTCAGGCCGTGGGCGAGCGCCCCCTCCGCGAAATGACGCCGTACGGGGACGTGGCGCTCCAGATCGAGGAAGCTGATGCTGGCGAAGTTCACCAGCTCGCGGCCGTTGCGGACGATGGTCGGCCCGACGGGACCGTCCACCACCGGCGGGCGGTAGGCCGTGTCGTGGGTGTTCGCCTCGACGAAGGCGGCGAAGGCCCACGGGGCCAGGCGGTCCGCGGACGGGCCGGCGGTGCGGGACGCGGTCATGGCGAGGTTTCTCCTCCACGATGGGCGCGGGGCGGTGAGGGCTCCAGGGCTGTGGCGAGGTGGCCGAGCGAGGCCGTTCCGGCCAGTTCGTCCGACGCGATCCCGGTGAAGCCGGACCGGTGGAGCAGCGCCAGCAGACGGGGGACGGCGACCAGGGTGACGCCGTGGTCGGCGAGGCAACGGTTCATGTCCACCGCGTCAGGGCTGTCGGAGGAGCCGTCCGGCGGATCGCCGGGTGCGACAGCGGCCACGGCGGCGGCCAGCGCCCGTTCGGCGCCCGTAGCGGGCGGGCGCGACGGGACCCGCGGCGTTCCCGCGCCGGTGGTGGCGGTGCGGGACCGGTCGGACCCGGGGCCGGCCGGGGACAGGACGTAGCGGCCCGGGGCCGCGATGCCGGGCACTTCGTCGAGGTGGTCCAGGACGTGGCGGTGCAAGTCGTCGGGGGTGACACCGGGGGCGGTGCGAGCGCGTGCGACGAGGTGCGGTTCGCCTTCCCCCGCTGCGTCCCCGCTGGGCGCCACTGTCACGTCGAGCACTCCGGGGTGGCCGCGCAACACGGCCTCGACCCTGGCCGGGCACACCCATCCCTGCGGGGCGCGCCACCATCCGGCGGCGGCCGGTGTCGGCGGGCGCGCCGGAACCGGGCACTCGGCACCGTCGGCGAGCGCGCGCAGGAAGGCGCACAGACGGACGGGCAACGCCACGGCCTGCCCGGCGTCGAGCAGGTGGTCCCCGACGGTGACATCGAGGGTGACGACCCCCGCGTCGAGGCTGAGGTCGACGTACAGCGTGTCGCAGGGCTCGTCGGGTGCGCTACGGATCCAGGTTGCGGACCCGTCCGGCGGAGCGTACTGCGCGGGGACCAGGTACCCGGGGACCAGGTAGTCGCGCGGCCACGAGTAGCAGTTGTACTCGATGGTCGGTACGGTCACGACACCCCGGCGACGGTGCATCCGCGCCTCGGCGGCGACCAGTTCCGCGGGGCGCCACTGACCGTGCCGGTAGGCGGCGGAGGAGGCGGCGGCGACCGAGGCGACCACCTCGCCGAACGCCGCGCCCGGGCGGAGGTCGATCTGCACCGGAACCGTCAGGGCCCGGACGCCGACGCTGTTCCGCAGAGCGGCCCGGGCCCGGTTGGAGACGACCACGGACGCGAGGAACCGGTGCTCACCGGTGCGGGTGGCGACGTCGTGGGCCAGCGCCGCGAGCACGACGACCTCCGGACCGGCCCGATGGCGCCGGGCGACGCGGTGGAGGTCGTCGTACGCACCCGCCGAGCGGTGCTGGAGGCGGTGGCGCCCAGCGCCGTCGTCGGTCCCGCCGAACGGGGCCAGCACACCGGTCGGGTTGCCCGCGAGCCGCGTGAGCCACTCGCGCTCCGCCGCGCGGGCGCGTTCCACGGGCTGGGCGGCGACCGTGTCGAGGGGGTGCTGCACGCTTGCCTCCGCCGGTGCGCCGACGCCGCGCAGTTGGTCGTGCAACTGGTTGATCAGCACCGCCAGCCCCCACCCGTCGATCACGACGTGATGGGCGGCCAGCAGGACCGCACGCGGCCTCCCCGCCTCCAGCAGCACCCTGGCGCGCCAGGGCGGGTTCCGCTCGGGATCGATCGGACGGGCGGCCAGCGCGGCGGTGGCGGCGTCCAGGGTGTCGGCATCGACGGCGCGGACGTCGACGTGGTCGACCGGCAGCGGCGCCCAGTCCGCACGGTGGACGTGTTGGACCGGGCGGAGCGGGTCGACCGTGGTGCGCAGCGCCTCATGGCGGGCGGTGAGGGCCGCGAGTGCCGCGTGGACGTCGGTGACGGTGGCCGGGGGCGGGACGTGGCAGTGGTCGGCGAGGGGCGTCGGGTTCACCCGCCGTGGTGCGGGAACGGTGCGCTCGAACCAGTGCCACTGCTGGACCCAGGTCAGCGGCCCGCTGCGGTTGACGGTGGCGGCGCTCGGGGGCGGCTCCGGGAGGCGGTTCACGGCCGGGCCCTCATACCGCTCGGACCACGAGAGCGGCATTGTGGCCGCCGAAGCCGAACGAGTTGCTGAGAGCGATCCGCATCCGCTCGTGGTGCTGCGCCCGGTGCGGCACGAAGTTGATGTCCGGGTCGATCGGGTCGTCGCAGTTGATGGTCGGCGGGACGTCACCCGTGCGCAGGACCTGGATCGAAGCCACCAGCTCGACCGCTCCGGCGGCACCGATCATGTGCCCGGTCATCGACTTGGTGGAGCTGACCGGGATCCGGGTGACACGGTCACCCAGCACCGTGCGCAGGACGGCCGTCTCGGTGGCGTCGTTCAGCAGCGTTCCGGTGCCGTGCGCGTTGACGTAGTCCACGTCCGCCCCCGTGATGCCCGCGTCGCGCAGCGCCGCCTCGACGGCGAGGCACGCGCCGCGTCCCTGCGGGTGCGGGGCGGTCCAGTGATGAGCGTCGGAACTCGCTCCGTAACCCGCGAGTTCGGCCAAAGCCGTGGCCCCTCGCCGGTCGGCCACCTCGGCGGCCTCCAACACCACCACGGCGGCCCCCTCGCTCATCACGAACCCGTCGCGGTGCGCGTCGAACGGCCGGCACGCCGCGGTCGGGTCGTCGTTGCGCGTGGACAGCGCGCGGGCGTTGCCGCTGCCCGCGAGGTCGACGGTGGTGACGCAGGCGTCGGCGCCGCCGACCAGGACGACGTCGGCCTCCCCGTTGCCGATCATGCGCATCCCCGCGCCCACCGCGTCCGCGCCGCTGGCGCACGCCGTGCTCTGGGCCCGGCTGGGCCCCTGCGTGCCGAGACGCATGCTGATCTCGCAGGCGGCGCTGTCCATGGCGGTGGTGACCTGGGTGAACGGGCTGATGCCCCGGGGCCCTTTGTCGCGCAGCGTGTTGGCGGCGCGGTAGATCGACCCGACCGGGCCGTAGCCACTGCCGATGATCACGGCGACCCGCGGCGCCAGGCGGTCGTCGACGACGAGTCCGGCGTGCTCGCACGCCTCCAGTGCCGCGGCGAGGGCGTACTGCGCGTACGGGTCGGCGCGGCGGCTGACCGTCGGCGGCATGTAGCGGCCGGGTGTGAAGCCGCGCACCTGGCCGCCGATCCGGACTCCGAGACCGGTCACGTCGATCGCGTCCACGGTGGCGATGCCGCTGCGGCCGGCGAGCATCGCCGCCCAGGTCTCGCCGACACTGTGGCCGAGCGGCGTCACCGCCCCGTACCCGGTGACCACCACCTGGCGCCGGGGTCGGCTGGGCCCGGCGTCGCCCCGCTCTCCTGCGTTCGTCACTGGGGAACCACCTCGGCGTCGCGGATGCAGGGGAGGATGTCGTCGGGTGCGACGGGCACCATGAGCACGGCTGTGCCTCCCCGGGAGCAGAACCGCCGCGCGGCGAGAATCTCAGCGGTCAGCGCGGCCTTGTCGCGCAGCACTCGACAGTGGATGTCCGGCCCGTCCACCACGGGCGGCGGTGCGCCCGGACGGGTGAAGGGGTGGCGTTCGGCGTCGAGACCGAGGCGGGCGCGTTGGGCGTCCAGCCAGCCGTAGCCGCCGTTGCACAGCACCACGTACAGCACGCCGCCGTGGACCGGAGCGGTGACGGCGATGTCCGCGCGGGCCGCGAGGAACGCTCCGTCTCCGATGAACGCGGTGACCTCGTGGTCCGGGGCGGCCCGTTTGACCCCGATGGCCGCGGCCGCACCGAAGCCCAGGGGGGTCTGCTCCGACGGCACGACGGACCCGCCACCGACGTGGAAGGGGAAGCCGTAGGACCACATGTCCTGCAGCCCGTTCTCCTGGACCAGCACGCGGGGCTCGCCGGCGGTGGCATCGAGCGCGGAGAGCAGTTCGGCGATGCGGATCCCCGGGAGTGTCGCCGCGCGGACCAGTTCCGCCTCCGCCTCAAGTGACATGGCCTTGCGGGCGACGGCGATCCTGTTCGCCCACACCTCGGTCGCGGCCGCGCGCTCGGCCTCGCCGTCCTCCTCCAGCGCCCGCGACCAGCCGAGCACGGCGTGCCGGGCGTCCCCGAGCACCCGCGGGCCCGAGAACTCGGCCGACAGGCCGCCCGGGTCCACGTTGACCTGCACCACCGCGACCGGGGGCCACGGTGTTCCGCCTTCGACGACCGTCTCCTCCAGCCGTCCGGCGAGCGAGACCACCAGGTCGCAGGACGACCACAGTTCGCGGGCGGGGGCCGCGGCGTAGAGGCCCGCCACGCCGCAGAACAGCGGGTGGTGCTCGTCGACGGCACCGCGGCCGGACGCGGTGGTGAAGAGTGCCGCGCCGAGGCGTTCGGCGAAGCGCTCGACCACGCCACCGCCGTTGCGGTGCCGCATTCCGCCGCCCACCAGCACCACCGGACGCCGGCTCTCGCGGATCGCCGCCAGGGCCGGTCCCGGCGTCACGGGAACGGATTCGAGGACCAGTGGTTCGGGCAGCGTCGGCCACGCTCCGGTGACGAGGACCTCCGCCGTGCGGACGTCATCGGGTACCTCCAGGTACACGGGCCCGGACGGCGGCCCCACAGCCCGGGTCAGCGCCGTCACCGCCGCGGGGACGACCCGGTCCGGGTGCCCCACCCGGTGCGCCCACCGCACGAGCGGCGCTGTCACGGCGACCTGGTCGAGTTCCTGGAATCCGCCGCTGCCCCGGCGGCGTTCGGGCACGCCGGCGGCGAGCACGAGGACGGGTGCACCGGACTCCCGCGCTTCGAGCAGCCCCGTGGCCGCGTGGGTGACAGCCGGGCCCTTGCCCAGTGCGCATACGGCGATCCGGCCGGACTGCAGCGCGTAACCGGTCGCCATGTACATCGCGTTGCGCTGGTCACGGCACGGCACGAGGTCCAGGCCGGCGGCGTCGAGGGCGCGGAGCAACTCCAGATCGTCGCCGGGCAATCCGAAGCAGGTGTCCACCCCGTTCGCCACCAGCAGGTCGACGATTGCGGACCACGCGTCGGCGTACCGTTTGCTCACCTTGCTCACCTTGCTCACCTGGGTCACTCCCCACTCGCCGTGACGGGCGCAGCCGCCGGGAGGGTCTGCGCCACGGCCTGCGACATGAGCAGCGGTTCGGCGTGCCGCTCGCCGCCGTAGGAGATGTAGTTCGCCCGCATCCCGAATCCGCCGAACGGGCGGTTGCCGTCCTCGGCGTCGAGCAGCGTGTGGTCGACACAGGTCTGGTGACGCCTGGCCAGGACATCCACCGTCTGCGGATCGTTCCCGTAGACCATCGCTCCCAGCGCGCGTTCGCTGAAGTAGGGGTTCGACAGCCGTTCACGCAACAGCCTCGCGCTGGGGTAGGCCACGATGTTGAACACCGGGGCGAACATCTCCTCGAGGGGGATCTTGTCGTCGAAGCCCCAGAGCAGCACGGTCGGCTCGATCTTGCGGGACGGCAGGTCGATGCGCCCGCCGTGCCGGATGCGGCGGGCATGGTGCACCAGGTAGCCCGAGCAGTTCACCAGCGCCGAGTCGTAGAAGATCGGACCGTAGTCGGCGCCGGGGTCGCCGTTCTGCCCGAAACGCAGCGAAGCCAGTTCGGCGGACAACAGGTCGACGAATTCCTCGGTGCGGCCCTTAGGTGTGAACACGACGTCGGGACCGAAGCAGTCCTGTCCCGAGTTGTAGAGCCGGAGCCTCGTGACGTCGTGCACGGCGCGGGTGAGGTCGGCGTCGGGTGCGACCACGAAGGGATTGATGCCGTTACCGAAGAAGAGGAGGAGTTGGTCCTCCGCCAGCCCCTCGCGGACGGTCTCGGCATTGGTGTAATTGCCGGTGAAGACGATGAGGTCCGCTTCGCGTACCGGTCCCGTCACGAACTTGCGCTGGCTGAGCTCGGAAAGGCTGATGGGCAGGCCGTGAACCGGCGCCAGCAGGTCGTGCAAGCGCCGCATCTGGCTTTTGATCTCCGAGGACGGCCGAAAGGTGATTCTTTCGCTGTAAAGGGATGCTATGAGCATGTAGAGCGCGTAGGAATGGAGCGGCATGTTGGAGGGCATGAAGACCGCGACCCGAGGCACGCGGCCGGGCCGGACGCGACGGATCTCCTCCTCCGCTCCGTCCAGGGTGGCGAGGAACGAGCGGATCTCCGCGCCGGCGGTGTGGTGGGGCGAGATCTCGGTGAGGATCCCCATCACCGCGTCCTCGTGGTCGGCCACGTACCGGCGCACTGCGCGCAGCGCGTCGACGCGGTCGGCGAAGGGGATGCGGTAGCCGCTCGCACCGCCGGCCGAGCCGGTGGTCGAGCCGGACGCGGTGACGTCGGTGGTCGTCCCGGGTGATGCGGACAGCGAGCTCATGGCGATCTTCTCCAGAACGGCCCGGTCGGGCTTTCCCGTGTTCGTGAGGGGCAGCGAGGGAAGCACGACGATCTGATCGGGCTGCTCGTAGCGGGCGAACACAGGGCGCAGCAGCCGTTTCCAGTGCGCAGGCTCGTGAGCGTCCGGGTCCGCGATCACGAACACCAGGCGGCAGCCCAGACGGGCGTCGGGGACCGCGACGACCTCCGTCTGCGCGCCGGCCGACTCGGCCAGCTTGGCAAGGTGGTCGGGATAGAGCGTGTGACCGTCGCGGTGCGCGGCGTGCTTGCGCCCGACCGGGAAGACGCGGCCGGCGTCGTCGATCAGGCCGATGTCGCCGGTGCGGTGAACGGGACTCGAAGCCGGAACGATCTCACCGTCAGTGCCGAGGTGGCCGGTCATCAGGCCGTCACTGCGGACGACGAGCTCGCCGAGCCGGCCGTGGGGAAGCGGCCTGCCGTGGTCGTCGTGGACTTCGACGACCACACCGGGCAGCGGCGTGCCGCACCCGACCGGATCGGTCGGGGGCGCCAGCGCGATGTTTCCGGCCTCGGTCGCTCCGTAGCCGTCGAGCAGGTGCCGGCCCGTGCGGGCGTGGAACCGGGCCGCCAGGTTGCTCCCCAGTGGCGCGCCGCCCACGCACCAGGCTCGTACCGTCCCCAGCGCGTTCACGAGGGCGGGGCGACGGTCGAGCAGGTTGAGCAGGCTGTAGTAGGTCGACGGGGCCCCGTCGACGATGGAGAGGCCGTGGTCCACGCCGACCGCGAGCGCACGGTCCAGGCGCGTGGTCGATCCGTAGACCACGAGCGTGCCTCCGCCCAGCCACCAGCAGAGGACCAGTGACAGACCGTACTGGTGGGAGTACGGCAGGATCGGCAGGAAGACGTCGTCAGGCCGGTACCCCATGCGTTCCGCACTGAGCGCGAGGTTGTCCAGGATCGAACGGCCGGAGCGGACGATGCCTTTGGGGCTGCCGGTCGTCCCCGACGACCAGGAGATCGCGGCGTCCTGACGCCGTGCCCAGCTCGCGACGTCGGGCACGGTCGCGGTGTTCGAAGCGGGGCGCGGCGCCGCGGTGCGGCCCGCACCGTCGCTGATTTCGAGCACCACGCGCGCCTGGGTGCGGATCTTCGATCGCTGTGACGGGGTGGCTCGATGATCGGCCAGGACCACCGAAGCGTCGAGGTGAATGAGCGCGAGCAGGGTGACGACCCATTCCGGGGAATTGGCCCCGCTCATCATCACCCGTGAACCGGGTTCGACGCCACGGCGTGCAAGAAGTTCGGTGGCGGCGAATACGCGGGCCACGATTTCGTCGGTCTCCCAGATGCGCCCGTCGGGCGAGATCAGTCTCCTGGAAACGGGCAACTTGTGCTCCTCAAAACCAGGTGGTTCAAATTGACTGTCCCATAACTGCGGAACGGTGTCGAGTGCTTCGACGAAATTCCGCTACCTGTGCAGGGTGATTGGGTGCGCAGTGACGAAAGAGGCATATGAGGAGCGAGATATTCTCAATATAAATAATTTCATATTGCTATTGAAGGTGAGGGTGGCCCCGCCACCCCGGCCCGCGCTCCGGACCGGCCCTGGCTCAGCCCAGGGCGTCCAGCAGGGCGGTGACGTAGGCGTCCAGCCGCTGCTCCACGGCTCGCGTCGTCAGCTCCGTCCGTCCAGCCTCCTGCCAGGGCTGCGCCACCGACCGTACTTCCTCCGAGCACGCCAGTCCGTCCCGCACCCGCCAGTACAGCCGCTCGCTCGCGGTCACGGCCAGCACCCCGCCGGCCTCCTCGTACGCCTCGGCGAACCGCTGACCCCACTCCGGGCCGTGCAGCAGCGCGAGATTGGTGGAGCAGTGCGCCACGTCGAGATCCGCCGGGCCCCAGGAGGCCGCCGCCCAGTCGACGACGCCGGTGATCCGCGCACCTGCCGGCCCTGGGGGCGGCACGTCGAACAGCACGTTGCCGGGTTGGAAGTCCCGGTGCAGGAACCGCCCTTCACCGGGCGGCGGGGGCCTGCGGATCACGTCGATCGCCGCGGCCCATGCCGCCGCGTCGGCGCCCTTCGGCACCACGACGGTGTCGGCGGTCGTCAACGCCACATAATCCCGGGGCCGTTCGGCGGGCCGCAGCGCGTGGATCGCCACGAGCTGACGGGCCAGCAGGGGGACGCGTTCCTCCACCCCCTCATCGTCGAGGACCGTCCGGCCCGCCAGATGCGTCATGAGGAGCGACGGATACTCGCACTGTGCGGCGCTCGGATCAACCGCGACCAGCGCGGGAGCCGGGACGCCGGTCCCCGCCAGCAAGGCCAGGGCGCCGGCCTCCCTGTCCAGCCAGTCCTCGGCGCGTTCCACGGAGAACGGGTCGACGAAACTCCGCAGCACCAGGTCGCGGGTGCCTCCGTCCCGCGTGCCGATGGTCAGCCTCCGCATTTCGGCGGTGATGCCGCCGTGCAGCGCCTCGATTCCGACGATCCGTTCGCCGGCCTCCAGGTGCCGGCCCACCCAAGCCAGTGTCAACGGCCGCACGGCTGAGATCTCATGAGGGTCGGTCACCCTTCCACCTCATCATCCGGGCGGCAGCACGCGCAAAGGACTTCAGCGGTACGACGGTCAACGGTCAGCCGCAGGCCGCCGCGATGCCGCCGGACGGTGAGGTCCCCCGATCGCGGCGGTACCGCCCGTGCCGGCTTCCTGGCCTTCGACGGCGGAAGTCAGGCCGTCGAGGAGCGTCTTGAGGCCGAATTCGAAGAGCGCGTCGAGACGCAGGTCGTAGCCGTCCTCGAAGGCTCCGACCGCCTTGGTGAAGGCCGGGAAGCGGCCGGATTCCACCAGCTCCTGGAGGGCGGGGGCGCGGCTGTCCATCCACTGGTCTTCCGACTGGCCCGTGGCGGCTTCGGCGTGCGCCTCCATCTCCAGGTGCACCGCCAGGCCCTGGACATGGCTGTAGAGCAGGACGTGGATGTCGAACAGTGTCGTGGGGTCGAGTCCGTGGCCGTCGAGGGCGCCCAGCACCCACTCGCCGTGGACCATCAGATTGGGTACGAGCAGCGGGCGCGTGAGGCAGCCGAGCTGGGCCAGCCACGGGTGCTGCCGGTACAGGCTCCACAGGGTCCGGGCGCCCAGCTCGATGCGGGTACGCCAATCCTCGGGGGCTTCCGCGGGGTAGGACTTCTCATGGGCCTGCTGGAGCAGGCGAGCCGCGTGCGGACCCGGATGCGCGGCATGTCGATCCTCGACCCCGACGGCCGCGAGGTCGGCCGCTCGACCGAGGCGACCTTCAGCAGCGGACGGCTCGACAGCGAAGACCTCGAGGTGCTGCGCGAGGACCTGGTGAGGATGGTGCACGAGCACACGCGCGCAGGCGTCGAGTACCTCTTCGGCGACAGCATCACCGCGCTGGACGAGGACGAGACCGGCGTGCGCGTCGACTTCGCGCACGGACCGTCCCGCACCTTCGACCTCGTGGTCGGGGCCGACGGCCTGCACTCCACCGTACGGCGCCTGGCCTTCGGTCCGGAGGAGCACTTCGCCCACCACCTGGGCAGCTACCTCTCGGTGTTCAGCGCGGACAACTTCCTCGCCCTGGACGACTGGCAGGTGTGGCTGCGGGGCGGCGACACGGGTTTCGGCATCATGCCCGTACGCGACAACACCGAACTCAGGATCGCCTTCGGCTTCGAGTCCGCGCCCCTCGCCCACGACCTCCGCGGCGGGGGCGCCCTCCGGCAGCTCGTCGTGGACAAGCTCGCGTCGATGCGATGGGAAGGGACCCGCTTGGCCGAGGCCGCCCGGACGGCCCCCGACTTCTACTGCGACGCCATGGCCCAGATCCGTATGGACCCGTGGTCGCGGGGCCGGGTGACCCTGCTCGGAGACGCCGGCTACTGCCCTTCCCCCCTCTCGGGGCAGGGCACCAGCCTGGCCCTCGTGGGCGCCCACGTGCTGGCCGACTGCCTTGCCCGGGCCGGCGGCGACCACCGCACCGCGTATGCCCGCTACGAGCGGCGGATGCGCCCGTTCGTCACCCTCAACCAGGCCCTGGCCACCGAGAACCCCGGCGGACCCGCCTCGGAGGAATCCGTCGCGCAGGCCAAGAACGCACTCTCGCTGGACGACTGAGCCCTGCCCTGGACGGGCACTGAAGCCGACAGGGGAGGGCTTGAAGCGGCGGCGAGGCCTGCCCGACGCAGGCGTCGGCCCCCTCTACCAGGAGGGGGCCTCTACTGCTCCTGCGACTTACACTCTCGTTCCTGACGCCTGCAATGCTTTCGAATGCTTTCGTTGGTGCCGTCCGTGCTCACTGGCCGGACGGAGCGTCGCGTACGACGCGGCGAGATGCTGTTCCGAGAGCGACCCCCGCTGGGGGCCTCCGTCCGTGCGCAGTCGGACCGGACGGTTTGTTTCGTTTCACCCGGGTGTGCTCGGGATGGGCCGCTCCTCCGGACGGGCGGTGACGCTCCCGAACTCCCTGCTTTCCGTGGGGCTCTCGCCCTACGCGGCTTCCAGGGGACAGCTCCAGCCTGCGCCTTGCCGGCCGCGGAGGCAACCCCAGCCGGGCCTTCACCGAAGGTGACGGCGGAGGAGCGCGGTGTCGCCGGGCCGCACGTGGGCGGGCAGTTGACCGGGCTTGCGCCTTCAGCCGGTGGGGGTGCCGACCTGGTCGCGTTCGAGCGCGGAGCGCAGCCGGCGGAGGGCCCGGGCGGCGGCTGCCGTCATGGACTGGTCGAGGGCGCCTTCGACCAGTTCGCTCAGGCCCGCGGTGAAGGTCGCCTCGGCGGCGTCGAGGAGCTGTGAACCGTCGTCGGTCAGGGCCAGGAGCGAGGACCGGCGGTCCGCCGGGTTGGCCTGGCGGACGACCCAGCCCTGCTTCTCCAGGCGGTCGACGCCCTTGCTGGTCGCGCCGGCTCCGATGGCGAACTCCGCGGCGAGGTCGGCGACTCGGGCCCCCGGGTGCTCGCGCAGGAACCGCAGGAACTCGAACTGCGAGGTCACGATCCCATGCCGCTCGCGCAGGCGGTCGTTCAGCGCGTTGTACAGGCGCGTCTCGCAGCGGACGAGATCCGCGAAGAATCCTTGGAGGTCGGCGATGCCATCCGATGTATATTCCACGGCATATAGTGTAGAGGAAGCCATTCCATAGGAGGAGCGCAGATGAGCAAGGAACAGCTCGCCAAGATCGACGCGATGCTCCGCCGGCCCCGGCCGGAGGGCCGGCGCTCCGTCGAGGAGCTGCGCGCCGGGTTCAAGGCGCTGATGGACACGATGATCGTGCCGGACGACGTCCGCACCACTCAGGCCGCGCTCGGCGGCCGGCCCGCCCTGCACGTCACACCGGACAGCGGCGCGCGCCCGGGCACGATCCTGTACTTCCACGGTGGCGGCTTCGTCTTCGGCTCTCCCGAGACCGCGCTGTCGCTGACCGCGCAACTCGTCTCGAGGACCGGGTTCGACGCGTACTCGGTGGACTACCGGCTGGCCCCCGAGCACCCGTTCCCGGCTGGTCTGGAAGACAACCTGAGCGCTTACCGCGCCCTCCTCGACAGCGGCCTGGACCCGTCCGCCATCGCGTTCGCCGGGGACTCCGCCGGCGGCGGTTACGCGGTCACCACCACCCTCGCCGCCCGCGACGCGGGCCTGCCGCTGCCCGCCGCGATCGTGGCCTTCTCCCCGGGCGTGGACGCCACCCGGAGCGGGGAGAGCATGACGACCAAGGACGGCATCGACCCGATCTTCACCCGCGAGGCCGTGATGCACACCGGGGCCATGTACCTCGCCGGCCAGGACCCCGCGCAGCCCCTCCTCAGCCCGGCCCTCTTCGCCGACCTGACCGGCTTCCCCCCGCTCCTCATCCAGGTGGGCGCCAACGAGATCCTCCTCGACGACTCCACCCGCCTCGCCGCCCGCGCCCGCGACGCCGGAGTCGACGTCATCCTCGACATCACCGCCGACGCCCCCCACGTCTTCCAGGCCTTCGCGGGCGGCCCCCTCGACGAAGCCGACCAGGCACTCGACCGCGCCGCCCTCTTCCTCGCCCAGCGCATCCCCGCTCCCTGACGCTCCGCGCCCTCACCGGCCGCCGGGCCGCTGGCGTGGCCAGGTGATCGTTCAGGCCGGTGCCTGCGGTCCGGCGGCTGCTCGTCGCCGGGGCGACCAGTTCAGCAGCCGGGCCGGGTTCACGGTGACGGCGGCGCGCAGGACCGACGGGTCGACGTGCGCGGCCGGCCAGGCGAGGCACTCGGCGAACGCCCTGTTGCATTCGTGGCGGGTCCAGGGCCAGTCGCTGCCCCACAGCAGGCGCTGGTGGCCCGCTTCCTCCAGTACGCGCCGCAGCATGAGGCCCGCCGCGCCGGGGGCGCAGCGGTAGGGCGCGGAGGCCTTGATCCACACGTGGTCGCGCGTGGCCAGGTCCAGTACCGCGCGGTCGGTGCCCTCGGACGCGCCCGGCAGGCCGAGGTGGTCGATCACCACGGGGGACGGCCAGCTACGGAGGGCGGGCGCGATCGCCGTCCACTGTCCGCCCGCCGCGTGCACCTCCAGGTGCTGCCCGCGCCCGGCCAGCAGTGCGGCCACCTGCCGCCAGTGCGGCCCGGCCAGGTCGGGCACCCGCCGGCCGATCAGGTTGAGGCGGATGCCCGCGACGCCGTCGAGGGCGAGCGGGGCGAGCGCGTCCGGACGGCAGGGGTGGTCGTGGTCCAGCACGATGACGGCGCGGAACCTGGCGGGGTGCCGGGCCAGGCAGCCGAGCAGGAACTCGTTGCGCGATCCCAGGAAGCTCGGCTGGACGAGGACCGCGCCGCCGATGCCGTGCCGGTCGAGCAGCGCCAGGTACGTCGCCGGGAGGGCGTCGTAGTCCGGCACGTAGCGGGGGCGGTCGGCCCTGGGCAGGCCGCGGTGGAACACGTGGGCGTGGGTGTCCACCGACTCGGCCGATTCGCAGATCACCCGTCGATGGTAGGTCCGGGGGGCCCAGGACCGGGGGCCTCTGGACCTTCATCTGACCGACTGTCATATTGGCCTGCATGTTCGACGACGTACTGACGTGCTCACGTTCAGGGCGGCCGGTGCCGCGGAGGCGCTGCCGCTGCGCCGTGCCGGTCGTTGGTTCCTTCCGGCACCGCTCCGACTGCTACCGCACCGACTGCTACCGCACCGACCTCGGGTAAGGAGCGAGCATGCGTCAGTGGTACCGCTCGGCGTCGCCCGGGGGGCGACGGGCGTTCTGGGCCACCTTCGGCGGCTGGGCGCTGGAAGGGGCCGACGCGCAGATCTACGGCCTGGTGCTGCCGACCCTCACCGCGCTGTGGCATCTCACCAACGGCCAGGGCGGGCTGGCCTCCTCGGTCACCCTGGTCTGCACCGCGCTCGGCGGCTGGCTGGCCGGGGCGGCCTCCGACCGGTGGGACCGGGTGGCCGTCCTGCGCTTCACCATCGCCTGGTACGCGGTGGCGACCGCGCTCGTCGGCTTCGCCGACGGCTTCGAGTCCCTGCTGGCCTTCCGGTGCCTACAGGGCATCGGCTTCGGCGGTGAGTGGGCCGCGGGCGCGGTACTGATCAGCGAGTACGTGACCACGCGGTACCGGGGGAGGGCCCTCGGGGCGGTGCAGAGCGGGTGGGCCGTCGGCTGGACCCTCACCCTCGCCGCCTACTCGGTGCTGGTCGCCGTCCTGCCGCAGGCCTGGGCGTGGCGGGCGATGTTCTGGCTCGGCGTGCTGCCCGCCCTGCTGGTGCTCGCCCTCCGCCGCGGGATCGCCGACCCCACGGCCGACCAGCGGCGGCGGGAGAAGGCCTCGCCGACGGAGATCTTCCGCCCCGGCCTGCTGAGGGTCACCGTCTTCGGCGCGCTGCTCGGGCTCGGCAGCCACGGCGGCTACTACGCCCTCACCACCTTCCTGCCCACCTACCTCCACACCACCCGGCACCTGTCGGTGATGGGCAGCAGCGGGCACCTCGCGGTCTTCATCGCCGGCTCGTTCCTCGGCTACCTCGCATCCGGGTGGCTCTCCGACCGGATCGGCCGCCGCCGCAACGTCGTCCTCTTCGCCCTGTGCTGCCTCGTGACCCTCGTTCCCTACCTGCTGCTGTCACTCGGCGATCTCGGCACCCTCATCGCGGGCGCGCCGCTCGGGTTCTTCTCGGCCGGCATCCCCGGCGGACTGGGCGCCCTGTTCGCGGAGTTGTACCCCACCCGCGTCCGGGGTACCGGGCAGGGCTTCTGCTACAACCTGGGCCGCATCGTCAGCGCCGCTTTCCCCGCCCTCGTCGGCTACCTCTCCGGACGCCTCGGACTCGCGGCGAGCATCGCCCTCTTCGCGGGGCTCGCCTACGCACTGGCGGCCATCGCCGCCACCTGCCTCCCCGAGACCCGAGACCGCGAACTGCCCCATGACCCGGCTCCCGTGGCCTATCCAGAGCGAACCGCCAAGCTCCCCAGGTAGGGGGCGGGCTGGGGGGGGGGGGGGGGGGGGGGGGGGGGGGGGGGGGGGGGGGGGGGGGGGGGGGGGGGGGGGGGGGGGGGGGGGGGGGGGGGGGGGGGGGGGG
>NZ_JBWKER010000085.1:0-18647 GCF_056435345.1 Kitasatospora sp. NPDC043950
CCCCTATGCCCCCCTCCGGGTACCCCACCACACCCCCAGCCCCCCCCTCCCCCCCACCCCCACCCGCCCCCCCCCCCCCCCCACCCCCCCCCCCCCCCCCCACCTCCACCCCCCCCCCCCCCCCCCCCCCCCCCCCCCCGCGGGTTCCCCCCCCCCCCCCCCCCCCCCCCCCCCCGACGCGTGCTCGGGGGGTGGTGTCCGGGGGCGGTGTCCGGGGTGGTTCGCGGTCGGTGCGGGGGCGCGCCGGGGCGTTGTCAGTGGGCTGGAGTACCTTCGTGCCGTTCACCAGCACGGGGCGGGACGACGGGGGCGCACCATGGCCGACCTGATCACGGAGGAGCCGGTCGAGCTCCAGTTGGAGCGGTACCGGACGGAGCTGACGGGCTACTGCTACCGGATGCTCGGCTCGGTCTTCGAGGCCGAGGACGCGGTGCAGGAGACGATGGTCCGCGCCTGGCGCGGCCACCGCGGCTTCGAGGGCCGCGCCGCGCTGCGCTCCTGGCTGTACCGGATCGCCACCAACGTGTGCCTGGACGCGCTGAACGGCCGCAACAGCCGGGCCCGCCCGATGGACCTGGCCGGCCCGGTGACGGTGGCCACGGCGAGCGACACCCAGCTGCCCGAGGTGACGTGGATCGGCCCCGCGCCGGACGGCCGGGTGCTGCCCGAGACGGGTGACCCGGCCGAGGTGGCGGCCCAGCGCGAGTCGGTGAAGCTGGCCTTCGTCGCCGTGCTGCAGCGCCTCGCGCCCCGGCAGCGGGCCGTGCTGATCCTGCGCGAGGTGCTCGGCTGGAAGGCCGCCGAGGTGGCCGAACTGCTCGGCGTCACGGTGGCCTCGGTGAACAGCGCGCTGCAGCGGGCGCGCGCGGTGCTCGCCGGGGACGGCGCGGCCGCCCGCCCGGCCCCCGCGCTGGACGACGACCACCGCGCGCTGCTGGACCGCTACGTCCGCGCCTTCGAGGCGTACGACATGGACGGCCTCGCCGCGCTGCTGCACGAGGACGTCACGCTCAACATGCCGCCGTACGCGATGTGGCTGCGGGGGCGGGGCGAGATCCGGGCCTGGATGCTCGGCCCGGGCCACGGCTGCCGCGGCTCCCGGCTGGTCCCGGTGACGGCCAACGGCGCTCCGGCCTTCGCCCAGTACCGGCCGAGCCCGGCGGGCGGGCACGAGCCGTGGGCGCTGATCGTGCTGGAGGTGTCAGCGGGCCGGATCACCGGGTTCACCAACTTCCTGGACACCGACGTGCTCTTCCCGCTGTTCGGCCTCCCGCCCCGGCTGGCCGCCGACTAGGCCCTGTCCGGCCGCCGGAGGTCGAGGGGGTCCACGCCCCCCGGCAGCAGGGCCGCGAGCCCGCTGAACGCGAGCAGCTCCCGCAGCGGGCCGCTCGCGTTCACCAGCACCACGCCCACCCCGTGCCGCGCGGCGGCGAGCCGCAGCCGGGCGAGGGCGTCGACGACGGCCAGGTCGGGCGCGGTCAGCGCGTCCAGGTCGCAGGTCAGGGCGGGGGCGGGCGGGGGCTTCGGCGTGGTGTCCATACTGCTTGGACCGGCCCGGCGGCCCGGGCTCATCGGCTCCGGCGGAACTTCTCGGAACTTCCCGGAGCTCGACAGAACTCCGCAGAACTTCTCGAAAGAATTTCCGCGTGGAGCGATGAGTTTCGGTCGCGCCCTCGGTCTACTCCTGTGAAAGCGCCACCGTGGCGCCGCGATCACGAAGGACGACACCATGACCGAGAACCTGGGCGAGCTGACCATCACCCGCGAGCTGCCGGCCACCCCGGACGCCGTCTTCCGCGCCTACGTCGAGCCCGAGCAGTTCGTCCGCTTCTGGGGCCCGGTCGGCACCCACGTCGAGCTGGACACCGTGACCATCGAGCCGCGGGTGGGCGGGCGCTACGACAGCACCATGACCATCGACGCGACCGGCGACGCGTACCCGATGTGCGCCAAGATCACCGAGATCCGCCCGGGCGAGCTGATCGCCCTGGTCGAGGAGAGCGTGGGCCTGCGCTCCACGATGACCTTCAAGGACCTCGGCGACGGCCGCACCGAGGTGGTCCTGCACCAGACCGAGGTGCCGGCGATGTACTGCGGTCCGGAGGCCCGGGCGGGCCTCAACTCCAGCTTCGACCGCCTGGTCGAGCACCTCGCCGCCCAGCGCTGAACTGACGGTCCCGGGCGGGTCGGTGGCAGAGTGGGCGGTGCAGAACCACCGTGCCCCAGGAGGATCGCAGTGACGGCTGAGCCCTTGAAGTCCCGCGAGGAATGGTTGGCGTCCCTGCCCAGGATCTACGCGGCGGCGGGCTGCCTGCTGCGGGACGAGTCCGGCCGGATCCTGATCGTGAAGGCCGGGTACCGCGAGCACTGGCAGTTCCCGGGCGGCACGATCGACCTCGGCGAGGGCCCGGTGGAGTGCGCCTCGCGGGAGCTGCTGGAGGAGACCGGCATCGTCAGGGCGACCGGGGAGCTACTGGCCATCTCCTGGACCCACCCCTCGTCCGAACTCGACCACCCGGCGCAGCATTTGATGTTCGACTTCGGCACCGTCCCGGACGGCACCCCCGTGACCGTCCCGGCCGGCGAACTGGACCGGCACCAGTGGGCCACCGTCGAGGAGGCGCTGGAACTCCTCGGCCCGGCCCGCTCGCTCCGGCTGCGGGCGGCGCTGGAGTCGGCCGCCGACGGCCGGGTGCGGATCGTTACCACGCCCGTCTCCGGCTTCTGAGTCCCGCCCGAGCCCAACCGACCGGCCCCGGGCGGGAGTTCCGCCCGGGGCCGGGCCCCGTCTCACGCCTGCTCGGCGTTCCGGGCGGCGATGATGGCCTTGACGGCCTCGGAGGTGAAGGTCTCCGCCTCGGACTTCTCGACGCCGAGGCCGGCGAGCACGCCCGAGCCGTTCTCCAGCTCCAGCAGGGCGAGCAGGATGTGCTCGGTGCCGACGAAGTTGTGCCCGAGCTTCAGCGCCTCACGGAAGGTCAGTTCCAGCGCCTTCTTGCCCTGCGCGTCGTACGGGATCAGCGCGGGCACCTGCTCGGCGGCGGCCGGCAGGACGGCGGCGGTCGCCTCCCGGACGGCCTCCGGGGTGACGCCCTGGGCGGCGAGCGCCTTGAGCCCGATGCCCTCCGGTTCGGCGAGCAGGCCGAGCAGGAGGTGTTCGGCGGTGATCTCGGCGTTGCCGGCCGCCCTGGCCTCCTCCTGCGAGGCCATCACGACGCTCCGGGCCCGGTCGGTGAACCGGGCGAAGCCCTGGCTGGGGTCGAGGTCGGCGGGGGTGCCCGGGTCCTTGGGGACGAACCGCTTCTGGGCGGCCTGCTTGCTGACGCCCATGCTGCGGCCGATGTCGGTCCAGGAGGCGCCGGAGCGGCGGGCCTGGTCGACGAAGTGGCCGATCAGGTGGTCGGCGAGGTCGCCGAGGTGGTCGGCGGCGATGACCGCGTCGGACAACTGGTCGAGCGCGTCGGGGTGGACCTTCTTGATCGCGGCGATCAGGTCGTCGAGGCGCAGCGGAGTGGTGTTGGGAACGACGGGATTCTCCATGCGTCAACCGTAGGTTGTCGATCCTGGGCCGTCAACCATCGGTTGACGATACGCGCGAGTAGTCTTCGGCGGCCCCTGCGGGACGGGAGGCGTCCGATGGGCGGGTCGAGGATCCCGGCCCTGCCCGAGGCCGGGCTGTCTCGCGAACTCAAGCTCCAGGTCGTCGAGTTGCAGGAGCCGGCCTGGCCCGGTGGCCGCTACGCGGCGGGCAGCAGCCGGGCCCGGACGGCGGCGACCTCGGCGGGGGTGGCCCCGGCGGCGAGCAGGTAGCCCGCCGGGTCGAGGCCCTCCAGCGCGCCCGCGAGGACGGCTTCGGCGGTGGTGCCGGCCTCGGCGAGCACCGCGTCGATCCGGTGGTACTGGTCCGGCAGGCCCAGCATCCCGTACAGCGGGCGGACGTTGGGGCCGCTGAGCTGGTAGTCCTCGACGATCGCGGCCCGTTCGACGCCGGCCAGGGCGAGCAGCAGCAGGGCCGCCAGGCCGGTGCGGTCGCGGCCGGCGCCGCAGTGCACGACCAGGCCGCCGGGGCGGGCGCCGGCGATGGCGGCGATCAGTGCGGCGGCGGCGTGCGGGCAGTGGTCCAGGTAGGGGCGGAGCGCGAGCGGGGTGCCGTCCAGCCGGTCGTAGGCCTCCCACCAGGCGGGGCCGGCGAGTTCGTCCAGCGGGACGCGGATCAGCTCGACGCCCTCGGGGAGCGGGAGGAGCGGCTTGTACTCCTCGGCGTTGCGCAGGTCGACCACGGTGCGGACACCGTGGTCGAGGAGGGCGTCCCAGCCCTCGGCGGTGAGGCGGTCCAGGTTGTCCGCCCGGACTATCGCCCCGCGGGCGGTCGGCCGGCCGGAGGCGGTGGGCAGTCCGCCCAGGTCGCGGACGTTCAGGCAGCCGTCCCACACGAGGGTGCGGTCCTCGGTGGTGGTCAGCGCGTGCGTCCGGCTCATGGGGGCCCCGTTTCCTCGACCGGGGGTCCCGTTACCCCCTCGTTATGAAGGACTCCCGGGAGATCCGGATGGTTCCGTGCTGTTCGGATCGCCGACACCCGGCGTTGGGGCCGGTTCGGGCGCCGTCCGGGGGCGGTGATGCTCCCCCGGGCGGCAGGTGGACGGCAGGCGGTGTCAGACGGCGGTCGGGGCTTCGGTCTCGGCCGCGACCAGCTTCTCCATCGGATCGGCCGCGATCCGACCGAGCATCGCGCCGGCCGCGATCGCGCCGATCATGAACACGGTGGACAGCCAGGCCATGGTCGCCACCGGCAGGGTGAAGGCGCCGACCACCCGGGCGACGCACTCGGCCAGCAGCGCGGTGCCCCAGGCACCCGCGAACACCCGCTCGTGGCGCTGGAAGGCCCGGGAGCCGGCCGCCCGGCCCTCGACCAGCCGCTGCCAGGCGGCGGCCCGGTCGCGCTTGCCCTTGGTGAGGAAGGGCATCAGCACCGGGGTCATCACCGACCGGCCGACCAGCGCCGAGAACAGGATGGCCAGCGCCACGGTGCCGCTCAGCCCGCCGTCCTTGGCGATCATCAGTCGGGCGTCGCCGGTGACGAAGGTGAGCGCCAGGCCCGCCAGGTTCACGGTCAGCATCAGCGCGGCCCACAGGTTGAGCCTGCGCTCGCGCAGCAGGCCGAGCACGGTCCGGGCGGCCGGGATGGCGCTGCTCCACGCCAGCGCGGCGAACACGCTCAGGCCGCCGGCCGAGTGCAGCAGGTAGTAGCCGGCCAGCGGGGCGACCACGTCGATGGCGAGCGGGCGGAGCCCGGAGGCCGACGGGTTCGGGGTCGTGTCGGTCCCGGTGGTGGCGGCGGTGGCGGTGGTGACGGTTCGGCTCACGGCGGGTTCCTTCCCTGCTGGTGGCCGCGGGCCGCTGCCCGCGTCGTGCCTCCAGTGTTTCCGTCCGACCCTCCGTCAGAGCAGTGCCGTCCGTTGCGGGATCCGCGTGACAGCTGTCATGGTGCGGGCCGTGACAGCCGCTCCGACCTGCGACTTCTCCCGGCTCGCGGGGTCGCGTTCGCCCGGATGGCCCATGATGTGGCGGGTGCAGAGTGCAGAGCGCCCCGGAGCGGGCACCGGCAGCCCCGTCGGCCGGTCCGGACCAGTCCCTTCCGCCGGCCCGCCAGCGGGCCGGGCCCCCTCTCCCGCCGATCTGACCGAGGCCGTCCGGGCCGCCCAGGTCGGGGACGAGGAGGCGTTCCGGTTGCTGTTCCGGACCGTCCAGCCGGGCCTGCTGCGCTACCTGCGGGTCCTGGTCGGCGGTCGCCCCGAGGACGCCCAGGACGCCGAGGACATCGCCTCCGAGACCTGGCTTCAGATCGCCCGCGACCTGGGCGGCTTCTCCGGTGACGGGGACGGCTTCCGCGGCTGGGCCGCCACCGTCGCGCGCCACCGCGCGCTCGACCACCTGCGCGCCCGGCGCCGCCGCCCGGTCGCCGACCTGCCCTTCGAGTACCTGGCCGGGCTGGCCGCCGGGGACGACACCGCGGGCGCCGCGCTGGCCACCGTCGGCACCGCCGACGCGCTGGCGCTGATCTCCCGGCTGCCGCGCGACCAGGCCGAGGCCGTCCTGCTGCGGGTGGTCATGGAGCTGGACGCCGAGAGCGCCGCCCGGGTGCTCGGCAAGCGGGCCGGCAGCGTCCGGATGGCCGCCCACCGGGGGCTGCGGAAACTGGCCACGCTGCTGGAGCAGTCCTTCGCGGCCGGGGTCGGGATCCCCGCCGCGCGCGAGGCCGAACCGGCGGTGCGGCGGCCCGGCCGGACCGGCCGGCGCCGTACCGAGGAACCCGTCGAGGAACCCGTCGAGGAAACCGCGGGGAAGGCGGCCGGGAAGCCCACGGGGAAACCTGCGGGAAAGCCTGCGGGAAAAAGTTCTCCGCAAGGTGTGACAGAACGCCGGGCCGCGACGCTGAAGGACATGAGATGAGCACCAACCGATCCCGTCGGATCGACCGTGACGCTGCCGAGCATCTGCTCGGCGGTGCCGTGGGCGGCCCGCCGGCCGGGCAGGACGCCTCGCTCACCGGACCGGACGGCGGTCCCGGGCCGCTCGCCCGGATCCTCGCCGCGGCCGCCGCCCCGGCGACGGCCGACGAACTGGCCGGGGAGCAGGCCGCCCTGACCGCGTTCCGGGAGGCGCGTCTCACGTCCGACCCCGTAGTGACCACACCCGTCCGGAGACGATCGATGGCAACCGCCGCGTTGGCCAGGGCCTTCAGCACGAAGGCCACTGCCGCCGTGCTCGGCGCCACCGCGCTGTGCGGGGTCGCGGTCGCCGCCGGCACCGGCAACCTGCCGTCCCCGCTGGGCGGCGGGTCCGGCGCGCCCGAGCACGCGCTCGCCGCCGCGGGCGGGCCCTCCGGCAGTGCGCCCGGCACCGCGTCCACCGATGCGTCGGCCGATGCGTCGGCCGGTTCGTCCGCCACCTCGCCCGACAGTGCCGCGCCCGGCACCCCGTCCGTCCGCCCGTCCGGCGGCGGCTCCGCCTCGGGCGGTCCGCAGCTGGTCGGACCGTCCACCGCCCCGAAGCCCGGCACCCCCTCCGCCGATACCGACGGCGACGGCGACGTCGAGGGGCACGGCGCCCGGCCGCTCGCGCCCGGACTGGTCGCCCTCTGCCACGGCTTCGCCGACTGGTCGGGCCGGGGCGAGCGCTCACCGGCCACCGAGCCGCGGTTCGGCCCGCTGGTCACGGCGGCCGGCGGGGCGGAGAAGGTGGCGGACTACTGCGCGGAGGTGCTCGGCGACGAGGACGACGACCATCCAGGTGCCGCCGCGAAGCCCCACGACCCCGGCCGGACCACCCCCGGCTCCGGTGCGGGCGCGGGCAAGGGGAACACCGAGGACGGCCGGGGCAACGGCCAGGACAAGAACAAGGACAAGGACAAGGGCAACGGCCAGGACAAGGGCCAGGACAAGGGCAACGGCGGCAACGGGGCCAGGCCCGGCCGGTCCGGCGTGACCGTCCCGGCGCCGCCGGCCGCGCCGCCCCTGCCCGACGTCCGTCCGAGCAGGACCGACCGTTCCGACGACAGCCAGTCGGGCCGGAGGTAACCCAGGAACTCCGGGTGGGCGGCGAGCGACTCCCCCCGGGCTCGCCGCCCACCCGGACCGCACCACCCGCAGTACCCGCAGGACCGCACCACCGGCAGGACCGCACCACCCGCAGGACCGCTCGTCAGTACCACCCGAAGACCCCGGGTGGCCGGTCGGCTCCCCGTGCCGTCCGGCCGCCCGGCCCCGGCCGGCCCGGCAGGCGCCCACCCCGGACGCGCCGTCGGCCCGGTCGGCCTGGAACGTGCGGCCCGCCCTCCCGCAGTCAGGGCGGGTCGCACCCCCGCGCCGGCGGCCGGGGGACCGCTGCCCGGTCCCCCGACCGCCTCCCCGCCCCAGGCGGTGCGGTCCGGCGGTGCGGCTATCGTGCACAGGTGCACGAGGCGGCCCGGAACACCGGGCACGGCACGTGAGGGGAGTTCCAGGTGATCGGACGGGCGCTGAACGGGCGTTACGAACTCGTCGAGATACTCGGCGTCGGCGGCATGGCCACCGTCTGGCGCGGGCTGGACCACGTGCTGGGCCGCCAGGTGGCCGTCAAGGTCCTCAACGGGGGACTCGCCGACGACCCCCGCTTCGCCGAGCGGTTCAGCCGCGAGGCGCAGCACGCGGCCATGCTGGTGCACCCGAGGATCGTCATGGTCTTCGACTCGGGCGTCGACCAGGGCACGCCGTTCATCGTCATGGAGCTCGTCCACGGCCGTTCGCTCGCCGCCGTGCTGGTGCAGCAGCCGGGCCTGCCGGTGGAACGCGCCGTCGGCATCGCGGCGGCGGTCTGCGAGGCGCTGGCCGTCGCGCACGCGGCCGGGCTGGTCCACCGGGACATCAAGCCCGGAAACATCATGATCACCGACGACGGCGGGGTGAAGGTCGTCGACTTCGGCATCGCCCGGGCCGGTTCGTCCAGCAACCTGACCCAGACGGCGAGCGTGCTCGGTACGGCCGCCTACCTGTCGCCCGAGCAGGCCACCGCCTCGCCCCTGGACGGCCGCACCGACCTCTACGCAGTCGGTTGCGTGCTCACCGAAATGCTCACCGGCGAGACCCCGTTCACCGCCGAGACCCCGGTGGCGATCGCCTTCAAGCACGTCAGCGAGCAGCCCCTGCCGCCGTCCTACCGCCGCCCCGGCCTGCCGCCCGCGCTGGACGCGGCCGTGCTGCGCCTGCTCGCCAAGAACCCCGCCGACCGGCCGGCGGACGCCGTCGCGGCGCGGGCCGAACTCCTCTCCACCATCCCCGGGTTGGCGGTCGGCGACCCGACGGCGGAACTCCTCGCCACCGCCGCCGCCACCCAACTGCTGCCGCCCGTAAGGCCGGTGAACCCCAACCAGCAGCACACCACCCTGCTCCCGCCGCAGGCCCCGGCCGCCACCTCGCTGATGGCACCCGTCCCGCAGGCCCCGCCGGCCACTTCGCTGATGGCGCCCGTCCGGCAGGGCCCGCCCGCGCCCGCCGGCCGCACTCGCCGCCGCGGCAGGCCCCTCGTCCTCGGCGCACTGGGCGTGGCCGCACTCGCCGGCGTCACCGCCCTGGCCGTCGCCGCCCTGGACGAGCCCGCCGGCAACGCCGCCGCCCCCGCTCCCACCAAGCCGCCGGCGGCCACCGCCCCCAGCACCCCGGCTGCCGCGCCCAGCACCCCGGCCCGCGCGTCCACCCCCGCGGCGACCCCGACGCCCACCACCGCGGCCCCCACCACCCCGGCCGGCCTCCCCACGGCCCCCAACCCGGCCGTCCCCCGCAACCAGGGGCCGGCCCTCCAGCTCAACGCCTTCCGCCAGGCCGTCGTCCAGACCCAGGTCGGGGGCAAGGAGCACGACCGCCAGGCGGAGCTGCTGCGCATCCTCGACGACGCCTCCGCCCGCCTCAACGAGGGCAATCCGGACGACGCGGCCCAGGAGCTCAAGGACGCCCAGAAGGTGATCCGCGACCTGGCCAAGAAGCACGCCATCGACGGCCCCACCAACGCCAACTGGAACGCCCGCCTCGGCGCCCTGCTGATCACCCTGCACGCCACGGCCGCCGACAACCAGGACTGGTGACCGCGGGGCCTCAGGTCCGGTCCGACGGTGGCGCGGCGGTTCAGCGCGCGGCTGCGGGCCGCTCGGCCGCCCAGGCGAACCCGTCCGGGTCGGTGAAGGTTCCGGCGGTGCCGCCGATCACGAGCCGGTGCGATCCGCTGCCGTCGGGGGAGACGCCGGCGTCCTTGGCGAGGGCCCGGCGCTTGTACAGCGCGAGCTTGACCGGGCTCGACCCGGTGGCGAACTCGACGTACACCGGCCCGAAGCTCTTCGCCACGGTGAGGCCGCGGTCGACGTAGAACCGCTTGCTCGCGGAGACGTCCGCGACTCCCAGCAGGAGCACGAGCTGGTCGATCTGTCGGGTGGCCGGGCCGGTGTCCTTCTTCGCGGAGGTCGCGATCTTCCAGATCGTCCCGTCCGGGGCCTGGACGACGCCGCCGTAGCCCCAGAGCGACTTCGCGGCGGGTTTGAGGGCGGTGGCGCCGGCGTCGAGGGCGGTGTCGACGAAGCCGTTGACGGTGGCGGGCCGGGACACCGTGAGCGACAGCGTGAACCCGCGGAAGCCGGTGGTCGGTTCCTGCGAGGCCCGCAGGCGCAGCTGCGTGTCCAGGCCGAAGGCGGTGGTGTAGAAGCTGCGGGCGGCCGTGGGGTCGGCCACGTCGAGGATGAGGGAGTCGATGGAAGTCATGTCCTCCACGCTAGGTGCGGCCCGGCGGCCGGGGCTTCTCGAATTCTGACCGGTCCGGCGGCCCGTCGCGCGCGGCGCCGGTAGTCGTCGGGCGGCATGCCGACCAGTTCGGTGAAGCGGGTGCGGAAGGCGTCCGGCGAGGTGCAGCCGACCGCGCGGCGGACCGCGGTGACGCCGAGGCCGCCGCAGCGCAGGAACGCGGCCGCGCGCTCGACACGGCGCGCCGTCAGGTAGCCGTACGGCGAGTCGCCGTAGGCCAGCCGGAACTCGCGGCTGAGCTGCCCGGCCGCCAGGCCGGCGTCGCGCGCGAGCGCCAGGACGTCCAGTGGCCGCGCGTACTCGCGGTCGATCCGGTCCCGGACGCGGCGCAGCCGCGCGAGGTCTTTCAGGCGCTGCGCCGCCGCGCGGGCGCTGGCCCACGAGGGGTGACACACGGGAGGACTCCTCTCACCGGGCCCGACTCCGGCCGTCGCGGCCGTGGCGGCCGTGGCGGCCGTGGCGGCCGTCAGGGACCGCGCCGCCCGCACGGTCGGCGCTCGGCCGGTCGGCTCAGCGCAGCTCCTGGATGCGGATCAGGTTGCCGGCGGGGTCGCGGAAGGCGCAGTCGCGCATGCCGTACGGCTGCTCGGTCGGCTCCTGGACGACCTCGGCGCCGCCGGCCTGCACCGCCCGGAAGGTGCCGTCGAGGTCCCGGGTGGCCAGCAGGATCCAGCCGTAGGTGCCCTTGGCCATCATCTCGGCGATGGTGCGGCGCTCGTCCTCGGTGACCCCGGGGTCGACGGCCGGCGGCGCCAGGAGGATGGAGGTGTCGGGCCGGTCGGCGGGGCCGACGGTGATCCAGCGCATCTTGCCCTGCCCGACGTCGCCGCGGACCTCGAAGCCGAGGACGTCGCGGTAGAAGACCAGGGACGCGTCCGGGTCGTCGTGCGGGAGGACGCTGGTGTGAATGGTGATGTCCATGGCGCCGATGCTAGGTGTGGCCGCGCGGGCGTGCTTCTCGAATCCTGACCGATCGGGCGTGGCCGTCCACAGCCTGTGGACAACGTCACGGCTTGCGGTGGCTACGGGTCTCGACGTTCGCCCGGATCGCCCGCGACAGCGTCCCCGCCGCCGTGGCGAGGAAGACGAACGTGTACCCGATCTGCAGGATCACCACGAGGCGAGGGGCCTGACCGGTCGGGGTGATGTCGCCGTAGCCGACGGTGGCCAGGGTGACGACGGTGAAGTACAGGGCGTCGAGCCGGGTGACCAGCCCCTCGAAATCGCCCGGACGGGCGGCCATGACGTAGTAGGTCGCGGAGAAGATGGTCATCGCGAGGAAGATCAGGAACGACAGCCAGACCACCGGGCGCTTCGCGTCGCCCCGCAGCACGGCGGTGGTCTTCGCCAGCAGCAGGCCGCTCAGGCCGACCAGCGCGGCGGCGAACACGAGCCAGCTGAGGACGGGGTGCTGGTAGCCGAGCAGGCGCAGGGGGAGGGCCCAGTACGCGAGGATCAGCGCGGTGCAGGCGCTCAGCAGCCAGAGCGCGGACCGCGGGTCGACCCGGCCCTGCGGTGGTGGTGGCTGGCTTCCGGACATCGCGTCCAGCCTGCGGCCGCGCCGGGCCGGCCGCGTCCCGGGCTGGGCCGTTCGGGCCGGACCGTCCGCCGCCGTTCCACCGGCCGTAGCACCGGCCCCCGCTGACCGCCCCTCAGGCGGAGGCCGGGGTTCCTCCGTCCGGTCGGCCGGGTTCGTCCAGCAGCTCCAGCAGGGCCAGGACGGCGACCAGCGCGAGTGCCAGGCAGAGCGTCACCAGCACCGTCGGATAGCTCCACAGCACGAACGCCAGCGCCGCGCCCGCGACCGCCGCCCAGCCCAGCCAGGCCTTCCAGCGGTGGACGAACCGCCCGACCGGCCCGAGCCGCAGCCCGGCCCGTTCGGCGGTGCTCCGGGCCGCGCCGAGCCCGGCGTGCCAGCCGCTGCGCGCGGTGCGGGCCCAGCGACCGCCGCCGCTGATCCAGGCGCCGAGCGCGACGACCAGGCCGAGCGCGATCACCACCCGGACGGCGGAGCGCAGGTAGCGCACCAGCGCGTCGTACACCGCCTGGGCGGCCGCCTGGTCCACCCCGGCGGGGAGCCCGTCCAGGTAGACGGCTCGGAACACGCTCAGCCCGATGCCCAGCAGCAGCGCCCCGGCGGCCATCCCCAGCGCCGCCGTGACCGCCGCCCGGCGCCGCCGGACCGCGAGCAGCACCCCGCCGACCGCGCAGACCAGCGTGAGCACCGGCATCCAGAAGCCGGCCAGGTCCAACAGCCGCAGGCCGGTGCGGACCTTGGGGATGGCGTCGGACTGCACCAGCGTGAACGAGGTGTGGATCTCCGGGATCCTCGCGGCCGGCGCGAGCCCGTTGTCGACCAGCGCGGTCTTCACCCGGGCGATCACCGGGGCGAGGTCGAGCACCACGGTGTCGTTCCTGACCTCGACGGCGCCGCCGCCCTGCCCGGTCAGCATCCGGTCGATCGCGGTGTGCGCCTGCCGGTTGACGTCCGTCCAGAGGGTGGCGAAGGCGTCGCTGTCCACCACCCGCTGGACCTGGTCGCGGACGAAGCCGGTGAGCCCGTCGGTGAGGGCCTGGCCGATGCCGTTCAGCAGCGCGCCGAGCTTGGGCCGGTCGTCGGGGGCGATGTTGTCGAGCAGCGAGTCGACCGGGATCCGCGCCACGACCTCGTCGGTGACCCGGTTGGTGACGGCCGCCCTGACGGCCGGGTCCCGGGCCAGCGGCGCCATGGTCGCGACGTACCGGTCGGTGTCGCCGATCTCCGACCTCGCCCACACCGCGACGGCGCTCAGCGGGGTCAGCACGCAGGCCAGCAGGATCAGCAGGACGGCGACGAGGGAGCGCACCCGGTGGCGGTCCGGGCGGGTCGCCAACTGCCGGGTGAGCTGCGCCTGGTGGGCCTCGGCGGCGCTCAGGCGGGCCCGCAGGTCGGCCAGCTCGTCGGGCGACCCGGCGGGCGGTTCACCCGGGGGTCCGGCGGGGGGTCCGCCTGGCGGTCCGGCGGGTGTTCCGGCGGGCGGCTCGTCGCCCGGCTCGTCGGTGGGCATGCCGCGACTCCGTTCCTCCGTTGGGTGCATACCAGGAGATAACGGATCAGATCGGACGGCCAGCCGGGAGGGCCGTGAGCAGCCCGGATGCAGCAGAAGCCCCCGGCACCGTCATCGGACGGTACCGGGGGCTTCCGGAGGAGAGCGGGACTCAGACGGCCGTCTCGGGCCGCTTCGTCTCGGTGGCCTTGGTCACGTTGGTCGGCGTGACGGCCGGCGGGGTCGTGGCGGCCGGCTGCGGGGCGGCGGTGCTCTGCGGGGCGGCGGTGCTCTGCGCGGTGCCGGCGCTCTGCGCGGCGTCCGCCGGGGCTTCGTCCTCGCGCAGCGCCTTCGTCTCCGCCTTCAGGATGCGCATCGACTTGCCGAGGCCGCGGGCCATCTCCGGCAGCTTCTTCGACCCGAACAGCAGGATGACGATCGCCAGCACCACCAGGAGGTGCCAGGGCTCAAGACCGTTCCGCAGCATCCCTGGCCACCGGTCCCTTCTTGTCTAGAGTCAAGGGTGGGCGAGCGCCCGTGCTGGCCAGTATGCCTGGCGACGACGGCGAACGGATACACCGGCCGGGAAACGCTGGCCAAAAAGCAGGTGCCGTTCGAGCGGAACGCGAGCGCCCGCGGCGGCGGCCGGAGCCGGCCCGGTCCGGCTCGCGCACCCGTGACCAGCCCGCACGGCACCGCACCGCGCAGCACCTGCCTCTCCGACCCCTCCAGCCCCTTCGGTTCCGTCGCCGGGGTCCGCAGCCGGCAACCGCCCGATCGGCGGCGGCTCAGTACACGAAGGGCACGAGTCGCTTCGACGTCCGCCGGTATTCCGCGTACTCCGGCCCGAAGGCGGCCAGCAGCAGCCGCTCCTCGGCGGTGATCCGCCAGCCGTACGCGCCGAGCAGCAGCGCCGGCACCAGCAGGGCCGCCGGCCAGCTGCCCAGGCCGAGCGCGTAGCCCGTCCAGACCAGCAGACTGCCGGCGTAGCCGGGGTGGCGGATCTGCCGGTACGGGCCGCTGCGGACGACGCGCTGGGTGTCCACGGTGCGCAGGGTGCGGGTGTAGTAGCGGCCCAGGGTGCGCATGCCCCAGGCCCGCAGGGCCAGCCCGGCGGCGATCAGCGCGATCCCGAACCAGCGGGCCCAGAGCGGAAGTTCGCCGATCCCGGCGCGGCCGAACAGCACCACGACCAGCACCGCGGCGGCGTAGCAGGCGAGCAGCAGCCGGGTCGAGCCGCGGTCGCGGCCGTCCGCGCGCCAGGTGCCGGCGGCGGAGTCCTCGCGGCGGCGCAGCATCAGCTCGTAGCCGACCCAGCAGAGCATGCCGAGGAGGGAGAGCAGGGTCGTCAGGGACATGCGGCGGCTCCCGGCGGATAGGAGATGCGGGCCAAGTACCCCTTCACGGTCCTCCCCGGGGGCCGCCGACGCACGCCCCCGGGGGTGGACGCCCCGGCCTCCACCCCCAGGTGGACCGTCCGGCCCACCCGTTGACGAGGCCCGTTCGTTGCCGCCTGCGATCTGCGGCCGTGCCGCCGACCCTGGCACGCCGATGGACGTTACAACCGCTACCTTGACGCCATGGGCGAGCCAGTGATCGAGTCGATGGCCGAGGTCCGGGGCCACCTCGCGGACGTGATCGACCGGGCACGACGTGACGGAACTCCGACGATCATCACGAGGCGCGGCCGGCAGGAGGCGGTGGTGATCGACATCGCCGAGTGCTGGCGCCTGCGGGAAGTCGCCGACCAGGCCGAGGACGAGTGGCTGAACCGCCTCGCGGCCGAGGCCGAGGCCGAGGCCGAGGGCCTCGAAGGCTCCGTCTCGCTGGAGGGGATGGCCGCCCTGCTCCGCGATCACCACGGCCGAGCCTGAGGGGCTGCTCCGTGCTCACCGGGTGCTGTACACCGTCGAGGGCGGGGTGCTGATCGTCTGGGTCATGGCGGTCGGCAACCGTCGTGAGGTCTACCGGCACCGGTAGGGGCCGGTGGGAACGGCGGAGAGCCCCCGTCCGAGGGGGCGGGGGCTCTCGATGACTCGCGTGGATCGGGCCGGGTGGGTCAGGCGGTGACGGCCTCGGGGGCCGGGGCGGCGGCGGGGAGGTGGCGCATCAGGCGGTAGGCCAGCAGGGCGGTGCCGAGGGCGAAGACCAGGCCGACCACCGCGGCGACGTGCAGGCCGTCGGTGAAGGCGGCCCGGGCGGTCTCCAACAGGTCCGTGCCGATCCGGCCGGGCAGGTGGCCGGCGACGGTGACCGCGCCGCCGAGGGTGTCCTGGGCGGCCCGGGCGGCCTCGCCGTCGACGCCCATGGGAAGGGCGCCGTCCAGCTGGTGGCGGTAGACGGCGGCGCCGGCCGCGCCGAGCAGGGCGATGCCGAGCGAGCTGCCGAGTTCGACGGCGGTCTCGGAGGTGGCGGAGGCGGCCCCGGCCTGCTCGGCGGGGGCGGCGGAGACGACCATTTCGGCGGTCATGGTCATGGTGCCGACGGTGCCGGCGGCGAGGACGCCCGCCGCGACGAGGATGAGCGCCAGCGGGGAGTGCGCGCCGACCTGGGTCATCATTGCGAAGCCCGCCGCTCCGACCAGGAACCCGCCGCCCATCAGGGCCGCCGGGCGGACCTTGCCGGCCAGCGCGGAGCTGGTGCCGACGGCCGCGCCGACGCCGACGCTGGGCACCAGCGACCAGAGCGAGGCGGTGAGCGGGCTCATGCCCTTGACCAGTTGCAGGTACTGCGAGGTGAAGAGGGAGAAGCCCATCATCGCGAACATCGCGATGGTGTTGACGCTGATCGCGCCGCTGAAGGTGCGGATCCGGAACAGGCCGAGGTCGATCAGCGGGTCGGCGGCGGTGCGCTGGCGCCATACGAACGCGGCGGCCAGCAGCAGGCCGGCCGGGACGGCGAGGGCGGGCAGCGGGCTCCAGCCGTCCACGGCGAGGGTCTTGACGCCGTAGACCAGCGGCAGGATCGCGGCCATCGAGAGCGCGGCGCCTGGCAGGTCGAAGCGGCCGGTGCGGGCGGTGGAGCGGTACTCGGGGAGCAGGACGGGCGCGGCGAGCAGCACCAGGGCCATCACCGGGACGGCGAGCAGGAACGCGGAGCCCCACCAGAAGTGGTCGAGCAGCAGGCCGCCGGCGACCGGGCCGAGGGTGGCGCCGGCGGTGAGGACGCCGCCCCAGGCGCCGAGGGCGATCTGCCGCTGCTTGGGGTCGTGGAACATGTTGCGGACCAGCGCGAGCGTCGAGGGCATCACGGTGGCCCCGGCGACGCCGAGCAGGGCGCGGGCGGCGATCAGCTGGCCGGCGGTGTCGGCCCGGGCGGCCAGCAGCGAGGCGCCGATGAAGCCGGCGGCGCCGATCATCAGCAGCCGGCGGCGGCCGATCCGGTCGCCCAGCGAGCCCATGGTGATGAGCAGCCCGGCGAGCAGGAACGAGTACACGTCCATGATCCACAGCTGCTGGGTGCCGCTGGGCGCCAGCGTGGTGGAGATGAAGGGGACGGCGAAGAAGAGCACGCCCATGTCCATGGCGAGGACGAGGGTCGGGAGCAGGAGGACGGCCAGGCCGATCCATTCGCGACGGCCTGCGCGGCCGGTGGTTGCGGTCATGGGGAAGACGGTACGGACGTGTCAGACGCCTGTCTAGTACGTATGTGTAAATCGCTCGTGCGAGACGTCAGTGCGAGACATTCGTGCAAGACATCTGTGCAGCCCTTCCGTAGGATTCGGGGCATGGGAAACCGCGAAGACCTGATGGCCGGCGCCAAGCGCTGCCTGTACGAGAAGGGGTACGGGCGCACCACCGCCCGTGACGTCGCGACCGCCTCGGGCGTCAGCCTGGCCGCGATCGGCTACCACTTCGGTTCGAAGGACGCGCTGCTCAACGCGGCGATGATCGAGGCGATCGGGGAGATGGGGGCGGCCCTGGGCGCGGTGGTGGACGCCGCCAACCGGGTGTCCGGCGACCCGGAGGAGCGCTTCGCCGCGGTCTGGGACGGCCTCAGGACCGTCTTCACCGAGCACCGCGGGCTCTGGGCGGCCCAGTTCGAGGCGCTCGCCCAGGCCGCGCACGCGCCCGAGCTGGCGCACGCGTTCGCGGAGGCGCAGAAGGAGGGCCGGCTCGGTCTCGCCGCGCTGTTCCAGGGGCTGCCCGAAGTGCCGGACACCGAGGAGGAGGTCGTCCGCGGCTCCTTCTACCAGACCCTGCTGGCCGGGTACGCCGCCCAGTGGCTGGCCGCCCCCGAACTGGCGCCGAACGGGCGGGACTTCCTGCGCGGGCTGCGGCTGGTCAGCGGAAGCGTGTTCGGCCCCGCGGTGCCGTCACTGCCCGCCACCGCCCGCTGACGGCGGCCGGCCGTCGCCCGTCGCCCGCTACCGCTCGCTGACCGCTGCCGCCCGCGCCGCCCCGCTAGGCGGTGACCACCGTCAGCAGCACCACCGAGTCGACGTGGGCCAGCAGCCCGTGCCGTTCCTGGGGCACCGGCTCCAGGCGTCCGACCGGCAGCTCCTGGTGCCGGCCGGCGATGGTCAGCGAGACCCGGCCGCGCAGCACCTGGACGCTGCCGGCGGTCGGCGGGGTGTGCTCGTCCAGCGAGGTGCCCGCGGTCAGCGCGATCACGGTCTGCCGCAGGACGCCGTCGTGGAGCACCAGGTGGGCGCTGCGCCCGTGCGGGCTCTCGGCCGCCCGGGCGGCGTGCTCCACGGCGAGCTGTTCGAGATCGGGCATCGCGTGTCCTCCTGACCCGGCGTGCCGGGCCGACCCCGGGCGCCCGGACCGGCGCCGTGTGCCCAGGTTCGCGGACGCGCTCGGCTCGCGCACCCGGAGCCGTTCGACGTGCAGCCCCCGGCGAGTGCCCGCATCGTGGAGGCATGGCGATCAACGAGACAGTCTCCGGTGGGTTCCAGGTCAACCGCTCGCTGCTGGCCGGCGGCGCGCTGCTCACCGGTATCGGCGCCGTGCTCGGCGTGGCTGGGGCGGCGATGGTGTGCGCGGCGCTGGCCACGGCCGGCCGCAGCTGGGTGCGCAGCCTGGAGACCGCGCCGGCCGCGTTCGCCCAGCGGGCGCTGCGCGAGGCGAAGGTGGCGTCCAGCGCGGGCTGGGAGGCCTGGCGCGCGGAGCACGGTTCGCCCAACTGAGCGCACCCGCCCAACTGAGCACGACGGCCCCGGCCGAGTGTGCCCGGCCGAGTGCGCCCGTCCGGGTGCGGGGGGGGGGGGGGGGGGGGGGGGGGGGGGGGGGGGGGGGGGGGGAGGGAAGGGGGGGGGGGGGGGGGGGGGGGGGGGGGGGAACCGCCCTGTTGGGGC
>NZ_JBWKER010000085.1:18657-21449 GCF_056435345.1 Kitasatospora sp. NPDC043950
TCCACCACATACCCACACCCACCCACAAGGACCAGCCCTCCCTGGATTCGCGTTCCTAGCCCGGGCCCCCCATTTGGGGTGTGACAACCCCCGGGGGGGGCCCCCCCCCCCGCGGCTGTGGACCCGCCTACAGGCCGAGGGACTTGGCGATGATGCTGCGCATGACCTCGCTGGTGCCGCCGTAGATCCGGAACACCCGGTTGTCGGTGTAGAGCCGGGCGATCGGGTACTCCAGGATGTAGCCGTAACCGCCGTGCAGCTGAAGGCACTTGTCGATGACGGTGGAGGCCGACTCGGTGCAGAACAGCTTCGCGGCGGCCGCGTCGGCGACGGTCAGCTCCCCCTGCTGGTACAGCTCCAGCGCGCGGTCCACCATCGACTGCTGCGCCACCACCTGGGCCTCGCAGTCGGCCAGGGTGAACTTGGTGTTCTGGAACTCGGCCACCGCCTTGCCGAACACCTTGCGGTCCTTGACGTACTGGAGCGCGAACCGCACCGCCGCGGCCGCCGACGCGTACGCGCTGACGGCGATCGCCAGCCGCTCCTGCACCAGGTTGTGGGTCAGGTAGGAGAAGGCCCGGCCCTCCTCGCCGAGCAGGTTCTCCACCGGCACCCTGACGTCGCTGAACGCCAGTTCGGCGGTGTCCGAGGTGCGCAGGCCGATCTTCTGCAGCTTGCGGCCGACCGTGTAGCCGGGGGAGGTGGTGTCCACGCAGAGGATGGACAGGCCGGCCCGGCGGTTGTCCGGGTCGTACGGGGCGGTGCGGCAGACCACCAGGACGAGGTCGGCCAGCACGCCGCCGGTGATGAAGGTCTTGGCGCCGTTCAGGACGTAGTGGGTGCCGTCCTCGGAGAGCTTCGCGGTGGTGGCGATGCCCGCGAGGTCGGAGCCGGCGCCCGGCTCGGTCATCGCGATGGCGGTCATGATGTCGCCGGAGACGAAGCCGGGCAGCCAGCGCCGCTTCTGCTCCTCGGTGGCGTACTCCAGCAGGTAGGGCAGGACCAGCGCGGTGTGCACGCCCGAGGAGCCGAAGCTCACGCCCGCCCGGGCGGTCTCCTCGGTGATCACCGTCTGGTACTTGAAGCCGCTCTCGCCCGCGCCGCCGTACTCCTCCGGCACCTCGATGCCGTAGACGCCGAGCGCGCCGAGCTGCCGGTAGAAGTCGCGCGGCGGGTGGCCGTCGGCCTCCCAGCTCTCGTAGACCGGGACGACCTCGTTGGCGATGAAGTCCCGGATGGTCTCCCGGAAGGCCTCGTGGTCCTCGTTGAACACGGTGCGGCGCACGGCGGCGCTCCCTTCGGTGGTGACCGGCTGCGGGCGCCGGCGGGGGCTGAACGTGCCAGGTGATGGCCTCACAAGTTAATCCCGGGTAGCTTCGGCTGTCCAGGGTCGACGGCACCGGAAAAGGCTGGTGGCCACCGGCGGTCGGCGTCCTCAAGTGAATCCTTGCTAGCCTTCGGTCGGCAGTCCGGAGCGCGGGAGGGAGGCTCGCCATGGTGGTCCGACGACCTCCCGGGCGGCGCGCCCAGATCCTCGCCGTGGCGGCCGACCGGTTCCACCGCAGCGGCTACCACCAGGTCTCCATGACCGAGGTCGCCGCCGGGGTCGGCATCACCGCGCCCGCCCTCTACCGGCACTTCCGAGGCAAGCCCGAACTGCTCGACCGCGCCGTCCGGCTGGGGCTGGACGCGCTGGCCTGCGGGCTGCGCGGGGCCCGCACCGCCGGCGACCTCGGCGCCGCGCTGGCCGCCGTCGCGGTCGGACACCGCCCGCTCGGCACCCTGGTGCAGCGTGACGCCAGGCTGCTGCCGCCGGCCCGGCGGGCGGCGCTGCGCCGCGAACTGCGCGCCGACGTCGCGCTGATGACCGCCGTGCTGCGCGCCGGACGGCCGGAACTTCCGCTGCCGGACGCCGAGTTGCTCTGCTGGTCGGCGCTCTCGGCCTGCACCGGGCTCTCCTACCAGTCGGCCGCGCCGCAGCCGCGCCGCGCCGAGGCGGTGCTGCGCGAACTCGTCGCCACCGTCCTCGCGGCCTCTCCGGGCGGCGCCGCCGCCCACCCGGATCCCGCTGTCCACCCAGGTCCCGCTGTCGCCCCCGCTCCCGTCCCCGCCGCCGATCCCGTCGCCCCGGGGTCGCCGGAGCCCAGGCCGCAGGCGCGCCGCGAGGAGCTGCTCGCGGCGGCCGTCCGGCTCTTCCACCAGCGCGGCTTCGACAACGTCAGCACCGACCAACTCGGCGCCGCCGTCGGCATCTCCGGCCCCAGTGTCTACCGGCACTTCGACAGCAAGGCCCAGTTGCTCGCCGCCTCGCTGGTGCGCAGCCGCGAACGGCTCTGGCAGGAGGTGGACGGCGCGTTCGCCGCCGCCGCCGGGCCGGAGGCGGCGCTGGCGGCCGGCCTGGGTGCGTACGTCGGCTTCGCGCTGCGCAACGGCGACTACCTGGGCGCGATGCTCAGCGAGACGGAGCGGCTGGCCCCGCCGGACCGCCGGGTCGCGGTGGACTTCCGGCGCGACTTCCTGCGCACCTGGGTCGGCCTGCTGCGGCGGGTCCGGCCCGAGTACGACGCGGTCGAGGCCCGGATCCGGGTCCACGCCCTGTTCGCGCTGGTCAACGACGGGGTGCGGAACCGCCCGCACAGCGCCCGCCCGGACCTCGGGAACTGCCTGCTGCACCTCGGCCGGGCCGTCCTCGGACTGCCCGGAACGGACGGCGGCCGGGGGGGGGGCGCCCGCCGGGGGGGGGGGGGGCCCGTCCCGGGGGGGGGGGTGTCTTCCCGGGGCTAGAAAAGTAC
>NZ_JBWKER010000085.1:21459-26784 GCF_056435345.1 Kitasatospora sp. NPDC043950
AACCACCCCTAAACCCCCACACTGGGGCTGAGAACCTTCTTTTCGGCCATTGCTCTATTCCTCCGGCGACTCGCAGGAGGGGGGGGGGGGGGGCCCCCCCCCCCCCCCGGGGCCCCCCCCCCCCCCGGCCCGGAGGGTGTGGCTGCGCCCGGGGCCGGACAGGACCTAGCCGACGGCGCCCGGGAAGAAGGCCCGGGCGTCGAGGTTGCCGTTGCCCTGCAGAGCGCCGATGTTGCCGCCGTTGCCGGTCGCGGCGAGGCCGTTGTTCTGGTTGCTCGCGCCCGAGCCGGTGGCCGTCTGCTGGGTGACGACCACGTTGCCGTGGACGTTGCCGATGACGTTGGCGGAGCCGGTGTTGCTCACGACGCTGCTGTTGGAGTGGTCGATGGCACCGGCGCCGTTGTCGGCGTGGGCGCTGGCGGCGCCGAAGCCGACGAGGAGGAACGCCCCGAGGGCGGTGGCGGCGGCTGCGCGGATACGGGACACGGTGGTCTCCCTGAGCTGGGGGTGCGAAATGTGGCGCGATCCGGAGTGGCCGCTCCGTGGCGCCGTTGCCTGACGTCGCACGTTCAGCATTCACCAGCAGCGTGGACGAACTCCACCAAACAGGTGGCAATTCCCCCGATGGTGTCATGGTGACGCCGTATCCGGAGATAGCCCGACGGTTGCGACGGCGGCATCTCCACTCCTCAAAACTGCTGGTGGAGATGGAAGTTGACGTGCAAGGCGGCAAGGCCGGACAACCCTGAGCTGTCAACGCGGAGTTGACCGAGTTTTCTCAGGGAGAAAGAAATGGTGGCCGGATAGTCGCACTGGCACACTGGGGACCCATGTCTGAAGGTGCCCCGCCCGAGCCCGCCCCCGCCGAGGATCTGCGTACGACCGAGGTCGATCTCGGCGGACTGGTGAACGTCCTCGCCACCCACCTCTACTCCACCCCGCTGGTCGCTCTGCGCGAACTCGTCCAGAACGCCCACGACTCGCACACCCGCCGACTCCTGGAGGACCCGGACGGCGACCACCGCCCGCTGATCCGGGTGCGCGGCGACGCCGCCCGGCGGACCGTCTCCATCGAGGACACCGGCGCCGGCCTCACCGAGCCGGAGATCCATGCCTACCTCGCCACCGTCGGCACCGGCTACACCCGGATGCTGCGCGACCTCACCGGCAACCAGGAGCTGATCGGCGCCTTCGGCCTCGGCTTCCTCTCCGCCTTCTCGGTGGCCGACGAGGTCGCCGTCACCACCACCTCGCACCGCGAACCGCACCTCGGCCACCGCTACCGCAGCCGGGGCGGCGAGCAGTACCAGGTCGACCCGGTGCCCGCCCGGCCCCGCCCCGGCACGGTCGTCGAGCTGACCCTCAAGGCCGAACACGCCCACCTCGCCGACGAGGACGCGCTGCGCGACGTGCTCGGCCGGTACTGCGTGCTGCTGCCGATCCCGGTCCACGTCGGCGACGACGAGCAGCCCGTCAACAACGTCGAGGTGCCCTGGCGCCACAGCGTGCCGGGTGACCAGCACGCCGCCCGGATGCGCTTCGCCACCGCCTTCGGCCGCCGCTTCGAGCCGCTCACCGCCTTCCCCGTCCACCCGGCCGAGGGCGGCACCGGGGGAGGGGCCGCGGGCGGCACCGACGCGATCGGCCTGCTCTGGGTCCAGGACGGCGGCACTTACGGCAGCAGCGACAACCGCGACCTCGCCGTCTACCTGCGCGGCATGCTGCTCGCCGAGGACGCCCGCGACCTGCTGCCCAGCTGGGCCGGGTTCATCGGCGGCGTGGTCGAGTCCAGCCGGCTCACCCCCACCGCCAGCCGCGAGGACCTCCAGCGCGACGACCACTACCGCGCACTCCAGCGCGCCCTCACCGACGCCATCGTCGACGGCCTGTACGAGACCGCCCGGCTGCGGCCCGCCGCCTGGCGCCGCATCCTCACCCGGCACGGCCAGGACCTGCTCGGCGCCGCGCTCTGCGACGAGCGGCTGTTCACCCTGCTCGCCGACGACGTCCCCGTCCCCACCTCCCAGGGCGACCTCACCGCCGGCGCGCTGCGGGCCGCGGGCGGGGGCGCGGTGCACGTCGCGCTCGGCAGCGGCGGCGGCTTCGAGGAGATGCTGTACCGGGCGATGCGGGTGCCGATCGCCCGCGGCGACCGCTACGCCGTCCTGCCCTTCCTGCGCCGCTACGCCCAGCTGCGCGGCTGCCGCCTGGTCGAGCTGGGCAGCGAGCACGGCGACCGCGAGCTGTTCCGCGACCCGGAGCGCCCGCTGCCGGCCGGCGAGGCGGCCTGGCTGGCCGGCGCCCTCGCGGACGAGGGCGAGCAGCTCGTCCCTGCCCGGTTCGACCCGCCCGGCCTGCCGCTGGTCCTGGTGCCGGACCGCGAGGCCGAGCTGAAGGCCCGGATCGAGGACGACCAGGCCGACGCCCGGATCCCGTCCGCGGCGCTGCGGCTGGCCCGGGCGTTCACCGCCCGCACCGACGGCGAGGTCAGGGCCCGCCTCTACCTCAACCTGTCCTGCCCGGCCGTGCTGGACCTGCTCGCCGCCTACCGCGCCGGGCACACCGGCAGCGCCACGGCGGCGGGGCTGCTCCGCTCGCTCAAGGTGATCATGGCAGCCGCCTCGGCGGGCCCGGCCGGCTCGTCCGGAGGCGACCTCACCGCCGCGCTGTCCGGCGTCGGCACCGCGGTCTCGGCACTGACCGCCGCCGTCCCGGCCGGCCTGCCGGGCGTCCCGGACACCCTCGGCGCCCTCCCGGACGAGGCGTGACGGACGGATTGTCAGTGGTCCGCGGTAGACATCACATCAGCACCACGCAGGGGGACACCACATGAGTACCGACATCTGGGCCTGGGTCCACGACGCCCACCGCCAGCTGGCCGAGGCCGGCCACCGGCGGCTGGCCGACGCCATCTACGAGCTGCCCGGCCACGCCAACGAGGGCCGCAACGACCAGGTGGACGCCGTCTACCCGGAGGCGCTGGCCGCCTCCCGGGCGCTCGGCCTGCCCTGGGTCGAGGTCTACCTGCGGCACTGGCGGATGCAGAACCTGCTGAACAAGCGCCACCAGGGCGAGCAGGCCCTGCCCGAGGCGGTCGACCTGCTGGAGTTCGCCCACCGCGAGGAGACGGCGGGCTGCCCGCAGTCCGTCTGCGTGGTGCAGGACTTCGCGATCTGCCACGCCCGGGTCGACGGCCCCGGCTACGTGCCGGAGCGGCTGGCGGTGCTCGGCGAGACGCTGGAGCGGATCGAGCCCGGCCGCGCCTGCTTCGACTGCCTCTCCCGCGAGTACTCCGACGCGCTGGAGGACGACGGCCGCCACACCGAGGCGCTCGCCCACCTGGACACCGCCGCCACCCGGATCCAGGCGGCCGGCGAGCGGCTCTCGCTGCACTTCCACCACGCCCGGGCCGGCACCCTGCACCGGCTCGGCCGGCACCAGGAGGTGCTCGCGCTGCTCGACACCGCCGAGCAGGCCGAGCGCTCCCGCGGCCACGAGATCGACGAGAGCGACCGGCTCTGGGGCGGCCTGCTGCGGGCCCGCGCGCTGGCCTCGCTCGGTCGGACGGAGGAGGCGCTGGCGCTGCTGCCCGACCGGGAGGCCGCCGAGCGCCACGCCGACCTGCGGGACGGCTGGACGCACACGGTCGAGCTGCTGGTCGCGGCCGGCGCCTGGGAGAACGACGCCGAGCTGGGCGCCGCCGTGGCCGGCTGGGTCGGCTACCTGGACGGCACCGGCTCGCACCGCCCGTGCGTGGACCTGCTGCTGGCGGCGGGTCGGCTCGCCCTCGCCCGCGGCGCCCGGACGGTGGCGCTGACCCTCGCCGCGACCGGGGAGCGCAAGCTCGCCCAGCTGCGCCGCACCGACGGCGTGGCCGCGGAGGTCGCCGCGCTGCGGGCGGCCGCCGAGGCGCTGCCGGAGCCCGAGCTGCCCGTCCCGCCCGGCGAGCTGGCGGCGCACCTGGCCGAGGTCGGTGTGCCCTACGAGACCGGCGCCGACCTGCTCTCCGTCGCCCTGGACCAGTACCGGGGCGAGCCGGCCGGTGCCACCGAACTGGCCGTCAACCTGGCCGCGGTGCTCGGCGGCCTCGGCCACGCCCGGGCCGCCGGCGACCTGCTCTGGCACTGGCTCGACACCGCCCCGACCGACGAGGTGCTGATCGGCATGCTCGGCTCCGCCCTGATCGACGCGGGGGACGGCGAGGGCGTCCGCCGCCTCGCCGACCGGCTGGCCGACGACAGCCCGGAGGACGGGCACTGGATACGCGCCCGCTGGGCCGCCGCCGAGGGCCGCTGGGCCGAGGTGCTGGAGCAGTGCGAGGCGATCCTGGCCCTGGACGCCGGCCGGATCAACACCCGCCGGCTGGCCGCCGGCGCCGCCACCGAGCTGGGCGACCACGCCACCGCGCAGCGGCTGTACCAGGAGCTCCTGGAGCACGCGCTGCCCGCCGAGGCCGCCCCGGAGGAGGAGCGCCACCGCACCGTCCAGGAGTCCGACCTCTGGCACCTGATCACGGCGGCCACCGCCAACCGGGACTGGGCCGCGGTCCGTTCCGCCGGCGCGCTGCTCGGCATCGAGTTCGACGAGCCCGAGGGGCCGGTGGACGAGGAGTGGCAGCTGGTCACCGTCCGGGCCACCCGCACCAACGGCGCCACCGCCGACCTGCCCGCCGTCCGCACCGGTCCGGCCACCGCCCGGATCCTGCCGGTGCTCGGCGAAGACCTGACGCTCAACCACGGCGACGTGGTGGTCTTCGCCCCGGCGCTGCTGGAGCCGCCGCCGGCCGAGGACGCCCCCGAGGAGGAGCGGCGCGGCTGGCGCCCGGTGTTCGAGCTGCTCACCCTGCTCGACCCGGCGGGGTACACCACGTACTGGATCGACGGCGGCTGGCCCGGCGACGAGCCGTGGGCGGCGCTGCGCGAGAGCCTCCAGCAGGCCGGCTACGCGGTCTGGGCGTACAGCGGGGAGCAGTACCGCATCACCGACCCGGCCGACGAGGACGGCACGCTGCCCGGCGTGTACGCCGCCCTCGGGGTGCCGCCGACGGCCTCCGCCGCCGAGGCCGACGCGCTGCTGCACCGGCTCACCGGGGACTGGGCGCACCCGCTCGCCTGGCTCGACCTGGCCAAGGCGGCGGGCGCGGACGCCGCCCGGCACGAGGAGGTCGTCGAGCGCTACGGCCTCTGACCCGGTCCGGCCCCGGCCGCCGGCCCCGGTCTGGTCCGGCCCCGGCCCGGGGGGGGGGGGGGGGGGGGGGGGGGGGGGGGGGGGGGGGGGGGGGGGGGGGGGGGGGGGGGGGGGGGGGGGGGGGGGGGGGGGGGGGGG
>NZ_JBWKER010000086.1:0-26515 GCF_056435345.1 Kitasatospora sp. NPDC043950
CTGGACGGTCGTAACGCTTCGTTGGGGGACGGGGTGCGGCGGGCGTTGGGGCGTGAGCCGCGGGACTTCGCCGACTTCGCCCGCGAGGCCGCCGCGTCCGGGGTCTGGGACGTGTGAGCCGCCCACCGCTCCGCACAACTCGCAGGCCAGTCAGTTTCGTTGATCGTCGGTGCCGGGCCTCGCCGACTTCCTGACCGTCCATCCGGGTCGAACCCGGGAGCGGTACGGAAGCCGGTGCCCGGGCACCGTGGTGGCCCCCGCGCTGGGCGGGGGCCGGGGAGAAATCGAAGGATTACCGATGCGCTCGAACCAGGCCGCGACTCCAGCTTCCTACTCCGCTCCATCCTCCTTCGGCGGCCTCGCGCCGGGCGCCTCGGCGGCCCCCGCCGCACGGAGCAAGGCCGCCGGGCCCGTCCTGGCGGGCGCCACCATCGCGATGGGCCTGATGGCGGGCCTGTTCTTCGCCTTCGACGTGTCCGTGATGCCGGGCCTCGCGGCGGGCGACGACCGGACGTACGTGACGGCGATGCAGCACATCAACAAGTCGATCGAGAACGGCATGTTCGGCCTGGTCTTCGTCGGAGCCTTCGTGGCGACGGGCGTGGCGGCCTGGCTCCAGCACAAGGCCGGGCGGCGCCAGGCGGCGCTGTGGGCTGCCGGGGCGACGGTGCTCTACGTGGTGGCCCTGATGGTCACCATGGGCGTCAACATCCCGCTCAACAACCAGCTGGCGCAGGCCGGCGACCCGTCCCAGATCACCGACTTCGCGGGCGTGCGCGCCAAGTTCGAGGGCACCTGGGTGGCCACCAACATGCTCCGCACGCTGCTCTGCACGGGCGGCCTGGCGGCCCTGACCCGGGCGCTGGTCCTGCACGGCCGCGCCTCGCGCTGAACGGCCGGGCCCCGCAACGGGGTTGACGCCCCTGGTGGATCCCCACCGGGGGCGGTCGCCATGCCCGGCCCTGTGCCTGGCCCTGTTCCCGGCCCTGTTTCCGCGGCTGGTCAACCCGCCGGGCAGCTGGCCGAATTCACCCCCGGCCGGTCGCGGCGACGGCGCCGTTCGGCGCAGACTGGTCGGTACAGGGCGGTTCCGGCACCAGGGGCAGGGGGCAGGCATGGCCGTACATTCCGGCAGGCGCAGGGCGGTTGGGCGGATTCGGACCGCGATCGGCGCACTCGCCGTCGCCCTGGTGGCGGGAGCGGCGGTCGCGGTGCCGGCCGCACCCGCCGAGGCGGCGGGCGCCAAGGCCGACAAGGGAGGAAAGGTCGTCTACCTCACCTTCGACGACGGCCCCAGCCCCACGTACACGCCGAGGATCCTCGGGATCCTCGCCCGCTACGGCGTGCGCGCGACGTTCTTCGAGATCGGGCAGAACGTCGCCGCCCATCCGGCGCTCACCGGGCAGGTCGCCCGGGCTGGCCACAGCGTGCAGAACCACTCCTGGTCGCACCCGGACCTGCGCCGGCTCTCGGCCTCCGCCGTCAACGCCCAGGTGGCGAACACGGACAAGGCGATCCGCGCCCAGACCGGCCGCACCCCGAGCTGCCTGCGCCCGCCCTACGGTTCGGTCGACGGCGCGGTGCGCTCGCGGGCGGCGGCGCTCGGCAAGCAGGTCGTGCTGTGGTCGGTGGACCCGACCGACTGGTCCCGGCCGGGAACGGCGGCCATCCAGTCCCGGGTGCTGAAGAACGTCCGCCCGGGCTCGGTGATCCTGCTGCACGACGGCGGCGGAGACCGCAGCCAGACCGCCGCCGCACTTCCGACGATCCTCTCCACCCTCAAGTCACGCGGGTACACCTTCGGGACCCTCTGCGGCTAGGGCGGGACCAGCCCCGGATACGCCTTCGAACTCCCGCGAGGCACGCGGGAGTTCGAAGGCGTATCCGGGGGTCCGGCCGGGCGCGGGTCAGGCCTGGCCGTGCAGGATCAGCGCCCAGGCGAGGCAGGCGACGGCGGCGGTGCAGAGCAGGGCGCGCAGCACGTTGAAGCGGACCCAGCGGGCTTCGAAGCGCCCCCGGACGGCGGCCGGGTCGGTGATGCGTCGGGGCTCGCCGCCGGCGGCGAGCTCGTCGTTGAGCGGGATGTTGACGGAGCGGGTGACGCCGATCGCGGCGATGTAGAGCACCAGGGCGGCCACGGTGGCGGGTAGCGCGTGGTGGCCGTCGGAGGGCAGGTGGAGGGCGACGGCGGCGCCGGTGGTGAGGAGGGCGCCGACGAAGCCGAGGACGAACCAGCCGTTCAGGATGGCCACGTTGATGCGCTGCATGACCTCGATGAAGGTGCGGTCCTCGACCCGCGCGAGCGCGGGCATGACCGAGCACGCGAAGGCGTAGAACAACCCGGCGGTCAGTCCACAGGTGACGGTGGCCGCCACCAGTGCGAGTGTGCGTGCCAGTTCCATCTTCGTAGCCCCTCACTGTCTCTGCGTATCTGCGTATCTGCGTATCGGTTCGTCCCCCGTGCGCCGATCATCCGGCATCCGGGCCGCTCGGGCCACCTCGATCACTCAAGACCCTCTCAAATGACGAACCGTCAAATGATGTCTTGCCGTCTACACTTGGGGCCATGGACACTCTGACGGGACTCCTCGACGGCCCCAAGGCCCGCGGTGCGTTCCTGCTGCGCTCGATCCTCACCCCGCCGTGGTCGCTGCGGATCGAGGACCGGGCCCCGCTGTCGGTGGTGACGATGGTTCGCGGCGAGGCCTGGATCCTGCCCGAGCGCGGCACGCCGCTGCTGCTGCACCCCGGCGACGTGGCGATCGTCCGCGGCCCGGAGCCGTACACGGTGGCGGACGACCCCGACACCCCCGTGGACGTGATCGTCGGCCCCGGGCAGGTCTGCACGCGCGGCGGTGTGGACGTCTCCGAGGTGATGTCGCTCGGCGTCCGGACCTGGGGGCAGGGCCGGGAGGGCGACCAGGCGTCCTCGGTGGTCCTGTCCGGCACCTACCAGGCCGAGCACGAGATCGGTCAGCGCCTGCTCGCCTGCCTGCCGGCCCTGCTGGTCCGCCCGGCCGGCACCGGTGCCGACGACACCCTGGTGCACCTGCTGGCCGCCGAGATAGGGCGCAACGAGCCCGGTCAGGAGCTGGTCCTGGACCGCATCCTGGACCTGCTGGTCGTCTCCGTGCTGCGCTCCTGGCTTGCCGCCCCCGACTCCGGCGCCCCGGCCTGGTACCGCGCCCAGCACGACGCCGTCGTCGGACCGGTGTTGCGGCTGATGCACGACGACCCGGCCACCGCCTGGACGGTCGCCGACCTCGCCCAGCGGGTCGGGGTGTCGCGGGCGGGCCTGGCCCGCCGCTTCACCGGCCTGGTCGGCGAACCGCCGATGGCCTACCTGGCGGGCTGGCGGCTGGCCGTCGCCGCCGACCTGCTGCGCGAACCCGAGTGCACCGTCGCCTTCGCGGCCCGCAAGGTCGGCTACAGCAACGCCTTCGCCCTCTCGGCGGCCTTCAAGCGCGTCCGCGGCGTCAGTCCGCAGGAGCACCGCCGCCTCGCCGCGACCGGCGCCCCGGCCCAGCAGGCCGGCTTCTCCGGCCCGGCGGAGACGGTCATCCTGGCGGGCTGACGCCGCGGCCGTGGCCGCCGCCGACAGCCAAGGCCTGGGGATCCAGGACCGGGAATCCAATGTCGTAATCTCATTTGCCTAAACTTATTAGGCAATCTCATACTGGCTATAGCCGGATGGCAGAAAGCACATGGCACGGGCAGGGCCCGCACAGAACGCGATGGAACAACGATGAACACCTCTTTCACCACCCCCGTCACCGAGGCCCTGCTGCACGGCCACCTCGACGTCGAGCACACCGGACGCGGCCTGCTGCCGCACCGCCTGCCCGCCCGGGCCCGCCGGCAGATCCCCGACGAACAGCTCGCGATCGCCGAGTCCCAGCCCACCGGCGTCCGGCTGGCCTTCCGCACCCGCGCCACCGCGATCGACCTGCACACCGTCCCGACCAAGCGGGCCTACGTGGGCGTGCCCACCCCGCCCGACGGGGTGTACGACCTCCTCGTCGACGGGCAGCTGACGGCGCAGACCACGGTGTCCGGCGGCAACCTGCGCACCATCGACATGGTCACCGGCCGCGTCGAGCTGACCCAGGGCCCGCCCGGCACCGCCCGGTTCACCGGTCTGCCCGCACGGGACAAGACCGTCGAGATCTGGCTCCCGCACACCGAGACCACCGAACTCCTCGCCCTCGACACCGACGCCCCCGTCACCCCGGTCCCGAACGGCACCCGCCGTCGCTGGCTGCACCACGGCAGCTCGATCAGCCACGGCTCCAACGCCACCCACCCGACCGGCACCTGGCCCGCCCTGGCGGCGTCCGCGGGCGGCGTCGACCTGGTCAACCTCGGCTTCGGCGGCAGCGCGCTGCTCGACCCGTTCACCGCCCGCGCGATCCGCGACACCCCCGCCGACCTGATCAGCCTGAAGATCGGCATCAACCTCGTCAACGCCGACGTGATGCGCCTGCGCGCCTTCGTCCCGGCGGTGCACGGCTTCCTCGACACCGTCCGCGAAGGACACCCGGCTACGCCGCTGCTCGTCGTCTCCCCGATCCTCTGCCCGATCCAGGAGGACACCCCGGGGCCCCTCGCCGTCGACTTCAGCACCGGGGCACTGCGCTTCCGGGCCACCGGCGACCCGGCCGAGACCGCGGCGGGCCGCCTCACCCTCACCGTCATCCGGACCGAACTCGCCCGCATCGTCGCCGCCCGCGCCGCCGACGGCGACCTCAACCTGCACTACCTGGACGGCCGTTCGCTCTACGGCCGGACCGACCACGACGACCACCCGCTCCCCGACGACCTGCACCCGGACCAGGCCGGCCACCACCGCATCGCCGAGCACTTCACCCGCCTCGCCTTCGGAGACACCGGCCCGTTCGCTGACTGACCCGCCCGCCGCCGCCCTCGTGCGCGACAATCATCCGGTGATCGGGGGCAACGGGCCAAGGGTCAACGACCGAGGGTCAACGGCCGAGGGGGAGAAGGCAGATGAGGTACACCTGGAGCAGGACAGCCACCGGCCTGGCGGCGGCCGTGACGGTGCTGGCGCTCGCCGGCTGCGGATCGACGAGCGCACCGAGCAACGCATCACACACCGAATCCCGCGAGCCCGGCCAGGCCGGGGCCGAGGCCCTGGCCCGCCACGACCGGCTCTTCCCCCAGGTCGCGGCGAAATGCGCGGGCGTCGCCGCCACACCGCCGTCCGCCCCGGCCGCCGCCCCCACGGGCGACGGCGGTACCTGGGCCGACAAGTACGCGGAGAACCACGCCTACAAACAGACCGTCAGGCTCCTCGCCGACGCCCAGTGCCGCGGCGAGGCCCACGCGGCACGGATCGCGGACGCCCTGCGGCCCGCCGGCACGCCGGCCGTCCTCGACGAAGCCGGCCTCCGCGCGGCGCTCCAACGCCTCGGCTACCCCGCCGAGCTGGTCAACGTCCGCACCTCCACCGGCGCCCCCGGATTCGACCTCCAAATCCCCGAAGCCGTCTTGTGCGTCAGCGGCCTGCTGACCTCCCCGCCCGACATCCACCCGCACGGCATGTACCTGGACGGCGGCTGCACCGAACCCGAGGGCGGCCACTGACCCGGCCACTGACCCAGCAGCAGAAGCCGGACGGGGAACAGGCCCGCGGGGGACGTTCCCCGGGTGTTCACCGTGCGGAGGCCGGCCGTCCGATCGGCGGTCCGCGTCGTGCCCCTAACGTCGCGATCACCGTGCACGGCCCGAGGAGCTGCCCCGATGAACCACCATCAGAACGACCTTCCCCACGACGACCACGGGTCGAGCTGCCCGCGGACCGTCGGGTTCGACTCCGACGCGCCGGCGGCGGCCGGACGCCGCGCCTTCCTGCGCGCGACGGGGCTGGTAGGCGCCGGGCTGGCGGTCCTCGGGGCGGGCTCCACGGCGACGGCGTCGGCGGACGAGCCCGCCGACGCGACGGCCGACGCCTTCGGCGCGCCCGCCGCCGCGGACGACGGCCGGGGCGCCTGGGATCCGGACCCGGACGGCCCCCGCTTCTCGCTGGCGGTGATGCCCGACACCCAGTACCTCTTCGACGACGACCGGATCCACCCCGCCCCGCTGGAGGCCTCGCTGCGCCACGTGCTGGACGGCAGCGACGAGAACTTCGTCTTCCTCGCGCACCTGGGCGACGTCACCCAGAACGGCAAGGCCGAGGAGTTCGCCGCCGCGGGCAAGGCCTTCACCCTCCTCGACCGCCACGGCGCGGCCTACAGCGTCCTGGCCGGAAACCACGACGTCGGCTCGGGCAGCGACGACCAGCGGGGCCGGACGGCGTACCTGGACACCTTCAACCCGGCCCGGTTCGCCCGCTCGGCGACCTTCAAGGGCGCGAGCCCGGACGGCTACAACACCTACCACCTGTTCCGGGGAGCGGGCCGGGACTGGATGGTGCTCTCGCTGGACTGGCGGCTGTCCGACCGCGGCTTCGCCTGGGCGAACTCGGTGATCGCCCAGCACCCGACCGTGCCGGTCATCCTCACCACCCACGACCTCGCCTACGCCGACGACGGCGGCGCCGCCCAGCTGTCCGACCACGGGCACGCGCTCTGGGACAGGCTGATCAGCGGCAACGACCAGATCTTCCTCACCCTGAACGGCCACTACTGGCCGCCCGGCAGCACCACGCTGACCAACAAGGCAGGCCACGACGTCCACGTCCACATCACCAACTACCAGAACCGGTACTACGGCGGCGCGGCGATGATCCGCGCCTACCGCTTCGACCTGGACCGCAACACCATCGACGTGCGGACGTACTCGCCCTGGATCCAGCAGCTGGCCGCGGAGAAGGTCAACCGCCTCGCCAGCGAGGAGATCGAGCTGACCGGCCCGGTGGACAGCTTCTCGGTGCAGGTGGACTTCGCGCGGAGGTTCGCCGGCTTCGCCCCGGTCCCGGCCCGCCCGGCCCGCCCCGCGCGTCAGCTGACGATCCCGGGCACGGTCGCCTACTGGCGCTTCGACGGCGGCCGGCCGGCCGGCAGCGCCGTCGCCGACTCCCAGGTCGTCAAGGACCTGAGCGGTCACGGCAACGACCTCGTCAAGCAGACCGCCCCGGGCAGCCCGGCCGGGACGCTCACCTGGTCCACCGAGTCGCACCCCGACCAGCCCGGCCGCGGCAGCCTCTACTTCGAGGGCCGGGGCAAACCGGTCCAGGGCGCCTACCTGCAGACCGTCGCCAAGGCCCCGATGAACGCCGACACCTTCCAGCAGGGCTACACCTTCGAGGCGTTCTTCAAGCTGCCGGCCGACTGGGACGCCGGCCGCAACGCCTGGACGGCGCTGCTCAGCCGCTGGGGCACGAGCGGGGAGGCGGGGAAGACCGGCCCCGACACCGACCCGCAGGAGCCGGTCGCCACGCTCAGCCTGTCCGGCGGGCGGGAACTGCAGTGGTGCGTCTACCCGACCAACCTGAGCGGCCCCGTCACCAACTGGGGCCACGAACTCCCGCTCGGCGCCTGGTGGCACGTCGCGGTCGTCAACAACAAGCGGCTCACCCGGATGTACGTGAACGGTTGCGAGGTCGTCCGCAACCCCTCGACACCGTCCGAGGGCCTCAGCACCCTCGGCCACCCCTGGCTGCTCGGCGGTTACGAGTACGGCGGCGCGCTCAGTCAGGTCTTCCACGGCTGGATCGGCGACGTCCGCGTGGTCAACCGCCCCCTGCCGGTCCGGGACTTCATGATCTCCTGACACCCCCGCGCCCCGGGGCGCCCGCCCCACGGGCGCCCCGCCCGTCAGCCTCCCAGCGCCCGCAGCGACACCCACAGCGCCAGGACGGACAGCACCAGCGCCGACGGGACGGTGAGCAGACCGAGGCGGGTGAACTCGCCCAGCCGGACGGTGCTCCCGTGCTGCTGGACGATCTTGCGCCACAGCAGGGTGGCCAGGGAGCCGGCGTAGGTGAGGTTGGGGCCGATGTTCACGCCGAGCAGCATCGCCAGCACCGCACCCGGGCCGGAGGCCGCCGTCAGCGGCAGGAGGACCAGGACGGCGGGCAGGTTGTTGATCACGTTCGCGAGGACGGCGGCCAGCACGGCGACCGCGAGCAGGGACGGCAGGCCGGTGCCGGTGGGGACCACGTGGCCGAGCGCGGTGGCGAGGCCGTTGTCGACGACGGCGCGGACGACGATCGCGAGGGCGACGACGAAGGCGAGGAACGGAACGTTCGCGGCCCGGACGACCGCCGTCGGCGTGATGCGGCGCCGGGCGAGCGCCCGGCCGGCCAGCACGAGGGCCCCCGCCGCGGCCGCCCACGCCGGATTGACGCCCAGCGCGGAGGTGAGGACGAACCCGCCGAGCGTGCAGGCCACCACGACGAGCGCGAACAGCGGCAGCTCGGGGGCCGCCTCGTCCGGTGGCGGCGGGGCCCCGCTGTCCAGGTCGGCGGCGAAGAACCGGCGGAAGACCGCGTACTCGGCGCCGATCGCCACCAGCCACGGCAGGGCCATCAGCGCGGCGAACCGGGTGAAGCTCAGGCCGCTGGCCGCGAACGCCAGCAGGTTGGTCAGGTTGGACACCGGAAGCAGCAGCGACGCGGTGTTCGACAGGTGTGCGCAGGCGTAGACGTGCGGCTTCGGCCGGGCTCCGAGCCGGGTGGCGGTCGCGAACACCACCGGGGTCAGCAGCACCACCGTCGCGTCCAGGCTCAGCACCGCGGTGATCACCGAGGACAGGGCGAACACCTGCACCAGCAGCCGTCCGGGCCGCGCGGCGGTCCGGGCCATCCACGCCCCGCAGGCGTGGAACAGCCCCTCCTCGTCGCACAGCTGCGCCAGCACCAGCACCGCCGCCAGGAACCCGACCACCGGTCCCAGCCGTTCGGCCTCCTCCAACGCGTGCGCGGGCGATATCGCTCCGGTGGCGACCAGCAGGGCGGCGGCGGGCACCGCGACGGCGGCCTCGGGCCAGCCCCACGGCCGGACGACGGCACAGGCCAGCACGGCCAGCAGCAGTACCAGTGCCAGGCCCTCCGCGAGCGGGGTGTTCAGTGCGGGCTCCCTTCGAGACCAGCCGAGTCCGGCTGGCGGCCACCCGGACGGGTGCACCGGCGCGCGTCCCTTCGAGCGACCTGCCCGGCTCTCTGGACCGGCGGCCGGACTGAACTGCTGCTATGAATTTTTTGAGCCTATCTGTTCGGCTCCCGTTTTTTTGAGGAGGCATCCTCATGGGTGCGGTTGCAACAACTTCAGCCGATGCCGCCGTGGTGCACATTCTCTGGATCAATGCGGGTCTGAGCTGCGACGGGGACTCGGTCTCCCTGACCGCGGCGATGCAGCCCAGCATCGAGGAGATCGTCACCGGCGCGCTCCCCGGCCTGCCGGAGGTCGCCGTCCACTGGCCGCTGATCGACTTCGAGTGCGGTCCGGTCCAGGGCGCGGACAACTTCGTGGAGTGGTTCTTCAAGGCGGACCGCGGCGAGCTCGACCCCTTCGTCCTGGTCGTCGAGGGTTCCATCCCGAACGAGACGATCAAGGAGGAGGGCTACTGGTGCGGTTTCGGCGACAACCCGGACACCGGCCAGCCGATCACCACCAGTGAGTGGCTGGACCGCCTCACCCCCAAGGCCACCGCGGTGGTCGCCATCGGGACCTGCGCCACCTACGGCGGCATCCACGCGATGGCCGGCAACCCGACCGGTGCCATGGGCGTGCCCGACTACCTGGGCTGGGACTGGAAGTCCAAGGCGGGCCTGCCGATCGTCTGCGTGCCGGGCTGCCCGATCCAGCCCGACAACTTCGCCGAGACGCTGACCTACCTGCTGTACCAGCTGGCCGGTTCCGCGCCGATGATCCCGTTGGACGACAAGCTGCGTCCGGCCTGGCTGTTCGGCGCGACCGTGCACGAGGGCTGCGACCGCGGCGGGTACTACGAACAGGGCCAGTTCGCCACCGACTACGGCACGCCCGAGTGCCTGGTGCGCCTCGGCTGCTGGGGCCCGGTCGTCAAGTGCAACGTCGCCAAACGCGGCTGGATCAACGGCATCGGCGGCTGCCCCAACGTCGGCGGCATCTGCATCGCCTGCACCATGCCGGGCTTCCCCGACAAGTTCATGCCGTTCATGGACCCGCCGCCCGGCTCCCGGGTCTCGACGGGTGCCAGCTCGGCGTACGGGGCGGTGATCCGCCGCCTGCGCACGATCACGGGCCGGACGGTCGACCGGGAGCCCAAGTGGCGGCACACGGGGCGCCGCCTGACCACCGGTTACCGCCCGCCGTGGTGACCCCTTTCCCCCTTCGGCCCGCCCGCCCCGCCCGGGGCGGGCGGGCCGTTGCAGAGCCTCCTCCCGCTGACAGAAGGGCATGACAGACGATGGCACCGACGACCAGGACGGCCGGCGACGGCAGCGGTCTGGTGGAGATGTCCTGGGACCCGATCACCCGGATCGTGGGCAGCCTGGGCATCCACACGAAGATCGACTTCAAGCAGAAGAAGGTCGCGGAGTGCTACAGCACCTCCTCGGTCTTCCGCGGCTACAGCGTCTTCATGCGCGGCAAGGACCCGCGCGACGCGCACTTCATCACCAGCCGGATCTGCGGCATCTGCGGCGACAACCACGCCACCTGTTCGGTCTACGCGCAGAACATGGCCTACGGGGTCAAGCCCCCGCACCTCGGCGAGTGGATCATCAACCTCGGCGAGGCCGCCGAGTACATGTTCGACCACAACATCTTCCAGGAGAACCTGGTCGGGGTCGACTACTGCGAGAAGATGGTCCGCGAGACCAACCCCGGCGTCCTGGAACTGGCCGAACGCACCGAGGCACCGCACGCCGGCGACCACGGGTACCGCACCATCGCCGACATCATGCGCTCACTGAACCCCATCGAGGGCGAGTTCTACCGCGAGGCGCTCCAGGTCAGCCGCTACACCCGGGAGATGTTCTGCCTGATGGAGGGCCGCCACGTGCACCCCTCCACCCTCTACCCCGGCGGCGTCGGCACGGTGGCCACCGTCCAGCTGTTCACCGACTACCTGACCCGGCTGATGCGCTACGTGGAGTTCATGAAGAAGGTCGTGCCGCTGCACGACGACCTCTTCGACTTCTTCTACGAGGCCCTGCCCGGCTACGAGGAGGTCGGCCGGCGCCGCGTCATGCTCGGCTGCTGGGGCAGCCTCAACGACCCGGACCACTGCGACTTCACCTACCGCAACATGACGGACTGGGGCCGGCGGATGTTCGTCACCCCGGGCATCGTGGTGGACGGCAAGCTCGTCACCAACGACCTCACCGAGATCAACCTCGGCATCCGCATCCTGCTCGGCAGCTCCTACTACCAGGACTGGGAGGGCAAGGAGCTCTTCGTCACCCACGACCCGCTGGGCAACCCCGTCGACCCCCGCCACCCCTGGAACCAGCACACCATCCCGGCCCCGCAGAAACGCGACTTCGACGACAAGTACAGCTGGGTGATGTCCCCCCGCTGGTTCGACGGCAAGGACTACCTCGCCCTCGACACCGGCGGCGGTCCGATCGCCCGCCTGTGGTCCACCGCGCTGTCCGGACTGGTCGACATCGGCTACATCAAGGCCACCGGACACAGCGTGCAGATCAACCTGCCGCGCTCCATGACCAAGCCGGAGACCACCTTCGAGTGGAAGATCCCGCAGTGGAGCAACGCCATCGAACGCAACCGCGCCCGCACCTACTTCCAGGCCTACGCGGCCGCCGCGGCCCTGCACTTCGCCGAGAAGGCGCTCGACGAGGTCCGGGCCGGGCGCAGCCAGACCTGGGAGCGCTTCGAGGTGCCGGACGAGTCGATCGGCTGCGGCTTCACCGAGGCCGTACGCGGCGTGCTGTCCCACCACATGGTGATCCGGGACGGCAAGATCGCCAACTACCACCCCTACCCGCCGACCCCGTGGAACGCCAGCGTCCGCGACAGCTTCGGCACCCCCGGCCCCTACGAGGACGCCGTCCAGAACACCCCGATCTTCGAGGAGAACCCCCCGGAGACCTTCAAGGGCATCGACATCATGCGCGCCGTGCGCAGCTTCGACCCCTGCCTGCCCTGCGGCGTCCACATGTACCTGGGTGACGGGAAGACGGTGCAGACCATGCACGTGCCCACTGGGCTGAGCGGACTCACCGCATGACCCCGGAACAGGCGGGGGCCCGCATCCAGGAGGCCCTGGACCAACTGGCCGGCGCCGACGCGCAGGAGGCCGGCGAGCACCTCGTCCGCGAACTGATGGCCCTCTACGGCGACGCCCTGGCCCGCCTCGTCCAGGCCCTGCCGCCCGCCGCGCTGGCCCGGCTGCTGGACGAACCGTCGCTGGCCGGGCTGCTCGTCCTGCACGACCTGCACCCCGAGGACGTCACCGCCCGCATCACCCGCGCACTCGCCACCCTGCCCGAACCGGTCGACCTGGCCGCCTTCGACCCCGCCACCGGCACCGCCCGGCTGCGCCGCACCCGCAGCGGCTGCGGGTGCGGCGAACAGGACATCGAGAACGCCCTGGCCTGCCACGCCCCCGAGGTCACCGCGGTCGAGCTCGAACGCCCCGCGGAACTGCTGCAGATCGGCGCTCGGCCCCCGGCGGACCCGCGATGACCTTCCGCCAGCTCGACCGGCCCGGCACCGCGCTGCTGCGCCGGCTGCGGGAGCCCGCACCCCCGCAGCCGCAACGCTGCGAGTTCTGCGGCCGGCACCTGCCCGCCGAGCACCGCCACCTGGCGGACACCGACCAGCAGGCGCTCACCTGCGCCTGCACCGCCTGCGCCCTGCTGTTCCAGCAGCCCGGCGCGGCCGACGGCCGCTACCGCGCCGTCCCCGACCGCTACCTGACCGACCCGGCCCACCCCCTCGGCGAGGACGCCTGGGCAGCCCTCGGCATCCCGGTCGCCACCGCGTTCCTGCTGCGCACCACGCGTCTGCAGCGGTCCGTCCTGCTCTACCCCGGCCCGGGTGGCGCGACCGAGGCCGAACCCGACGAGGCCGCCTGGCAGGCCGCGCTCGGCGGCAGCCGCCTCCACGCCGCGCTGCGGCCGGACGTCGAGGCGCTACTGCTGCGGCGCGACACCGATGGCATCCAGTGCTACCTGGTGCCGGTCGACGTCTGCTACGAACTCGTCGGCCGGCTGCGGCGCTGCTGGAAGGGCTTCGACGGCGGGGCCGAGGCGCGCGCCGAACAGGCCGCCTTCTTCGACCGCCTGGCCGCCCGGTCCCGCGTCCTCCCCGAAGGCGGCGCCCGGTGACCTCGATCTCCTTCGCCTGCACCGGAGTGCGGGCCGATCCCTACGCCGCCGGGCCCGCCCTCGTCTTCCGGCTGCGCATCACCGCCCCCGCCGACGTGCGGGTGCACGCGCTGGCGCTGCGCTGCCAACTGCGGATCGAACCGGCCCGCCGCCGCTACGGCGACGCCGAGGGCGGGCGGCTGACCGACCTGTTCGGCGAGCGCTCACGCTGGGCCGGCACCCTCCACCCGGTCCAGTTCGCCCAGGTCCCGCTGCTGGTCGGCGCGTTCACCGGCGAAACCGAGACCGACCTGGTGGTGCCCTGCACCTACGACATGGACGTCTCCGCCGCCCGCTACCTCGCCGCACTGGACGACGGGGACGTGCCGCTGTTGCTGCTCTTCTCGGGTACCGCCTTCGCCGGCCCCGGCGGCTTCCAGGTCACCCCGGTGGCCTGGGACCAGGAAGCCGCCGTGCGGATGCCGGTCAAGGTCTGGCGGGAGGCGATCGACGCGCACTTCCCGGGCTGTGGCTGGCTCCGGCTGCCCGCCGACCTGATGGCCGAACTGCTCGCCTACCGCTCCCGGCACGCCCTGCCGTCCTGGGAGGCCACCGTGCGCGAGCTGCTCGGCACGGCCCCGACCACGAAGCCGACCCAGACCACAGCGACGACCCAGACCACAGCGCCGACCCGGACCACAGCGACGACCCAGGCCGCGAAGCCACCCCAGGCCGTCAAGGCGGCCCAGACCGCGAAGGGGGAGCGGTGACCGCGCCCGCCCACGAGAGCGAGAACAGGTTCGCCCACGCCCGGCAGATCGCCGACGCCGTCCTGTTCGAGGGCTACGTGCTCTACCCCTACCGGGCGTCAGCGGCCAAGAACCGGCTGCGCTGGCAGTTCGGCGTCCTGACCCCGCCGCGCTACGGCGCCGACAGCGGCGAGCACTCCCGCCAGCGCACCGAGTGCGTGATGGAAGCGCGCCAGGGCGACCAGCTGGCCGTCGAGCTGCGGTTCCTGCGCCTCCAACGGCGGACGGTCCAAGAGGCCGGCAGACAGGGCGGATTCCGGACCGTCGATGAGCTGGAGCTCGCCGACCGGGTGCTCGTCCCCTGGGACGAAGGGGTCGAGGAGCGGATCGAACTCCTCATCCCGGTCGAGGAATTGGCGGCCGGTGAAGCCGTCCGCGGCTTCGAACTCGACGCGTCCGAGGACGAGGAGCCGCTCGTCGAGGACGGTGCGCTGGCCGGGCGACTCCTGCGCCGCCGCGAACGGGTCCAGGGCCGACTGCGGATCACCGCCCAGGACGTACCCGGCCCCTACCGGGCGCAGCGGCTGACCGTCCTGGTGGAGAACACCTCCGACTGGGACCCGGTGCCCGGCACCCGACGCGAGGCCGCACTGGCGCACGCCCTCGTCTCGGCCCACCTGCTGCTCGGCCTCGACCGCGGCTCCTTCCTCTCGGCGACCGACCCGCCCGAGTGGGCGGGCGAGGCGGTGCGCGCCTGCCGCAACGAGCACACCTGGCCCGTGCTGGCGGGCCCGCCCGGCAGCGGCAAGGTGCTGCTCTCCTCGCCGATCATCCTGGATGACCACCCGCACATCGCCCCCGAGAGCCCCGGCGCGCTCTACGACGCCACCGAGATCGACGAGATCCTCGCGCTGCGCACCGCGGCCCTGACCGAGCGGGAGAAGCGCGAGGCCCGGGGCACCGACGACCGGGCCGGCGCGGTGATCGACCTCGCCGACTCGATGCCCCCCGAGATCCTGGAACGGCTGCACGGCGCCGTCCGGGGGCTGCGCGAACTCACCCACCCCGAAGCCGGGGCGGACCGGCCCTGGTGGGACCCGGGCAACGACCCGCAGACCGACCCCGAACGGGACCAGGTGATGATCGACGGCCGCCCGGTCGCCGCCGGCAGCCGGGTGCGGCTCCGGCCCGGGCGCCGCCGCACCGACGCCCAGGACGTGTTCCTGCACGGGCGCACCGCGCTGGTGGAGGCGGTGCTGCACGACGTCGACGGTTCGGTGCACCTGGCCGTCACCGTGGACGACGACCCGGGTGCCGACCTGTGGCGGGCGCAGGGCCGCTTCCGGTACTTCCAGCCGGACGAGGTCGCCCCGGTGGAAGGGCCGTGAGCGCCGACCGGACCGGGCGGGTCCTGGTCGCCGGGGTCGGCAACATCTTCCTCGGCGACGACGGCTTCGGGGTCGAGACCGTCCGGCGCCTCGCCGCCCGGGAGCTGCCCGCCGGCGTCGAGCTCCTCGACGTCGGCGTGCGCGGCGTGCACCTGGCCTACCAACTCCTCGACGGTTACCGGACGCTGGTGCTCGTCGACGCCACCGCACGCGGCGGCGAGCCGGGGACGGTGTACCTGATCGAAGCGGACGCCGGACCGGTGGAATCGATGGTCCTGGACGGCCACCGGATGGGCCCGGACGCCGTGCTCGCCCTGCTCGCGACCCTGGCCGCCGGAACGGGCGGCACCGCGCCCGGGCGGGTCCTGGTGGTCGGCTGCGAACCCGCCTCACTGGAGGAGGGAATCGGACTGAGCACCCCGGTGGCCGCCGCCGTCGACGAGGCGGTCGCCGTGATCCTGCGCGTCCTCACCACGGACGCACACACCCACAGAGAGGCGGCACCATGCTGAAGAACCTCGCCGTCGCGGCTGCCGCGGCCGTCCTGGCCGCAGCCGCGGCGCTGATCTGGCAGAGCCTTCCCGACCTGAGGCGCTACCTGCGGATCCGGCGGATGTAGGAGCGGATGCGGTAGCGGAGCAGTACGCGCGGGGACCACCACCGGCGTGCTGCGAACAGGTAGTCACGGATACGGCGGCGGCGCGGCTTCGAGCCGTTCCCGCCGCCGCACCCTGTAATGGGGCCTGTTGCTCACGGGGCCTGTTGCTCACGGGGCCCGGACACCGGGCCCGCGCCCCCACGGAGCCGGGCGCCTCCAACCGCGGGAAACGAGACAGATGCACGAGATGTCGATCGCGACGGCCGTCGTCGACCAGGTGGACCGGGCCGCCCGCGCACACGGGGAGAGCGCCGTGGCCAGAGTCCGGCTGCAGATCGGCGAACTGGCCGGAGTCGTTCCTTCGGCACTCGACTTCTGCTTCGAACTGGCCTGCGCTGGAACGCTGTTGGAAGGTGCGGTGCTGGAGACCGAGGCCGTCGCCGCACGGGCGAAGTGCACGCCCTGCGGGGTCGAGTGGAGCGTCGGCATGCCGCCCGACCTGGGCTGCCCGCGCTGCGCCGGCGCCAGGGTCGAACTGCTGGCCGGGCGTGAGCTGCAGATCCTCGGCGTCGAGTGGTCCGAGCCCCCGACGGGCGCCCGGACCGATCAAGGAGGCTGAAACCGATGTGTCGCACCGTTGATCTCCGGCAGGCGGTTCTCGCCCGCAACGACGACGACGCCCGGCGGCTGCGGGCGGAACTGGCCGCTCGGGGCACCGTCGTGGTGAACCTGCTGTCCAGCCCGGGCAGCGGCAAGACGGCGCTCCTGGAGGCCGAACTCGGCCTGGCCCGGGAGCGCGAGGTGCCCGTCGCGGCCCTCACCGCCGACCTCGCGACCGAGAACGACGCGCGCCGGCTGGCCCGTTCGGGCGCGCCGGTGAAGCAGGTCCTCACCGACGGCCTGTGCCACCTGGAGACGGCGATGCTGCGCGGGCACCTGGCCGGCTGGCTGCCGCCGGACACCCGGCTGCTGTTCGTCGAGAACGTCGGCAACCTGGTCTGCCCCGCCTCCTACGACCTCGGCGAATCGCTGCGGGTCGTCCTCGCCTCGGTCACCGAGGGAGAGGACAAACCGCTCAAGTACCCGACCGCCTTCGGACTGGCCAACCTGGTGCTGGTCACCAAGGCGGACCTCGCGGTCGCGGCACAGTTCGACGAAGCGGCCTTCCTCGCGAGCGTCGCGCGGGTCAACCCGGGGGTGGAGGTGGTCTTCACCTCGGCCCGCACCGGGCAGGGCGCCGGGGCGCTGCTGGACCGGGCGCTCGCGGTGCTGGCCGGAGCGCAGGTCCACCGGCCGGTGATGGCCGGCGCGCACGACCACGACCACGGCAACCACCACGACCTCGGCAACCACCACGACCACGACCACGGCAACGACCACGCGGGGGCCCACGACCACCCGCACCCGGCCGTGGACCTGCCGTGACCACGGATCAGCAGCCGCCCCTGCTCCAGCGCCGCCGGGTCGCCGTGCGCGGACTCGTCCAGGGCGTCGGCTTCCGACCGTTCGTCTTCACCCTCGCCACCGAACTCGGGCTGTCCGGCAGCGTCACCAACACCGGCGAGGGCGTGCTCGCCGAGATCGAGGGCACCGGCGAGGCGGTGACCGCGTTCTGCCGGCGCATCGCCAGCGACGCGCCCCCGCTCGCCGACGTCGCCTCGGTGGACCACCAGCCGCTGGCCGTCACCGGCACACCGGGCTTCGTCATCACCCCCTCCCGCGCCGACGGACCGCACCGCACCCAGATCCCCCCGGACACCGCCACCTGCGCCGACTGCCTCGCCGAACTGGCCGACCCCGCCGACCGCCGCTACCGGCACCCGTTCATCAGCTGCACCAACTGCGGGCCCCGCCACACCATCGTCACCGCCCTGCCGTACGACCGGGCCAACACCACGATGGCGGCCTTCGCGATGTGCCCCGACTGCGCCCGCGAGTACGCCGACCCGGCCGACCGGCGCTTCCACGCCCAGCCCGTCGCCTGCCACACCTGCGGCCCGACCCTCACCCTGTCCGTCCCCGGGCTCCCCGTGCTCGACGGTGAGCAGGCGCTCGCCGAGGCCCGGCGCCTGATCACCTGCGGAGCGGTCCTGGCCGTCAAGGGCATCGGCGGCTACCACCTGGCCTGCGACGCCACCGACGCGGACACCGTCGCCCTGCTGCGCAGGCGCAAGCGGCGCGGTGACAAGCCCTTCGCCCTGATGGCCCGCGACCTCGAACAGCTCAGGGCCCTGGTGGCATCCGGGGCGGTGGAACTGGGGCCCGTCGAGGAAGACCTGCTCACCGGCCCGGTGCGGCCGATCGTACTGCTGCGCCGGGGGCAACACCGGCTCGCGGAACTGGAAGCAGCCGCTCCGCGCAGCCCCGACCTCGGCGTGCTGCTGCCGTACACCCCGCTGCACCACCTCCTGCTCGCCCCTCCCGGCCCCGGACTGCTGGTCATGACCAGCGCGAACCTGTCCGGCGAGCCCATCGTGACGGACGACCGGGAGGCCCTCGCCCGCCTCGCCCCGCTGGTCGACGGCTGGCTCACCCACGACCGCCCCATCCACGTGCCCTGCGAGGACTCCGTGGTGCGGGTGGTGGACGGGCAGCCGCTGCCGGTACGGCGCTCGCGCGGCTACGTGCCGCTCCCGGTGCCCCTGCCGGTGCCGGTGCGGCCCGCGCTGGCCGCGGGCGGCGACCTCAAGAACACCTTCGCGCTGGCCCGGGACGGCTACGCCTGGCTGTCCGGCCACCTCGGCGACATGGACGACCTCGCCACCCTCCGGGCCTTCGACCGCGCGGTGGACCACCTCGGCGCCGTCACCGGCGTGCAGCCCGAAGTGCTCGTCGTCGACCGCCACCCCGGCTACCGCTCTGCCCGGCACGTGCGCAGGTCGGCCCGGGGCCGTGAGGTGCGGGACGTCCAGCACCATCACGCGCACATCGCCTCGGTGATGGCCGAGCACGGCCTCGACGGCAGTCGGCCCGTGATCGGGATCGCCTTCGACGGCACCGGCTACGGAGAGGACGGCGCGGTGTGGGGCGGAGAGGCGCTGCTGGCCGACTACCGGGGCTTTCGGCGTCTCGCCCGGCTCGACTACGTTCCGCTGCCGGGGGGCGACGCGGCCGTGGTGCGCCCGTACCGGATGGCGCTGGCCCATCTGCGGGCGGCAGGACTCCCGTGGGCGGCCGGCCTGCCGCCGGTGCGCTCCTGCCCTGCTGAAGAACTCCGACTGCTGTCACAGCAGTTGGACCGATCGGTGAACTGCGTGCCGACCTCCAGCATGGGTCGGCTGTTCGATGCGGTGTCCTCGCTGGCCGGGGTCTGCCAGCAAGCCGGGTACGAGGCGCAGGCAGCGATCGAGCTGGAGGCGGCTGCCCTCGCGCACGGGCCGGTGGCCGGCCCGGGGGAGGCCTACGCATTCCAACTCGCCGACGAGGGCGGGGTGGTGACCGCCCGACCGGGGCCGGTGCTGGCCGCGGTGGTGGCGGACCTGGCGTCAGGGGCGCCACCCGGACTGATCGCCGCCCGGTTCCACGCGGCGGTGGCCGCGCTGGTACGGGCGGTGTGCGCCGAGATCGGGCGGCGGCACGGCACCCAGACGGTCGCGCTGAGTGGCGGCGTCTTCGCCAACGCGCTGCTGTCCTCGGCGTGCGCGCGGGGCCTGGCGGAGGACGGGTTCACCGTGCTGCGGCACCGCCGGGTGCCGCCCAACGACGCGGGGCTCGCGCTCGGCCAGTTGATGGTGGCGGCGCGGGCCGACGGCTGAGTGGCCGCCCGCACGAAGTTCGGCAGGTTCGGAGGAACCGGAGAGAGGAGGGAGACCGCGATGTGCCTGGCGGTACCCGGAAGAGTGTTGGAGATCGCGGAACGCGACGGGACCAGGATGGCGGTCGTCGACTTCGGCGGGGTCGTCAAGGATGTGTGCCTGGAGTACCTGCCGGACCTGAAGGTGGGCGAGTACGCCATCGTCCACGTCGGGTTCGCCCTGCAGCGGCTGGATGAGGAATCGGCTCGCCGGACCTTGCAGCTGTTCGAGGAACTCGGCCTGCTCCAGGAGGAGTTCGGCGACCCCTGGGAGGCCGCGGAGACTGCGGAGGCTGCCGCGGCCTCGGCAGCCTCGGCAGCCTCGGCGAAGCGGGAGGAGGAACGGTGAGATACCTGGAGGAGTTCCAGAACCCCGAGCTGGCCGGCGGCCTGCTCGCCGACATCAGGGCGACGGTCACCCGACCGTGGGCGCTGATGGAGGTGTGCGGCGGTCAGACACACAGCATCATCCGACACGGGATCGACCAACTACTTCCTCCCGAAGTCGAGTTGATCCACGGCCCGGGCTGCCCGGTGTGCGTCACCCCGCTGGAGGTGATCGACAAGGCGCTGGAGATCGCGGCCCGGCCCGAGGTGATCTTCTGCTCCTTCGGCGACATGCTGCGCGTGCCCGGCACCGGCCGTGACCTCTTCCGGGTACGCGGCGAGGGTGGCGACGTCCGAGTGGTGTACTCCCCGCTGGACGCGCTGCGGATCGCCGAGGAGAACCCGCACCGGGAGGTCGTCTTCTTCGGCATCGGCTTCGAGACCACCGCACCACCCAACGCCATGGCGGTGCACCAGGCCAGGAAGCGGGGCATCGGCAACTTCAGCATGCTGGTCTCGCACGTACGGGTGCCACCCGCCATCGAGGCCATCATGAACTCGCCGCAGTGCCGGGTCCAGGGCTTCCTCGCCGCCGGACACGTGTGCAGCGTGATGGGGACCGACGAATACCCTGCGCTCGCCGATCGCCACCGGGTGCCGATCGTCGTCACCGGCTTCGAACCGCTGGACATCCTGGAGGGAATCCGGCGCACCGTACGGCAGTTGGAGAACGGCGAGCACACCGTCGACAACGCCTACGCGCGGGCCGTACGCCCGGAGGGCAACCCGGCGGCCCGGGCCATGCTGGAGGACGTCTTCGAAGTGACGGACCGGGCCTGGCGCGGCATCGGCGTCATCCCGGACAGTGGCTGGCGGCTCTCCCCGCGCTACCGCGACCACGACGCCGAGCACCGCTTCGACGTCGCGCGGATCACCACCGTCGAACCCGCGCAGTGCCGCAGCGGGGAAGTCCTCCAGGGGCTGCTCAAGCCGCACCAGTGCGAGGCCTTCGGCACCGTCTGCACCCCGCGCACCCCGCTCGGCGCCACCATGGTCTCCAGCGAGGGCGCCTGCGCCGCCTACTACCTCTACCGGCGGCTCGACGCGCCGGGCATCGCCCGGGAGGCGAGCCCCGTTGGCTGAGACCCAGACCCAGACCCAGGCCCAGACCCTGACCGGCGCCGGCGGCGCCCCGGACATCCTCGGGTGGAGCTGCCCGCTGCCGCTACGCGATCACCCCCGGGTGGTGATGGGGCACGGCGGAGGCGGGGTGCTGTCGGCCGAACTGGTGGCGAACCTGTTCGCCCCGGCCTTCGGCGGGCCGGTGCTCGCCGGGCTCGCGGACTCGGCGGTCGTCGAGCTCGGCGGTGCCCGGCTCGCCTTCTCCACCGATTCCTACGTCGTGCGGCCGCTCTTCTTCCCCGGCGGCAGCATCGGCGACCTCGCGGTCAACGGAACCGTCAACGACCTGGCCATGAGCGGGGCCCAGGCGGCCTATCTGTCCTGCGGCTTCATCCTGGAGGAGGGCGTGGAGACGGCCGTGGTCGCGCACGTCGCCCAGGCGCTGGGCGCCGCCGCCCGGGCCGCCGGGGTGGAGGTGGTCACCGGCGACACCAAGGTCGTCGAGGCCGGGCACGGTGACGGCGTGTACCTGAACACGGCCGGCATCGGGCTCGTCCCGGCCGGAGTCGACATCCGGCCGCAGCGCGCCGCCCCCGGTGACGTGGTGATCGTCAGCGGTGAGATCGGCCTGCACGGCGTGGCCATCATGAGCGTGCGCGAGGGCCTGGAATTCGGCGTCGAGATCGAGAGCGACTGCGCAGCCCTCGGCGGACTGGTGGCCGCGATGCTGGCCGTCACACCCGACCTGCACGTGCTGCGCGACCCCACCCGGGGCGGCCTCGCGGCGGCGCTCGGTGAGATCGCCGAGGCCGCCCGGGTGGGCGTCGTGGTGAACGAGCGGGCCGTCCCCGTGCCCGCGCAGGTCGCCAACGCCTGTGCGATCCTCGGTCTCGACCCGTTCTACGTCGCCAACGAGGGCAAGCTGGTCGCCTTCGTTCCGCGCGAGCACGCCGACGCCGTCCTCGCCGCGATGCGGGCGCACCCGCTGGGCGCGGGCTCGGCAGTGATCGGCGAGTGCGTGGTGGACCACCCCGGCATGGTCGTCTGCCGCACCCCCTTCGGTGGCACCCGCGTCATCGACCTGCCGATGGGGGAGCAACTCCCGCGGATCTGCTGAGGGTTCCCCCGCCTCGCGCGGGTGGGGGAACAGGACCGGGGCCCGCGCCGGCTTCACCGGTACGAGCCCCGATCCTCGTCCAGGGCGTGCGATCAGCCCGGGGGCACCAGTGCCGCACGGCCCGACGGAGCCGGAATCCTGCCGGTCCCGGGTGTGCCCGGGACCGGCAGGGCGGCGGTCAGCGGCGGGTCCGGCGGAGCGTCAGCAGCAGGCAGGCAGCGCGGCGCGGTTCGGGCCGAACGCCTGCTCCGGCGGGGGAGGTGCGGCGACCGCCGGCGCGGCAGCGTCGCTGCCCACGCCGGTGCAGCCCGCGAGCGGCACGAGGGCCGGCGCGACGGCTGCGGTCAAGACGGGGCGGGTCGTGCGACGACGCATGCGAAGTCCCCCTCAAGGGGGCGAACCGGCCTGTCCGGGCTGAATACGCTCAGATAGCGACACGGGAACGGGATGATCCCCGGGACTGACCTCACCTGACCACCCGTCACCGGATCGGCGCCGGGATCCGGCGGACCGGCCCGCCCGGGCGACGGGCGAGCCGAACGGGCTGTCCTCGCCCGGATCCCCGTCAGGGGGCGAGTCGGAACTCCTCCAACTCCATGCCGTACCAGCGGGTGGTGCGGCCCAGCGCGGTCATGCCGAGCCGGTGGCAGACGGCCAGCGACGGCCGGTTGTCCGGCCGGACCACCGAGTGGATCTCGGCCAGGCCGTCCGCGAATCCCTTGGCCACGACGCCCTGCGCGGCCTCGGTGGCGTAGCCCTGCCCCCAGCTGTCCGGATGGAGGTGCCAGCCGACCTCGACCTCTCCGTCGCCGTCCGGGATCGGGGCGAGCAGGACGGAGCCGGCGACCACGCCGGTGTCCTTCCGTTCCGCCGCCCAGATGCCGAAGCGCGGGTCAGCCGAGCGGGAGCGGAAGCGTTCGATCGTCGCCTCGGCGTCAGTGAGGTTTTCCAGGGTGCGGGGATCGCGGCCCAGCCACTGCGTCACCTCCCAGCGGGAGTAGATGTCGAGTGCCCGTTCGCGGTCCTCGGGCTGCCACTGGCGTATCGTCAGGCGATTGGTCGTGAACATGGACGTGATTCTGCTCCGACTGACCTGCGGGTGCCAGGCGCAGGCGCTTTCGTCATCGACCGTGCGGCCTCCCCCGCAGGGCTTCCACCTCGCAGCTTCCACCGCTCCGACCTGACGGGCTCCCGTGCGCAGGGCGACTTTGGGCCAAGATTGCCTGTTCATGCGATCGGCACATGTCGTGCACACCTCCTCCCCGCAGGGTGTGGCCGTTCCAGGAACCGGTCAAGGACGGGATCTGGACCTGTTCGGGCTCGCCGATCGTCCCCGGGTACGTCATCACCGACTACATCCGCAACGGCTGCAACGGCGTCGGGCCCTGGCGGCACAACCTCGCGCGCGTCGGCCTGTGGACCTGCCCGAGCTCGCCCATCCCGGCCGGCTTCCGCGCCGCCACGTACAGCGCCGGCGGGTGCAGCGGCCTCGGCGCCTGGGCCCTGGTCCGCGCCTGACCCCACCCGCCCGGCCTGGAGGCACCGCGCACTCGTCGTGCCGGTGCCTCCGGCACGCTCCCACCAGGGCAACTGGTCGAAGCCGTCGCCGTCGACCCGCACAGCGTCGAGATCCACGCCGCCCATCGTGGCCACACAACGGATGGTTGTGCCTTCCCGGCGGATCGGTTGTTTGATCCCGCCATTCGCCATCCGCTTTGATGCCGGTGGTCATCGGGTGGTTGTTCGGATCGGCGAAAGGCGTACGGGCATGAACGGGCGGCGGGCACTGGGGCGACGGTTCGGATGGCTGTGGGCGGCGTTCGCGGTCAGCTCCTACGGCTCGGGGCTCGGATTCGGCGCGTTCCCCCTCCTCGCTATCCTCGTGCTGCACTCCGGACCGACCCAGGTGGCGCTGCTGTCCGCCGCGGGGCGGGCAGTGGGGGCCCTGGTCGCCGTGCCGCTCGGTCCGTGGATGGAGTTCCGGCGCAAACGGCCGGTCATGATGGCGATGGACCTGACCCGGTTCGCGGTGCTGTTGAGCGTCCCCGCCGCGTTCGCGCTCGGCCGGCTCAGCTTCGCCCAACTCCTCGTCGTCTCCGTCGTCACCGCCGCGGCCGACATCGCCTTCAAGGCCGCCGGCGGCGCGTACCTCAAGACGCTCGTGCCAGCCCAGGACCTGCTCGTCGCGAACAGTCGGTTCGAATCGACGACGTGGACCGCCACCACCGTCGGGCCACCGCTCGGCGGGGCCGCCATCGGACTGTTCGGCCCGGTGGTGACCGTGGTCGCCGACGCCCTCAGCTACCTGCTCTCGGCCCTCGGCATCCGCGCCATCGGCGGCACCGAACCGCACCCCGCGCCGACCGGCGCACCACGGCTGCGCGCCGGAGACCTGCTCGAAGGGTGGCGCCACATCCTCGCCCACCCCACACTGCGCCCGCTGTTCCTCAACACGATCGTGGTCAACGGCCTGATCATGGCCGCCGAACCGCTGATGGCCGTACTCCTCCTCGGCCGCCTCGGCTACGCACCCTGGCAGTACGGCCTCGTGTTCGCCTCCCCCTGCGTCGGCGGCCTGCTCGGCTCACGCCTCGCCCGCCCGCTCGCGACGCGCTTCGGACAGCACCGGACGCTGCTCACCGCCGGAGTGCTGCGCGCGTGTTGGCCCATCGGGCTGGCGTTCGTCCAGCCCGGCGCCCCCGGGATCGTCCTCATCGTCACCGTCCAGCTCGGGCTGGTCACCTGCTGCGGCCTGTTCAATCCGCTGCTGGCCACCCACCGGCTCGAACAGATCGACCCCGACAAGCTCGCCCGCACCCTCGCCGCATGGTCGATCAGCAGCAGTGCCGCCATCGCGGCCCTCACCGCCCTCTGGGGCCTGCTGGCCGCCACCACCAGCCCCCGCACCGCGATCGCCGCCGCCGGAATCCTCCTCCTCGCCACCCCGCTGCTGCTCCCGCGTCGCGAGAGGACGCCCCGGAAAGCGGGGGAACAGGCCGCGAGCCTGACCTGAGACGCGGGAGGACCTGGCACGCGGGAACTCGGACAGCTGCTGGTCAGATATCTCGGATGTCTTGGATGTCTCGAATATCAGTGCGGCCCACGCCGGTCGTCGAACTGGACCTCCAACTGCGGCCAGGTCGCGGCCAGGTGTGTCAGGTCGTCAGGCGTCGGGCCGGTGAGTGTCGGGCCGGTGAGCGGGCCCACTGGTGCGCTCGGCTTGAAGTGGACCAGTGTCCCGGTCGTGCCGTCCACCTCGATGGGCTCCAGGCCGGTGACGGGGATGCCGAGTTCGTAGCGCTGGGTCCAGGCTCCGTTGAGACGGCGGTTGGTGTGGACGAGCCAGTCGCTGAGCGCTGCGACGACGGACATGCCGCGCCGGGGATGACCGTCGGGCAGCACTTCGGCCTGCGGGGAGTCGAAGAACCGAAGGTCCTTCGTCGCCATGACCGGCTTCTTCACGCTCCGGCCCCGCTCGTCCACCCGGGTGTCGGTGCCCCGCCCGTCGTCCCTGACGGACAGCGAGCCGTCGGCGTGGAGAACGAGGACACAGCGCCCGCCGCCACTGCCTGACGCTTCGTCGGCCGCATAGCCGAGGACTTCCAGGACGAGGTGCCACGGTCCGCCCGGAGCGAACTTCGTCGGGTTCTGCCTGATGTGCGCCAGATGGTCCGTATCGACGGTGCTCGACCAGTCATGTGTCGTGTTGACCCACTGGGCCCTCGGTGCATTCATCGGGCCAGGATGCCGCAGGCCGACGACGGCTCCGGGACCGGCCCCGTGACTGAGGACGGTTCGCTGGCCGATGGTGCTACGGCCGTTGGGTGTCAGAGCAGGACCGCTCCCGCGACTGCCGCCGACGCCGTGACTAGAAGGCCCACGATGCCGCTGGTGACTCCGCTCCTCCAGGACCGCTGTGCGGACGCGAGGTCCGGGGTGAAGTCGGCCGGGTCGGCGGGGGAGTAGTGGATCGTGACGTTCCGGCCGTACGAGTTGGTCGGGTCCGGCAGGCCTGAAGAGCAGTAGGCGGTGACAGCCATGCCCTCGTGGGTGGTGAAGGCGACCACCGGCGTCTGGCTGGTGGACGTGTAGCCGTCCTCGTCGGTGCTGAGGTGACCCCCGGATTGTGGACACAGGGGTTTACGCCGCGAGTGAGAGTTTAGCCGTCGTGCGTTGCTGTTGTTCGAACTCCATCGGGGAGA
>NZ_JBWKER010000087.1:0-26168 GCF_056435345.1 Kitasatospora sp. NPDC043950
GCCTCCCCCCCCCCCCCCCCCCCAACCCCTCCCCCCCCCCCCCCCCCCCCCCCCCCCCCCCCCCCCCCCCCCCCCCCCCCCCACACCCCCCCCCCCCCGCTTCCGGAAGACTGCGCGCGGCGCACCGCGCGGACCCTGTGTGGTCAGTCGGCCGCGACGACGGTCGGCGTACCGGCCTCGACGCCCGCCTCCTGCATCTGCTCGGCGAGCTTGAGCGCCTCCTCGATCAGGGTCTCGACGATCTTCGACTCGGGGACGGTCTTGATGACCTCGCCCTTGACGAAGATCTGGCCCTTGCCGTTGCCGGAGGCGACGCCGAGGTCGGCCTCGCGGGCCTCGCCCGGGCCGTTCACGACGCAGCCCATGACGGCGACGCGCAGCGGCACCTCCATGCCCTCCAGGCCGGCGGTGACCTCCTCGGCCAGCTTGTAGACGTCGACCTGGGCGCGGCCGCAGGACGGGCAGGAGACGATCTCCAGGCCGCGCTGGCGCAGGCCGAGCGACTCCAGGATCTGGTTGCCGACCTTGATCTCCTCGGCCGGCGGGGCGGAGAGGGAGACCCGGATGGTGTCGCCGATGCCCTCGGCGAGCAGCGCGCCGAAGGCGACCGCGGACTTGATGGTGCCCTGGAAGGCGGGGCCGGCCTCGGTGACGCCGAGGTGCAGCGGGTAGTCGCAGGCGGCGGCCAGCTGGCGGTAGGCGTTGATCATCACGACCGGGTCGTTGTGCTTGACCGAGATCTTGATGTCGCGGAAGTCGTGCTCCTCGAACAGCGAGCACTCCCAGAGCGCGGACTCGACCAGGGCCTCGGGGGTGGCGCGGCCATACTTCTCCAGCAGGCGCTTGTCGAGCGAGCCGGCGTTGACGCCGATCCGGATCGGCACGCCGGCGTCCCTGGCGGCCTTGGCGATCTCGCCGACCTTGTCGTCGAAGGCCTTGATGTTGCCCGGGTTGACGCGGACCGCGGCGCAGCCGGCGTCGATCGCGGCGAAGACGTACTTCGGCTGGAAGTGGATGTCGGCGATCACCGGGATCTGGGACTTCTTGGCGATGATCGGCAGCGCGTCGGCGTCGTCCTGGGTGGGGACGGCGACCCGGACGATCTGGCACCCGGATGCGGTGAGCTCAGCGATCTGCTGCAGCGTGGCGTTGATGTCCGAGGTCACGGTGGTGGTCATCGACTGCACCGAGACGGGAGCGTCACCGCCGACCGGTACGTTGCCGACCATGATCTGCCGGGATACACGGCGCTTGGCGAGCGGCTTGAGCGGCAGGGACGGAATACCGAGCGAGATCGCGGTCATGTGCGCAGGGTTCCCCGGGGTTGAGGTGTGGTCGACCGCCCGGCCAGTGGGACGGCCGAGGCCGGGCGCGCCTCGATCGCGCACCCGGCCTCCACGGTACGGCACGGCGCCGGACCCCAGCACACCCGCCGTACCCGAACGCTCTAGCTGATCTTCACCGGGTTCACCAGGTCGGCGACCATCACCAGCAGGGTGAAGCCGATGAAGACGCTGGCCACGACGTACGCCACCGGCATCAGCTTGGCGACGTCGAAGGGCCCGGGATCGGGCCGCTTGAACAGCTGAGCGAATCGGCGGCGGACCGATTCCCACACCGCGCCCGCGATGTGGCCGCCGTCCAGTGGGAGCAGCGGCAGCATGTTGAACAGGAAGAGCGAGAGGTTGATCCCGGCCAGCAGGTTGACGAACATCGCCACCCGCTGGCTGGCGGGCAGGTCCATGCTCACCAGTTCACCGCTGACCCGGGCGGCGCCGACCATGCCGATCGGCGAGTCCGGGTCACGCGGGGAGTCCCCGACCACGGCGTTCCACAGACCGGGGATCTTGCCCGGCAGCGCGGCCAGCGACTTCACCCCGTTCTCGGCCATGCCGACCATCCGGTCCAGCGACTGCCCGAAGCTCTGCTGGACGACCCCCTGCTTGGGGGTGAAGCCGAGGAAGCCGGCCTGCACGGTCTGGCCCTTGAGCGGCACGCCGTTGCCGTCGTACTTCTGCACGTCGTTGACGGCGATGACGGGCTTGAGGACGAGTTGCTGCCCGCCCCGGTCGACCAGGATCTCGACCTGCTGGCCGGCCGACTTCCGGATGTCCGCCTGGAGCTGGTCGTAGTCGCGGATCCGGTCCCCGCCGAAGGAGAGGACCTTGTCCCCCTGCCGCAGCCCCACCTCGTTGGCGGGGGTCTTGGGCGCGTCCGCGGGGCACACGTCGGTCGGCGAACCGGCCTTGACCACGCACTGGGCGACCGAGCCGATGGTCGGCACCGCCGTCGAGACGCCGAAGCCCATCAGGACCGTCAGGAACAGGCCGAAGGCCAGGACCAGGTTCATGAACGGCCCGGCGAACATGACGATGACGCGCTTCCACGGCTTGCGGGTGTAGAACAGCCGGTGCTCGTCGCCCTCCTGGAGCTCCTCGTAGGAGGCCTCCCGGGCGTCCTCGATCATGGTGCGCCAGGGGGAACTGCTGCGCTTGGTGATCCGGCCGTCCGCACCCGGCGGGAACATCCCGATCATCCGGATGTAGCCGCCCAGCGGGATCGCCTTGAAGCCGTACTCGGTCTCGCCCTTCTTCCGCGACCAGACGGTCGGGCCGAAGCCGACCATGTACTGCGGCACCCGGATGCCGAACAGCTTGGCCGTCGAGAGGTGGCCGAGCTCGTGCCAGGCGATCGAGACGAGCAACCCGACCGCGAAGACCAGGATGCCGACCACCGTCAAAACCATTGCCACCGCTGGCCCTCCGTCATGCCGCTCCGCTCGTCGTCTTGTCTTACCGCAGTCACGCCCGGCCGGACACCCGGTACGGGTACACCCGGCCGGAAACGGCCCACGCCGTCAACCCGCCGCCGTCAGCCCGCCGCCGTCAACCCGCCGCCAGCTCGCGGGCCCGGGCGCGGGCCCAGTCCTCCGCGTGCAGGACGTCCTCGACCGTCAGGGAAGTTCCCGGCACGGGCGTGCCGTGCTCGGCGACGACCTTGGCAACAGTGTCCACGATTCCCGTGAAAGCGAGGCGCCCCTTCAGGAACGCCTCCACGCACTCCTCGTTGGCCGCGTTGAAGACCGCCGGCGCGGTACCGCCCAGGGTGCCCACCTCGCGGGCCAGCTCCACCGCCGGGAAGGCCTCGTCGTCCAGCGGGAAGAACTCCCAGGTCGCGGCCTTGGTCCAGTCGCAGCCGGGGGCGGCGTCCGGCACCCGCTCCGGCCAGCCCAGACCCAGCGCGATCGGCATCCGCATGTCCGGCGGGCTGGCCTGCGCCAGCGTCGAACCGTCGGTGAACTCCACCATCGAGTGCACCACCGACTGCGGATGGACCACGACCTCGATCCGGTCGAAGGGCACGTCGTACAGCAGGTGCGCCTCGATCACCTCCAGGCCCTTGTTCACCAGGGTCGCCGAGTTGATCGTGACCACCGGGCCCATCGCCCAGGTCGGGTGCGCCAGCGCGTCCTGCGGCGTCACCCCGGCCAGCTGCTCACGCGTCCGGTTGCGGAACGGACCGCCACTGGCCGTCACCACCAGCTTGCGGACCTCGGCCCGGGTACCGCCCGCCAGCGCCTGGAACAGCGCCGCGTGCTCGGAGTCCACCGGCACGATCTGCCCCGGCCGCGCCACCGCCTTCACCAGCGGGCCGCCGACGATCAGCGACTCCTTGTTGGCCAGCACCAGCACCCGGCCCGCCCTCAGCGCGGCCAGCGTCGGCCGCAACCCGATCGACCCGGTGATGCCGTTCAGCACCGAGTGGCACTCCATCGCGGCCAGCTCGGTCGCCGCGTCCGGCCCCGCCAGCACCGCCGGCAGCGCAGCGCCCGCCGCCTTCGCCGCCAGCGCCGCGCGCAGCGCCGGCTCGGCCGCCGGGTTCGCCACCGCCACCGTGTGCACGCCCAGCCGCAGCGCCTGCTCGGCGAGCAGCTCCACCCGGCCGCCGGCCGCCGACAGGGCGACCACCCGGAACCGGTCCGGGTTGCGGAGCACCACGTCGATGGCCTGGGTGCCGATCGACCCGGTCGAACCGAGGATCACCAGCTCCCGGGGGCCGGAAGGGTCCTGCACGGTGGGCGTGAACCGCAGCTGCGGGTGGGCGAGCGAAGTCATGCGCCCATTGTGTCCTGCCCGGGGCCCCGCGCAGGACGCCTCCCGACAGGACGCCGGTCCGCGCCCCGGGCTACCGTCGGAGCCATGCGTACCGTCATCGCCGGGGGCCACGGACAGATCGCGCTGAAACTCGAACGGCTGCTCGCCGCGCGCGGCGAGCAGCCCGCCGGGATCATCCGCCGCCCCGAACAGGCCCGGGACCTCACCGACGCCGGCGCGGAACCGCTGCTGCTCGACCTGGAGTCCGCCACCGCCCCGCGACTCGCCGAACTGCTCGCCGGCGCCGACGCGGTCGTCTTCGCCGCCGGCGCCGGACCGGGCAGCGGCGCCGCCCGCAAGAACACCGTCGACCGCGACGCCGCCGTGCTGCTCGCCGACGCCGCCGAACTCGCGGGCGTCCGGCGCTACCTGATGGTCTCCTCGATGGGCGCCGACGCCCACGCCCAGCACCCCGCCGACGAGGTCTTCGAGACCTATCTGCGGGCCAAGGGCGCCGCCGACGACGCCGTCCGGGCCCGCACGGCCCTGGACTGGACGGTGCTGCGCCCCGGCCGCCTCACCGACGGCCCCGGCACCGGCCTGGTCCGGCTCGCCTCCTCGGTCGCGCGCGGCGCCGTGGACCGGGCCGACGTCGCCGCCGTCCTCGCCGCGCTGCTGCGCGCACCGGGCACGACCGGGCAGACGCTGGAGCTGGTCGCCGGCGACACCGCGGTCGAGGAGGCCGTCTCCGTCGCGGGCGGACACAACGGCTGACACGGGCGGACACGACGACTGAGCCGACCGGGCCCCGGAACGGGCGAAGGGCCCGGTCACCGGACCGGGCCCCTCACTCACGGGTTCGCTCAGAGGTCGAGGCCGCTGAGGACCAGGACCTTCTCGACCGTGTAGTCGTCCATCGCGTACCGGACGCCCTCACGGCCGACGCCGGAGTCCTTGACGCCGCCGTACGGCATCTGGTCGGCGCGGTAGGACGGCGCGTCGCCGATGATCACACCGCCGACCTCCAGCTCCCGGTGGGCGCGGAAGGCGGTCTGCAGGTCGTGCGTGAACACGCCCGCCTGAAGGCCGAACGCCGAGTCGTTGACGGCCGCGAAGGCCTCGTCCACGCCGTCCACCCGGTGCAGCGACAGGACCGGGCCGAACACCTCGGCCTTGGCCAGGATCGCGTCCGCGGGCAGCTCGGCCAGCACGGTCGGCGCGTAGGTCGCACCCTCGCGGCCCCCGCCGGCGAGCACCTTGGCGCCCTTGGCGACCGCGTCGTCCACCCAGGACTCCACCCGCTTCGCGGCGTTCTCGTCCACCAGCGGGCCGACGTCCGTCGCGTCGTCGTTCGGGTCACCGGTGACCTGGTCCTTGACCTTGGCCACGACCTTCTCCACCAGCGCGTCGTACACCGACGCGTCGGCGATCACCCGCTGCACCGAGATGCAGGACTGGCCGCCCTGGTAGTTGGCGAACATCGCGATCCGGGTGGCCGCCCAGTCCAGGTCGGCCTCCGAGGACCAGTCGGCGAGCACCACGGCCGCGGCGTTGCCGCCCAGCTCCAGGGTGCAGTGCTTGCGCGGCACCGAGTCCATGATCTGGTAGCCGACCTTGTCCGAACCGGTGAACGAGATCACCGGCAGGCGCTCGTCCTGCACCAGCGCCGGCATCCGGTCGTTCGGCACCGTCAGGATGCTCCACGAACCGGCCGGCAGGTCGGTCTCGGCCAGGATCTCGCCCAGCACCATCGCCGACAGCGGCGTCGCCGGGGCCGGCTTCAGGATGATCGGGGCACCGACCGCGATCGCCGGGGCGACCTTGTGGGCGACCAGGTTCAGCGGGAAGTTGAACGGGGCGATCCCCAGCACCACACCGCGCGGGAAGCGGCGCACCACCGCGAAACGGCCCACGCCGCCCGGGTCGGTGTCCAGCCGCATCGTCTCGCCGTTGGTCCGGCGGGCCTCCTCGGCCGCCCAGCGGAAGACCGACACCGCGCGGCCGACCTCACCACGGGCCCACTTGATCGGCTTGCCGTTCTCCGCGGTGATCAGCTGGGCGAGCTCCTCGGTGCGCTCGGCCAGGCGCTTGGCCACGTGGTCCAGCGCGGCCGAGCGGACGTGCGCCGGGGTGGCGGCGAACACCGGCAGCGCGGCGACGGCGGCGTCCAGCGCCTCCTCGACCTGGGCCTCGGTCGGGATGCTCACCTTGCCGACCAGACGGCCGTCCCAGCTGTTGTGCACCTCGAAGTCGGCGTCGCCGCTCGCCCGTCGGCCGGCCAGCCAGAAATCGTACGTGGTGGTCACCGTGGTACCGGCCCTCTCCTCGTCGTCATCGGGCCCACGGGTGTGGGACCCGAACCCGAGGGTAGGTGGGGCGGCGCACCGACCGGATTGGCCGACTCGGAGCGTTCGCCCCCGACGCTGCTCCATCCCGTCCAGGGCCTCCCGGGCTGAGCCCGGACGGGGCCCGGTCCGGTGCGGCTCGGTGCGGCCCGGCTCGGTGCGGCTCGGGTGCGACCTACTCCTCGCCGGAGCGCAACGCCAGCCACAGCTCCATCCGCACGTCGGTGTCGTCCAGCGAACGCCCCAGCAGCTCCTCGACCCGCCGCATCCGGTAGCGCAGCGTGTGCCGGTGCACCCCGAGATCGGCCGCCGCCGCGTCCCACTGCCCGTGCCGGGACAGCCACGCCCGCAGCGAGGCCACCAGATCGCCGCGGGCCGTCCGGTCGTGCTCGCGCAGCGGCCGCAGCAGCCCCTCGGCGAACGCCGTCACCGCGTCCTCGCCGAGCAGCGGCAGCAGCGACCCCGCACCGACCTCCTCGTGGTCCACCGACCGCCGGCCACCGCGCAGCGCCACCGCCAGCGCCCGCTCGGCCTGCGCGTGCGCCGTCCCCGCGTCCTCCAGCGCGGCCGGCGCCGACACGCCCAGCGACAGGCCCTCGTGCTCCTCCACCGCACCCAGACAGGCCCGGTGCACCGCCCCGTTGTCCAGCGCCAGCACCATCAGCCGCGCCCCGTGCGCGCCGTCCTCCCGCGCCACCAGCAGCTTCTCGCCCACCCGGGCACCCGCCTGCTCGGCCCGGTCCCCCAGCTCCCCGAGCGCCTCCGCGGCCTCCGCGTTCGGCCCGGCCCCGGCCACCAGAACCCGTATCGTCCCCTCCGGCATACCGCCGAACAGCCCCACCGCCACCTGGCGGGCCGTCGCCACCTCGCCCGCCAGCACCATCCGCAGCAGCGCCGCGCCCATCCGCTCCTCGGCCTGGCGCAGCTCGCGCGAGCGCTCCAGCGTCAGGGTCAGCAGCGCCACCGCCGCGTTCAGCACGTACCGCTCGGTCGGGGTGATCCGGTCCTCGGTGCCCACCGCCAGGAAGCCCCGGGCCCGCCGGTCCGCCCCCAGCGACTGGACCACCACGTAGTCCTCGTCCGCCGTGTCGATCCCCGGCGCCCGCCCCTGCAACGCGGCGCTCGACGGCGCCGGACGCCGGCGCAGCCGGTCCACCTCCGCCGCCAGCCGCCCCGCCCGGCGCGCCGCCCAGTCCGGCGCCACCACCGACAGCGCCCCCGAGCCGTCGTACAGCGCCGCCCAGCCGCCCAGCCGGGCCGCCAGCCGGCGCACCACCGCCGTCGTACCGTCCTTGCCCAGCGCGGCCCGGGTCAGCTCCTCCTGCGCCTCGAAGGAGGTCGTCACCGCCTCGTACTGCTCCGCGGCCAGCGCCGCGGACACCACCTTGCTGATCGCGATGAACGGCGTCGGCTCCGGCACCCGCAGCAGCGGCAGCCCCCGCTGCGCGGCCGCGTCCACCAGCGGCTGCGGCACCTCCGTGTGCGACAGCCCCACCCCCAGGCCCAGCCCCACCACCCCGGCATCGGCCAGCCGGTGCACGTACGCCTGCAACTGGGCCGCCGTACGGCCCAGCTTGATCCCGGTGGTGAGCAGCAGCTCGCCACCCTCCAGGAACGGCGTCGGGTCGTCCAGCTCGCTGGTGTGCACCCAGCGGACCGGCCGCTCCAGGTGGTCCGCGCCGGCGAGGACCGTCAGATGGAGCGAACTGTTGCGGACAACGGAGGCGAGTGTGGGGGGCATGGCACCTTCGGGGGATCGACCTGACCGCGCCGTTGCGGCCGGGCGAGGAGAGGGCAATGGGACAAGTGAGAGTCTCTCCCCCTCATTATGGACGCTCCGGACAACCGGCACTGCCGAATCCACCGTGACGGCGAGCTTCCGCCCCTCGCCCCGTCAGCCCCGAAGATCCACCAGCAACGGCGGCACCTGCTCCCCCGACACCGCGGTCAACGACACCACCGCGTGCCCCGCCGGCAGCGCGTGCGCCAGATCCGACGGCGACCAGCGCAAGCGCTCCACGTCCCGCGTCGTCACCGACTCCGTCTGCGCCGCCGTCCCCGACAACGCCCGCCGCCCCAACCGCCCGGCCCGCCGCACCACGCCGCCCGAGGTGTCGGGCGTGTGGGTCACCGCGGTCTCCTGCACCAGGTGCGTCCCCCAGGCCTCCGAGAACAGCCGGCCGTCCCACGGCGCGATCCCCGGGAACGCCATCCGGCAGCCGACCGCGCCGAACAACGGCGCCCGCAGCGCCTCCGGCAGATCCACCAGCGTGCGCAGCAGCAGCACCGCGCCCGCGTTCGCCCCCCGCATCCGCTGCACCCCGCGCACGGCGGTCGCGTCCAGCGCCGCCGAGGCGTCGTCCACCACCAGGCCGGCGAACAGCGAACGGTCCGTACGGGCCCCCGCCGCCTGCACGAACTGCCCCACCACCAACCGGGACAGCATCCGCGCGGCCTCCGGATGGCTGCGCTCCGGCAGCTTCACCCGCACCCGCAACGGATGGTCCAGCACCCGCATCGCGAACGGGGGCCGCCCGGTGCCGTCCGTCGCGAAGGCGCCCTCGAAGGCCGGCCGGTCCAGCAGCGCCAGCCGGTCCGCCAGCAGCGCCCCGGGATCGTCCGCCCGGCCGCGCTGACGCTCCCGGTGCTCCAGGTCCCGCTCGTACACGGCCAGCCGGCCCGCCACCCCGAGCGCCTTCACCAGGGCCGCCAGCACGTCCGGCTCACCGGCCAGCAGCGCCCGCAGCTCCCGCACCCCCGGATAGCGGGCGTACGCGGCGTGGAACGGGCCCACCACCTGCTGCAGCGCCGTCCGGGCGTTCTCCGCGCGCGCCGTCAACTCGTCCGGCAGCAGCGCCTCGGCCAACCGGGCGGCCGCCTCGTCCGGATCCTGCGCCGCACCGTAGAGGTCCAGCCCGTACACCGACGCCGGATCACCGGGCGCGATCACCACGTCGTACCAGGCGTCCGGGCCGAGATCCGCGTCCGCCGCCCCCACCACCACCACGCACGCGGTGCCGGCCAGCGCCTGCAGACACAGCGCCTCCGCCACCGGCCGCGCCAGCCGCGCCGTCTTCCCCGTCCCCGCCGGACCCACCGCCAGCAGCGACGTGCCCAGCAGCGCCGGATCCAGCGCGAAACCGGCCGCCCGATGACTCAGCGGGTTCTTCGGCACGTCCTGGGCGGTCCCGAGGCAGACCTGGCCCAGCAGCAGATCGTGCCGCTCACCCCGGTCCGCCAGCTCCCGCGACTCCGAAGGGTGCGCGAAGGCCGCCCCACCGCGCGCCACCACCTGCTCGACGAAGGCCGGCACGAACGCCGGATCCGCCTGCGCCGACTCCCACGCCCGCTGGATCCGCACGTAGTCGACGTCCCCGACCGCCTCCCGCTCCAGCCGCCCCGCCGCCTCGGCCGCCCCGCCCTGCCGCAGCCCGCCCCACGGGTCCAGCCGCCGCACCACCTGGGCCACCGCCACGCCCTCCTCCGCGGGCTGCTCCTGCGTCACCGCCCGCGACAGCAACGGCGACACGTACCGCCGCCACACCTCGGGCCAACGGCCCATCCGGCCGAAGAGCTTGATGACGACGCCGATCACGAGCGCGTTGACCACCAACAGCGTGAACATGGCCTCGGACTCGGACGGCGACGCGAGCGGGCCGATGCCGGCCTGTCCGCCGAACCACACGAGCACGTACATCAGAAGCTGCGTGCCGTAGAGATAGGCGAACCACCCCACCACCGCGTTGAGTCCCGCCCGCAGGAGCAACGGCCAGGCCGCGACCTGGGCCGCCTCCGCCCGCTCCGGGTCGATCGGGCGGTAGCCCAGCCGGTAGACGCCGGGTTCGGCTTCCGGGCGCGGGGCCGCGGCCCAGGTGGGGAGGTCGAAGGCGGGGGCCCCGTCGGTGCGGGTGCCGGGCCGCTGGTGCGGCATGGGGGCCGGGGGTCTGGTGGTGGTCCGATCGGTGTGGTGGTGTGCCCCGTCGTGCGCCATGTACGGCCCCGCTCCCTCGCCCGCCCGGCCCGATCGCCGTCGGTGCCGCCATACCCATGCCGCCGTACCGGCGACACGCCCGCGCTCAATGTAGTGGAGCGGGGCCTGCTGGTAGTCGCACCACCCGCGCTGGCCGTGCCGGACAAGTCGGACGGCTCAGTGCTACCGAGTGGCGCATGCCCGGCCGGGGAGGGCGGCCGTAGCCTGCGAAGCACCGAGCCGAGAAGTCTGGAGAACACCATGAGCGCCGCAACGCCGCTCCCGCAGGAGCGCCGCCTGGTCACCGCGATCCCCGGTCCGAAGTCGCAGGAGCTGCAGGCCCGCAAGCTGGGTGCGGTGGCGGCCGGTGTCGGCACCACCCTGCCGGTGTACGTGTCCCGTGCCAACGGCGGCGTGCTGGAGGACGTGGACGGCAACTCGCTGATCGACTTCGGCTCCGGCATCGCCGTGACGAACGTCGGCAACAGCGCCGAGGCCGTGGTGGCGAAGGCGAGCGAGCAGCTGGCCGCCTTCACCCACACCTGTTTCATGGTGACCCCGTACGAGGGTTACGTGGCGGTCGCCGAGCAGCTGAACGAGCTGACCCCGGGTGACCACGACAAGCGCACCGCGCTGTTCAACTCGGGCGCCGAGGCGGTCGAGAACGCGGTGAAGGTGGCCCGCGCCTACACCAAGCGCACCGCCGTCGTGGTGTTCGACCACGGCTACCACGGCCGTACGAACCTGACCATGGGCCTGACGGCGAAGAACATGCCGTACAAGCAGGGCTTCGGCCCGTTCGCCCCGGAGATCTACCGGGTGCCGGTGGCCTACCCGTACCGCTGGCTGACGGGTGCGGAGAACTGCGCCGCCGAGGCCGCCGCGCAGGCGATCGAGGTCATCAACAAGCAGATCGGCGCCGAGAACGTCGCCGCGATCATCATCGAGCCGATCCAGGGCGAGGGCGGCTTCATCGAGCCGGCCAAGGGCTTCCTGCCGGCGATCGTGGAGTACGCGAAGGCGAACGGCATCGTGTTCGTCGCGGACGAGATCCAGACCGGTTTCTGCCGTACCGGCCAGTGGTTCGCCTGTGAGGACGAGGGCATCGTCCCGGACCTGATCACCACCGCGAAGGGCATCGCCGGCGGTCTGCCGCTGGCGGCGGTGACCGGTCGCGCCGAGATCATGGACGCCGCGCACGCGGGCGGTCTGGGCGGCACCTACGGCGGCAACCCGGTGGCCTGTGCGGCCGCGCTGGGCGCCATCGAGACGATGAAGGAGCAGGACCTCAACGGCAAGGCGCAGCGGATCGGCGAGATCATGCTGGGCCGCCTGCGGGCGATGCAGGAGAAGTTCGACATCATCGGCGAGGTCCGCGGCCGCGGCGCGATGATCGCCGTCGAGCTGGTGAAGCCGGGCGGCAAGGAGCCGAACGCGGAGGCCACCGCGGCCATCGCGAAGGCCTGCCACGCCGAGGGCCTGGTGGTGCTGACCGCCGGCACCTACGGCAACGTGCTGCGCTTCCTGCCGCCGCTGGTCATCGCGGAGCACCTCCTGGCCGAGGGCCTGGACATCCTGGAGGGCGCTTTCGCCGCCGTCTGAGCGGTGTCGCCCGTCAGGTCGTGAACCCCCTCCGGAGGGTTGTCCGGACAGCGCTGAACGGCCCGTGGGGACCTCTGGTCCTCGCGGGCCGTTCGGTTGTCACCGGCCGGTCGGACGGACCCGCCGCCCGGTCGGGCCAGGTCGTCGGGGCTCCCGGAGGGCCGCCCGGAGCGGGGTGAAGATGATGTGGGGAATCGCTGAAGGCGCTCGGCGCGGAAAGGCTGTTGACGTAGTGTCATCGCAGATGGACAGCGAGCCGCAGCCATGGGCGGAGCCGCCTGCGGGGTCGCCCCCGACGGCGGGTCCGCATGCGTGCCGCGAGGACGACCAGGCCGCCCCGGGAGGGGTGGCACCCACCGAAGACCGATCGACCGACCGTCCGACCCACACCCCCCGGGGCGCACGGAACGGCGATCATCAGAGCCGCCCCGGAGCTCTCCCCCCTGCTCCGGGGCGGCTGTCCGGCGTTCCGGGCCGGGTGGCCCGCTCGGTGGCCGTGCCGCTGACGGCGGCGGTCGTCCTGCTGCTGGTGTCGTGGCAGGTGGCGGTGGACGGCCCGCTGCTCGGATGGGACCGCGCGGTCCGCGGAGCCGTCCGGACCGCCCACCGGGACCACCCCAGCGCACTGCTGGACCAACTGGGCCGGATCCTGTCCGACCTGGGCGACAGCGTGCCCGCGATCCCGGTGCTGCTGGCGGCCGGCGTGCTGGCCGCGTGGCGGTGGCGCCGGACGGGGGCGGCGGGGCGCTGGTGGCTGCCGCTGCCGGTGGCGGCGCTGACCGCCGGACTGATCCCGCTGCTGGTGGTGCCGGCCAAGGCCGCGTTCGCCCGGCCGGGCCCGCTCGGTGATCCGCTGACGCCGGAACAGTGGGGCTGGTACCCGTCCGGGCACACTGCCACCGCGTCGCTCTCGTACGGGGTGGCGGCGCTGCTGCTGGTGCGGGTGGCGGGACCGTGGGCGGCGCGCCTGCTGACGGCGGCCGCGGTGCTGCTGGCGGTGGGCGTCGGCGCGGGGCTGGTGTGGAGCGACTTCCACTGGCTGCTGGACGTGGTGGCCAGCTGGTGCCTGGCCGCCCTGGTGCTGTGGGGGCTGGCCCGGCGACTGCCCCGGCCGGGCGGCGGGGGCGGCGGTCAGGCCTCGGGGTCGTCGTTGCGGTGAACGAGGCCGGTCTCGCCGTTGTCGCGGTGCCATTCGATGACGAGTTCGTCGCGGGCGCCGAAGCGGACGAGGTGGCGGCCGACGACGTCCTCCAGGCCGGGCAGGTTCTCCCGCTCGCCCTCGACGGTGAGCAGCAGCGCGTCGGGCCGGGCTTCCAGGGTGGCGGTGCCGGCGCCGAAGACCAGGGTGCCGCGGCCGGTCTCCTCGGAGAAGGTGGCCTCGATCTTGCGGCCCATGTGGGCGGCGAGCTGCTTGGCGTAGCGGACGGGGCGGTCGGTGGTGACGCGGGCTTCGGAGCGGGGCACGGGCCCTCCAGGATCCGGGGAGGGAACTTAGGGTCCCCTCAGTTGGGGCTACGCTAACCCAGATACTGAGCCAAGCTCAACATTTTTCTCCGGGCGCCGTCCGCTGTCGGCCACCGGCCCCGGACCGGCCGATACCCTGGGGCGGACGCCTGCCGAGGAGACCGCCGATGACCACCACGCCGACCGACCCGGCGGACCCCTCCCCCGGCCCGCCCGGCGCCCCTGCCGAGGCGGCCGCCTCGGACACCGCAGGCTCGGACACCGCAGGCTCGGGCACCACGGCTTCGGACACCACCGCCTCAGACGCCACCGCCTCGGACACCGCCGCCGAGCTGGCCGACACGATGACCAGGGCGATCAAGCGGATCCGTCGGCAGACCGGGCGGCAGTTGGAGCCGTACGGCATCACCCCCGGCCAGGCCCGGGCGCTGAACACCCTGGCCCACGCGCCCGGCTGCGAGCTGCCGGACCACCCGATGCGGCTGAGCGACCTGGCCGAGCGGCTGCACATCGCCCCGCGCTCGGCGACCACCGTGGTCGACGCGCTGGAGGAGGCCGGCCTGGTCGAGCGCAGGCCCGACCCGGCCGACCGGCGGGCGGTCCGGATCCTGCTGACCGAGGCGGGCCGCGCAGCGGTCGAACGGATCGGGCAGGTCCGGCACGAGGTGGCCCAGGAGTACTTCGGCGAGGTCAGTCCCGACGAGCAGGAAGTGCTGCTACGAGTGCTGCGCGCCGCCGAGGCCCGCTTCCTCGCAGCCGGTCCACCACCGCGGACGGCGCCCCCGGGCGCGGCGCGGTGATGCGGGAGCGGTCGGCGGCGCCGGGCGGTCCGCCGCGTCAGGCCCCGTCCCGTCCTGCCCTGGCCCTGCCGAGCCAGGCCTAGTTGGCGAGGCCGATCACCAGCCACATGAACCCCACCCCGGCGACGGTGCAGAGCAGGGTGCTGCGGGAGGGGTGCGGGCTGTGTGCCTCCGGGAGGATGTCGGAGGTGGCCAGGTAGAGCAGGAACCCGGAGAAGAAGCCGAGGTAGAGGCCGAGCAGGTGCTCGGGGATGGTGAAGGCCAGGGTGATCGCGGCGCCGGACACCGGGGCCAGCGCGTCCGCCGCGAGCAGCGCCAGCGCCCGCCGCCGGTTGTTCCCGTAGAGCCGGGTGATCGTGTACGTGTTGAAGCCGTCGGCGAAGTCGTGGGCGACGACGGCGATGGCGACGACCGTTCCGACCGTGGTGCCGGCCTGGAAGGCGGCGCCGATCGCGAAGCCGTCCATCACGCTGTGCCCGACCAGGGCCAGCGCGGCGGTCAGGCCGACGCCCTGGCGCCCGGCGTGGTGGGCGTGCGCGTGCTGGTGGCCGTGGGTGTGCTCGGCGTACTCGCTCTCGTGGCCGCGGTGGATGGCGACCGCGCGTTCGACCACGTGGATGGTGAGGAAGCCGACCGCGAACATCAGCAGCGCCTGCGGCACACCGTGTACCTCGTCCGGTGCCTGGCGCATGGCCTCGGGCAGCAGGTCGAAGGCGACCACGCCGAGCATGAGGCCGGCGGCGAAGCCGAGCACGAGGTGGCGGCGGTCACCGGTTCGCTGGGCGACGAAGCCGCCGATCAGGGTCATCAGGAACGCCCCGGCGGCGACCAGGACGGCGGTCACCGGGCCGCCTCCGGGTGGGTCGATCCGCCGTGCGGGCGCCGGCGGGTGCCGCCGTGTGGTCTGCCGGGCGCTCTGCCCATTCCTCTCCCCCTGGGGTCCGCCCGTGGCCGGGCCGACCGCCGACCGTATCGGACGACCGTTCGACGGTGATCGCCCGGGGTGCCGCTGCTCCGCCGGTGCCCGTTCCCCAGCCTCGGGTCGGGTGCGGGGGCGCGCCCGCCGGGCGGTCCGTCGGGGTGAGCTGCGAAGACGGGGACGGGGACGAGGACGAGGGTGGGGGCGGGGACCGGAGGTGGGGTCAGCGGCCGGCGGCGAGGGGCAGGCCGAGGTGGGTGCGGGCGAGTTCGCTCACGCCGTCGCCGTCGACCAGGTGGATGTGCCGGTGGCTCTCCTCGCCGGTGAGGTCGAGGGCCTCGTCGGCGAAGCGGCCGGTGGTCAGCCGCAGGCCGCGCTCGGCGGACTCCTCCTGAACGGCCTCGGCCAGGGTGGCGATCTCCTCCGCGCTGACCGGCGTGGCGCCCCGGGAGGCCCAGACCACCCAGCGGCCGGGCAGAGCGCTGCCCGGGGCCCCCTCGCCGGTGGCGACCAGTCCGGCCGGGCCGCGCAGCCGCACGCTCCACTCGGCGAGCCCGCCGCGGGTGAGCAGGTCGCGCACCAGCTGGGCGAACTCGTTCGCGGACAGATCGGGTGCGGCCGGTACGGCGGCACCCGCCTGCGCGGCGGGCTGCACGCCCACGCGGCCGTACGGGTCCGGGGTGACGGCGGCGCCGAGCTGGCGCAGCCGGACGAGCGCCTCGTCCTGCTCGGCGTCGGCGTAGACGCCTTCGTCGTCGCGCTCCTCGTACGGGGTGGCGGGCGGCAGCAGCCGGGTGCGGGCCAGTGCGTCGCGGTCGGCGTCCACGCTGACCAGGCAGAGCGGCTCGGCGGCGCCGGGCTCGCGCAGCCAGCCGTTGAGCACGACGCCCGCGAGTATCTCGTCGGTGTCGACGGCGTCGGCGGCCTGGAGGGCGCGCAGGGCGAGCCGGGCGACCAGGCGCAGATAGTCGGTGGCCCGGTCCGCCGGCGGGCGCGGGACCGGGACGATGTCGCCGTCCGGGGCGAGCCGGTAGCCGGTGAGCGAGGGCACCAGGTCGAGCGGCGGCAGGTCGAGGTCCAGCACGGCGGTGCGGGTGAGCGGGCGGAAGACCGCCCGGCAGGGGGCGGGCAGGTCCTGGGTGGCGGTCTCGGCGGCGGCGAGCGCCCGCTCCAGCAGAGACTCCACGGCGGCCGGCTCGGACAGCCGGTAGGCCCGCCGGCACTCCTCCAGGCTCTCGTTGTATTCCCGCACGGCGCGGGCCCGGGCCTCCTCGGCCGCCTCGTGGACGCGCCGGGACTCGTCGGCGGCTGGGTTGCCGGCCTCGGCCCGGCGGGTGCGCCACTCGCGCAGGGAACGCTGGTGGGCCAGCCGGGCCTGGGCGAGTTCGCGCTGGTAGCCGGAGTCGAGCAGGCGGCGGGCCGGGGCGCCGTCGGGGTCGGCGGTGGCCGGCCCGGCGGGCGCGAAGTCCGCCCAGCGGGGCTCGGCCTCACTGCCGGTCTCCGGCCCGTCGGCCGGGTAGGGGCGGGGCTCGTAGTGGCGCAGCTGGCTCTCGAAGTCCATGGCCGAGACGGGCAGTGCGGCCCGCCGGAGCAGGTCGGCCAGCCGGTCGTGCTCGGCCTGGACGGTGAGCGTGCGGTGGTGGGTCAGGGCGGCGGCCCGGCCGTGGGCGGCGATGGACTCCTCGGGCTCGGCCGGGCCGTCGCCGGACGCCGCACCACCGGACGTGCCGTCATCGGACACGTCACCACCGGACGCACCGTCATCGGGCATGACGTCACCGGACGTACCGGGGGCGGCCGGGCCGGGGCCAGCGGCGTCCGGGTCCAGGCCCTGCCCCTGGTCGGTGTTGAGCTCTCTGAAGACCGAGGCGAGGAAGCCCGGCCGGGGGAACTGGACGGTGGCGGTGCCGTCGGGCTGGCCGTCTGCTGAGTGCTGCATCGGTCGTCGTTCCCCCATGCTCGTCCGGCGCCTGCCCGGGGCGGCCGGCGACCCTGCGGCCCGCCCCTGCCGGACATTGTCCACCGAACGGGCGGCAGTGGTCAGCCCAGCCTCTCAGTTGGTCCGGGTGTTGGTCAGGTGCAGGCCGATGTAGCCGACATAGATCCGGCCACTGCCCGAGCAGTCGTCGAGGTAGTGCAGCCGGGGCGCGGTACGGCCGCCGCCGATCCGCAGGTGTGCGCCCATGAAGGCGCGCCGGGAGGCGTCCACGCTCTCCGGGACGGGCAGCATCCGTTCGCGCTTCCACTTGGTGTGACTGAACACCGTCCGGGACTCCCCGCGCACCGCCTTGCGGGGCGGGAAGTGGTGGCAGCCCTCCGGGGTGTGCTCGCACCACTGTTTGAAGTCGCCGCCGGCCGCGCCGCGGACCGCCGCCTCGGCGTACTCCTGAAGGGCGGTCAGCCCGTCCCAGGCGAGCCGGGCCCAGCCCGCGCCGGAGCACCGGAGCCCGTCCAGGGCGAGCGCGTTCTTCTGGTCACCGGTGAAGGTCAGCAGCGGGAACTCGTCGATCCTGGCCATGAGTTCGGTGAAGGTCTCCGGCTTCGCGGGCCGGGCGGACGGCTTGGCGGCGAAGTGCCCGGCGGCGCCCTGGAGGATGCAGTGGCGCCCGGTGAGGGCGCGGGAGCCGGCCCGTACGTGGCCGTCCCGGCTGTCCCGACCGTCGTGGCGCTCGCGGAGCTCCGGACGGTCGCGGCCCTCATGACCCTCGCGGCCGTCCTGCTTGTCCCGGTTCTCCCGACCCACGCGGTTGTCCCGGCGCTCGTGGCGCAGGGTGCGCCGGACCCGCTCCAGCTCGTCGGCCCTGGCCTGCTGCTCGGCCCGGTCCTGCTGCTCCTCCCGGACCAGCGCGGCCAGCTCGGCGCGGGCGACGGCCGGGTCCCCAGCCGGGCTGACGGCCGCGCGGGGAGGCGCCGGGGCGACCCGCAGCACCGGGACGGCCGCCAGCGGGGGCGGCAGCGGCAGGTCGGCGGCGAGCCGGCGCGGCTCGCGGGCGAGCAGCCCGGCCGCACGGCGGATGTCCTGCTCTATTCGCCCCCGGGCGAGCACCGGGTGCCGGGCGCCGTCGCACCGGGAGGCGGGGTCGACCTCGGGCAGGTAGGTGCGCACCGCTCCGCCGTAGACGCTGTGGTACTCCAGCGCGACGTTGAACCCCGTCCGGGCGCCCGGGTCCAGGACGTAGGCGGTGGCCAGGCCGGGCAGCTGGTGGCAGAGCGGGCGGACGACGTCCTCGACCCAGCGGTCGAGCGGGAGGTACACCGGGACGCTGGCGACCACGACGGGCAGCCGGCGCTCCGGGTCGCAGAGCTCGTCGATCAGGCCGTCGACCTCGCCGGCGGTGATCACCCGGGGAGCCGGGTGGACGGCGGCCGGGCCGTCGGTGGCGTCGAGCAGCGGCAGGAGGGTGCGGGCGAGTTCGGGCACCGGCACCCGGCAGGGGGTCCGCACGCCGTTGCCGGTGCTGTGCGTCTCGGCCTCCAGCCGGACCCAGGTGGGGCCGTCGGCCCCGGTGGCCACGGTCAGGGTGAGCTGCTGGGTGCCGTGCGGGGTCGGGGTGCGCAGGCGTCGGCGGTCGTAGCGGCCGGCGGCCGGGCCGCCGCGCAGCGGGCCCCGGTCTCGGTCGAGCAGGACGCGGTCGCCCAGGCGCAGTCGCTCGGCGGCGGGGGCCGATCGGGACTGCGCCGGTCCGGACGTCGTCAGTCCAGGGGGCGTCAGTTCGGGCGGTTCCGGTCGGCTTGGAGCCGTCCCCGTCGAGGCCGATCCGGCCGGGGGCGGCCCGGTGAGGGCGCGGGGAGCCGGCGGGGGCTCCTCGCAGCCTTCCTGTTTCAGCCAGGCGGCGAGCTGCTCGTCAGCCAGGGCGACGGCCTCGCGGTGCGGGAGGGTGGTGGTGACGGTCATCCGGTAGGGCGTCGCGGGGCCGGTCAGGTCGGCGCCGGCGGGCGACGAAAAGCGGTCTGAGGTCATGCGCATACCTCCGTGGTGCGGGGTGGGGTCTGGTGTCCTCCATCGATGGGTTATTCGTCCGGTTCGGCCGGATCCTTGCCCAGGAAACGCCACGGCCCGGAGCGGAAGTTCCAACTCCGGGCCACGTCAATACGTTCGGGTGAATCTGCTCAAGCCGCGCACCGCGTGGCGCGGCTCCCGGTCCGACCCGCCCTCATCGCCGGGCGGCGGGCGACAGGCGACGGGCGACGAGCGACAGCACCGGAGCGGCCCTGCTCGGACATCGGCGGGTCAGGCCTCGGCGGGCCGGGCACCGCTGCGACTCCACTCGGGCTCCGCGACCGGCACCGCCAACGCGCAACCGGCCGGGGCGGCGTAGCTCGCGATCAGCACCACGGGCTCGTCCCCGAGGTTGCGCCCCACGTGGACGTGGACCGGTCCGGCCTCCTCGACCAGCGAGTCCCCGGCCCGGCTGACCTCGACCCGGCCGTCGTGCAGGGTCCGGGTCAGCGTCCCGGACAGCACCACCACGTCCACCCGGCCCGGGTGGTAGTGCCAGCCGGTGCTGGCCCCCGGCGGCAGGGTGACGGTCTGGACGACGGGCATCTCGGGGCGGCTTCCTGCTCGACGACCGGACCAGGCTAGGCACGCCCCGCAAGGCTCCGAAACGGATCGGCCGCGATCTGGCCGAATAGGTGGCCGAAAGCGCCGCCGCCCGTCTGCTCCGGCATCAGACCGGCACCTCGACGTACGTCCGGCCGGCCGGGACCGCGACGGCGGTACCGCCGGTCGCCTCGGCCAGCCAGGCGTGGAAGGCCGGCACCTCCGGCTGCGGTACGCCCACCTCGATCCGCACCCCGGCCGGTTCGTAGGCCAGGTCGCTGACCGTGTACCCGGCCGCCCGCAGGTCGTTCTCCACCCGCCCCGCGCGCACGTGGTCGGCCGTCACCGCGAGCAGCGCCACCGGCCGCCGCTCCAGCAGACCGACCTCGTCCACCGCCTCGGACACCGCGTTCCCGTACGCCCGCACCAGGCCGCCCGCGCCGAGCTTGATGCCGCCGAAGTACCTGGTCACCACGGCGGCGGTGTCGGTCAGGCCGCGTCGGCGCAGCACCTCCAGCATCGGCACCCCGGCGGTGCCGCCGGGCTCGCCGTCGTCGCTGGAACGCTCGCGGCGCTGCTCGTCGCCGACCACGAAGGCGGTGCAGTTGTGCCGCGCGTCCCAGTACTGCTTGCGGATGCCGGCGATGAAGGCCTGCGCCTCCTCCTCGTCGGCGACCCGGGCGAGGTGGCAGATGAACCGGGACTTCTTGATCTCGGTCTCGTGACTGCCGGCCCGCCGGATGGTGAGGTACGGCCTGGCGGTCGGTTCCGGCGTGGCGGACATGACGCGGTGGTTCTCCCGGAAACGGCGACGGCTGGCGGCGCACACCCCGGGCGTCCCGGGGCGGCACCGCCAGCTTAGGGCGTGTCTTGTGGGTCAGGTCGGTCCCGGCCTGACCCACAAGACACGCCACAGGCCCTGGCCGGGCTTCGTCGGCCGGTCACGGGGTCAGCGCCCGGCCAGGGCGTCCAACCGGGCGCGGTCCAGGCCGGTCAGCGCGGTGACCTCGGCCGGGTCGACGGCGCCGCAGTCCAGGCCGCGCAGCAGGTAGCCGCTGAGCGCCCGGGCGGTGGCCGGCTCGTCCATCACGTCGCCACCCGCCTTGGCGACGTACGCGGCCAGCCGGGCCGCGGCGGCCGCCAGGCCCTCGCGGTAGAAGGAGTACACCGCGACGTAGCGGGTCGGCAGGTGCGCCGGGTGCATGTCCCAGCCCTGGTGGTAGGCGCGGGCCAGCGAGCGGCGGACCAGGTCGTGGTGGAGCTTCCAGGCGGCGTGCACCTGTTCGGTGGAGCCGGTCGGGATGACGTTGGTCGAGCCGTCGGAGAGCCGGACCCCGGTGCCGGCCGCGGCCACCTGCATGACCGCCTTCGCGTGGTCGGCGACCGGGTGGTCCATGCTCTGGTGGGCCGCGCTGACGCCGCAGGAGGCGCTGTAGTCGAAGGTGCCGTAGTGCAGCCCGGTGGCGCGGCCCTCGGCCGCCTCGATCATCCGGGCCACGGTGGCCCGGCCGTCCGGGCCGAGGATGGCCTGGGTGGTCTCGATCTGGATCTCGAAGCCGATCCGGCCGGCGGGCAGCCCGGCACGGCGCTCGAAGTCCTCCAGCAGCCGGACCAGCGCGGTGACCTGCTCGGCGTAGGTCACCTTGGGCAGGGTGAGGACCAGGCCGTCCGGCAGGCCGCCGCCGGCCAGCAGGGTGGCCAGGAACAGTTCCAGGGTGCGGATGCCGCGGTCGCGGACGGCCGCCTCCATGCACTTGATCCGGATGCCGAGGTACGGCGGTGCGGTGCCCTCGGCCACGGCGGCGGCGACCAGTTCGGCGGCGCGAACGGCGGCGGCGTCCTCCTCGGCGTCCGGGCGGGGTCCGTAGCCGTCCTCGAAGTCGATCCGCAGGTCCTCGACCGGCTCGCGCTCCAGCTTGGCGCGGACCCGGGCGTGCACGTCGGCGAGCAGTTCGTCGTCGGCCACGCCGAGGGCACGGGCCAGCTCGGCGGGGGTGCCGGCGTGGGTGTCGAAGGCCTCCAGGGCCTGGCGGCCCCACTCCCTTACGGTGTCGGCGGCGAAGGCGTCGGCCGGGACGTAGACGGTGTGCACCGGCTGCCTGGTCCCGGTGTCGCCGGGGTAGCGGCGCGCCAGGTCGGCGTCGACCGGGGCGAGCAGCGCCTCCACGGCGGCGCGGGCGGCGGCGGAGAAGGAGGCCCCGCCCGTCGGTCCGTTACCGTCGACCTCGACCTGCGACATCCGCACTCCTCCACGCCGGACCAGCACTTCAACAGTTTGTTGAGGCGAAGGTAGCTCCGGTCGGACCGGGCGTCAATGGCCGACCGAGCGGTGGGCGGAGGAGCATTCGACGGAGCGTCCGGCCGAGGCGGCCCGGGTCAGTCCCTCCCGGCGGCGGCGTAGCGGTCGCGCAGCTGCGGGTAGAGCTCGGCGACGTCCTTGGGGTGGACCGAGCCGTCCGGGCGGTTGCCGGTGACGCCGTACTGCTTGGTCAGCCACTCGGCGAGGCGCTGTGGGTCGGGCTGGTGCTCGTGGTTGTCCATGTAGCTGACCAGGGCGTCATAGGCCAGGTCCGGATCCAGCCGGGACGGAGCCGAGCGGGGCGCGGACTCCTCGTCGTGGACGGGGAACTGCTCGGCCGCGACGAACTCCTCGCCGTGGACGGGCTGCTCGGCCTGAGCGGGCTGCCCGGCCGGGACGGGCTGCCCGGGGTGGCGGGGCTGCGGCTCGGCGGCGAGCCCCGCCGCCTGAGCGACCTGGGCCTGGGGCTGCTGCGGGAGGACCGGCTCCTCGGCGACCGGGCGCGGGGGCTTGAACCACGGCGAGGCCTGGCCGGGCACCCGCCCGCCGGGGGCGGCGTCGGACGGGTGGCCCGTGGTGCGCACCGGGCGCTCGGTCCACACGTTCAGCTCCTCGCGGTGCGGCTGCGGGGCCTCCTGCGCCACTCCGTCCGGCTCCTGCGCGGCGCGCAGCCGGACGGCCGCCAGCTTCGCCAGCATCGGCGCGGCCACCTCGGCGGACATCGGCGCGACGGCGACCGGAGCCGGGGCCGGGGCCGGTTCGGGCTGGGGTTGGGTCTGGGCCTGGGGTTGGACCTGCTGTATCTGCTGCGGCTGCTGGACCGGCTCCGGGCGGGCCGAAGCGGGAGCCGGGGCGGCGGCGACGGGAGCCGCGGGCGCGGCGGCCTCGGCCTGGGCGATGGCCGTGGCGGCGCGGCCGTCCTGCCGCTGGAGCTCCAGCGCCTCCTTCTCCGCCAGAACCTCCCGAGCCTCGCGCTCGCGCGCCTCCTCGTCCAGACGGTCGAACAGCGTCGGGTCCAGCGGTACCCCGTACTTGGCCAGCTTGAGCGGCAGCAGGGCCTGGATCGGCGCCGAGCGGCGCCAGCCGCGGCCGTACCGGAAGCGCAGCTGCGCCCGGTAGACCAGGCGGTTCTGCTCCAGCCGGACGACCTCGTCGTAGGAGCGCAGCTCCCAGAGCTTCATCCGGCGCCAGAGCTTGAAGGTCGGCACCGGGGAGAGCAGCCAGCGCATCACCCGGACCGAGTCCATGTGCCGGTCGGCCGTGATCGCCGCGATTCGGCCGACCGCGTGCCGGGAGGCCTCGACCACGACCACGAAGAGCACCGGGATGACGGCGTGCATCCCCATGCCAAGTGGATCGCCCCAGGAGGCGGCCGCGTTGAAGGCGATGGTGGCGACGGTCAGCACCCAGGCGGTCTGCCGCAGCATCGGGAAGGGAATCCGCAGCCAGGTCAGTACCAGGTCGAGCGAGAGGAGCACGACGATGCCGGCGTCGACGCCGATCGGAAAGGCGTAGGAGAAGGCCCCGAAGCCCTTCTCCTGGGCCAGTTCGCGCACCGCGTTGTACGAGCCCGCGAAGCCGATGCCCGAAATGATGCAGGCGCCGGCCGCGACCAGGCCGAGCAGGCCCCGATGGGCCTTGGTGAGCGTTGGGCGTGCCATTACGTCTATCAACCCCTGGATGTCGGCTGCTGCCGTACGCTGCCTCGGCTGCCGGTTCCCGCTTGTCGGGGCGCCGGACGGCTGAGCGACCTCCGGGCTCGGCCCACCGGAGTTTACTCGTACACCTGTTTCAGCGTTTCCGCAGCCTGGCGTGTCACCGTCCGGGGCTGACGACCGGCCCGCCGTGGACCGGGCGGATCGTCAGCCCTTCGGCCCGGCCGTTCCGTTGAGGTAGGTCAGCACCGCGAGCACCCGGCGGTTGGCGTCCTCGGCCGGGGCCAGTTCGAGCTTGGTGAAGATGTTGGCGATGTGCTTGGCCACCGCGCCGTCGCTGACCGCCAGGCGGGCGGCGATCGCCGAGTTGGAGCAGCCCTCGGCCATCAGCTCCAGTACCTCGCGCTCGCGCGGGGACAGCCGCAGCAACGGGCCGGGCCGACGCGAGGTGATCTGCATCAGCTTCGCGATCACGTCCGGGTCCATCGCCGTTCCGCCGGCCGCCACCCGGCGGACCGCGTCGATGAACTGGTCGGCGTTGAACACCCGGTCCTTCAGCAGGTATCCGATCCCGCCGGTGCCGTCGGCCAGCAGTTCCCGCGCGTACAGCTGCTGGACGTGCTGCGACAGCACCAGCACCGGCAGGCCCTGGATCTCCTTGCGGGCCTTCAGCGCCGCCTGCAGCCCCTCGTCGGTGAGCGTCGGGGGCAGCCGGACGTCGACCACGGCCACGTCCGGCCGGTGGGTCAGCAACGCCTCCAGCAGTTCGGGGCCCGTCTCCACGGCCGCGGCGATGGTGAAACCGTGCGCTTCCAGCAGTCGGATCAGGCCTTCGCGAAGGAGGTAGAGGTCCTCGGCGAGGACAACTCGCACGGCAGCTCCAAGGTGATGGTGGTCGGACCGCCCGACGTGCTGTCGATGGCGAGGACACCGTCGAAGGTACCCAATCGCCGCTCGATCCCGCGCAGGCCGGTGCCCCGGGACGGATCCGCCACGCCCACCCCGTCGTCCGTCACCGTGATCCGCAGGAGCCCGGCCCGGTACAGGATGTCCACCCACACCTGCTCCGCCCCGGAGTGCTTGGCCGCATTGGCCAGCAGCTCGCAGATGCTGAAGTAGGCCGCCGCCTCCACCGGCGCCGGTGGACGGTCCGGCAGGCTCACGCACACCTCGGTCGGCAGGGCGCTGTCCAGCGCCAAGGCGCGCACGGCGTCGCCCAGTCCACGCTCGGCGAGCACCGGTGGGTGAATGCCGCGAACGAGGTCCCGCAGTTCCTGGAGCGCCCGGGCCGAGGACTGCCGCGCCTCGGAGAGCAACTCCCGAGCTGCTGCCTGATCGGTGTCCATCAGGTGCTCGATCGTGCCCAGCGTCATCCCTATCGCAACCAGTCGCGCCTGCGCGCCGTCGTGCAGGTCCCGCTCGATCCGCCGCAGCTCCGCCGCCTGGTCGCCGACCGCGTCCGCCCTGGTCTCGGTCAGCTCGGCCACCCGCCTGGTCAGCTGGGCGTGCGTCGCCCGGCCGTCCTGGTCCAGTACCCGGCGGGCCACCTCGGCGTACCCGCGCACCGCGTACGGCGCCACGAGCACCCCGACCGCAACCATGCCGAGCCCGAGCGCGGCGCTCAGCAGGACCGACACCAGGCGCGCGGGCACCGGCCCGAACCCGTCCACAGGCAGCGGCGTCAGGATGCAGGCCACGCCCAGCACCATCAGAATGGCCACCGGACCCGCCAGCGCCACCACCAGGACGGGGCTGATGGCCAGCCAGGCCACCTCCGACCGGGTGGTCCGGTCCCGGGCGCCCCAGTGCAGCAGTTGCGCGTACTTCGCGACCGTCCGGGAACGGTGGTACGAGTAGCCCGTCCACCAATGCCCACGTTCGTCCAGCTCCAACGCGGGCCGGGGCTGGTACACGGCCGGCAGGCGGATGCCGTACCAGCGCTCCAGCTGCTGGCGCGTCCGGCTCGCCGTCCGGCGCACGAACAGGACCGCCACCAGGGCGCCGGCGACGGCCGCCACCGCGAGGCCGAACAGGACCACCGGGTAGTAGGAATCCTGGAAGACCGAGGCCGTGACCCCACCTGCCGCCACCGCCGCTCCCACCGGCAGCACCAGCCCCGGCACCGCGCCCACCACCAGGAGGGCCAGCCGCACCAGCCCCTGGCCGCCCGACGCGACGGCCGCCTCGGCCTGCGCGCGCACGGTCACGCCGCTCGTTCGACTCGCTGTTGCCACGGAAACTCCTGATGCCGGTCTCGATCGTCCTCCACAAGTGTTCACGAACGACCCGCTCCAGGCACTGGCCATGCCACCCCAATTGCGAGGTGGTCCTAGCACCACCTGCGGGTGGACATAGCCCGAGCGGATTGTTGAGATTATCCGGAAATGCAAAGAACCCCCATCCGGTTTCCCGGATGGGGGTTCTCTGTGAATGATTGTTCGGCGGCGTCCTACTCTCCCACAGGGTCCCCCCTGCAG
>NZ_JBWKER010000088.1:0-26068 GCF_056435345.1 Kitasatospora sp. NPDC043950
GTCAGCCCCGTCACCTACGAGCAGCAGCAGTCAGCTACCCTGGCGCTCGCCGCATAACCACACAAACCCGTGTCTACCAACCAGGGTGAAGCCCCGGGAAGGTGTCGGGGCTGAGGCTGTTCCATACGACAAGCGGGGTGGCGGAGGTCGCACCGCGTCTTGCTGAGGTCGAGGCGGATGTGCAGGATCTCGTCGAGGCGCACATGGAGACGATGCTGGGGGTGCGGTTCCTGGCGAGCGAGTACAGCACCGGCCCTGTGCACGGCGGGCGGATCGACTCGCTGGGTCTTGACGAGAACGGTGCGCCGGTGATCGTCGAGTACAAGCGGGCGACTGACGCCGGGGTGATCCACCAGGGGCTGTTCTATCTGTCCTGGCTGATGGACCACCGGGACGAGTTCCAGCGACTGGTGCGTGACCGGCTCGGCGCCGAGGCTGCGGCCGGGGTCTTGTGGAGCGCGCCAAGGCTGATCTGTGTGGCCGGTGACTTCACCCGCTATGACGTCCACGCCGTACGCGAGCACCGCCGCAGCATCGATCTCGTACGCTACCGCTTCTACGGCGATCACCACATCGGGCTGGAAACGGTGGCCTCCGTCACCGGACACGCCGCTGCTTCCCGGATGGCCTCCCGCCTGCGCGCGGCCGGGGGCCGGAGCGAGCGTACGGCGGGCGGGGCGATGACGGAGCTGGCCGCCGCGGTCGACGAGGCGCTGCTCGGGCTCGGAGACGACATCGTTCCCGTGCAGCGCAAGCAGTACCGGGCCTATCAGCGGCTGCGGAACTTCGCCTGCCTCTGCCCGCCCCAGCAGGCCAAGCTCCTCGTCTACCTGAAGGCCGACCCGGGCACGGTTGATCTCGTCCCCGGCTTCACCCGGGACGTGACAGGACTCGGCCACCACGGAACCGGTGACCTGGAAGTCCAGCTTCGCACGGAGCGGGACTTGGAGCGGGCTCAGGATCTGTTCCGCCTCAGCTGCGCCGCGGCGTAGGAGGGCTCGATCCCGTGTGCGTGTGACGGGCTCCGCTGGGGTCTGGTGTGAAGTTGTGGGTGGGATGGTCGTTCTGGTGCCTCTCGACGGTGTGGGCAGGGCGTGGCGGTGGAGTAATCAATGGTCCAGTGGTTCTCCGGTTTCGCGAACCGGGGAACCACGGCTATGTTCCGCCGTCATCGCCCGAGAGGGTGGTGGTCCTGGTTGGCCGGCTCAGCGGCGGAGCAGGTCGTCCGGATTGATGGCCAGGTAGGTCTCGGGTGTGGTGGCTTCCAGCGCGGCGGGGCGAGGGTGAAGCCCGGGGTGTTCCCCAGGAGGGCTTCCCAGGCTGGTCCCGGGTGCTGGAGACGGCAGCTCGGAGTCTGCGCTGGACATGGGGCCTGGCCTCAGGTCTTGTCCGTGCAGTCTCCGTGGGGTTAGCGGTCGCCCTCGTGGGGACTCTCATCTCATGTCAGCTCCCGGTAAGTTGTGATCTTGATCGGTTCCGCCAGGAGTGATTCCACCGCGGCGGCGAGGTGCTGGGAGTGCGCGCTTCGGAAGTGGCGCTGGAGGTCTTCGGTGTGTCGCCACCGCTCGATGGCGATGAATTCCTCCGGGGTTTCGATGCTCTGCTGGATGGAGTAGTGCAGGCTTCCCTCCTCGTTCCGGGTGGGTTCGATGACCGCCTGGAGCAGTTGTGCGAGTTCTGCCTCCTTGCCCGCCCTGGCGACGACCCGGCCCACAACCGTTACTTCACTCATCGGCTTCGCCTCTCTCGGTGTTCCGTTTGCGTGTTGTTCCGTTCGGATGGGCGCTCTCCGCCCTTCCTGGCGGACCGGCTCTTCAGGTTCTCCGCTGTCGCCGTCCGACCGCGGGGGTGTGTCCATGGGCAGCGCCGATGGGGAGTGCGGGGAAGACCATGGACGGGTCGTCGAACAGGGAGGAGAGCCGTCGATCGGCGGTGTCGAGCAGACCGTGGTCCTGGAACGACGGTGCGAGGCGGGCGAGCGTGAGCGCGTAGAAGCCGCGTTTTCCACCGGAGACGAGGGGGTGTCGCCGCTGGTGGGTGATGCCCTCCAGACCCTGGGCGGCGAGGAGCACCGGGAGGGTGCTGCCGAGTTCGGGGTGTGCTCCGGCGAGTGTCATCAGCCGGTGCACCGCGGTTGCGAACTCCAGGAAGGCTGTGGCCGCTCTTCTGTCCGGGGCGTGTTTGGCGGCGATGGCGAGTGTCTCGCGACTGACGTCGATCGCTTCGGCGAAGAGCTGCCCGTGTGGTGCCAGCGAGGGGATCAGCCGGGCCAGGACGGATTCGGGGTCCGGCAGATGCTCCAGTACGGATCTGGCGTGGATCAGATCCCAGGAACCTGGTGGCAGAGGGCCTGCGGTGATGTCGTGTTCGATCACTTCGACCCCGGGATGTGCGATGTTCCTCAGAAATCGCGGATCGCTGTCGGTTGCCACCACTCTTCCGGTCTCTCCGGCGAGAGATGCCAGGAGACGGGCGATACTGCCCGCTCCCGCGCCGACTTCGAGGCATGACCACCCGGGTGCCGGGTTCACCCGGGTGAGGATCTCCTCGGTTCCGGGGTCGTAGACCTGCTCGATCGTGCGCAGGCGGTCGAATTCGAGATCCGCTCGGGCGGCTGAATCCAGAACGTAGGGGGCGGGTTGCGGACGGTCCGGGTCGGTCATGGTCTGCCTCTCTGGTTCCTCCGGGCCCGACGAGCGGTGCAGGGCCGCCGACGCGAGCACGAGCAGCCCAGATCAGGGTCCCGCCGGTCATCCGACATGTATGCCGAGTGAGCGAAGATGACTGGTCACCTCACTTGGAGTCTCGGTGGCCAGCGAGATGTATCCGTCCGGTCGTACGAGGAACAGGCCGTGCGGTGCGTACGCGCGGGAGGCGAACCCCGCGGGGTCCGAGACGTCGTGGCCGACGCGCACCACGCGGATCACCGCGGGACCCCGGGCGCTGACAGGCTGGATGGGCGGACTTCCGAAGGAAAGAAGGGTGAAGTGGGGTCCGCGGAAGAGATCGAAGAGACGTACCGGGGCTCCGCCACGGTCGGTACAAGGGGCATCCGGAGCGCGGTCCCCCGCGTGGAGGGCTTCCTCGACGAGAGCGGGGCGCATCTCCGCGTTGGGTGGAATACCCCGGTATCCGAGTGCCAGATGGTGCGTGGTGCGGTCACGGCGCGCGGCCAGCTCCCTGACCCGACCCGCCCCTTGGTGGATGCGAGTGCTCACTCCAAGCACCTCCGCCGCAGCGGGCCGGCGCTCCGCCTCGTAGGAGTCCAGGAGCGAGGGTGCTGCCTGGCCGGTTGCCGCGAGCGCCAGTTTCCATCCCAGGTTGTAGGCATCCTGGATGCTCGCGTTGATGCCCTGGCCGCCCGCCGGGGAATGAACATGCGCGGAGTCACCGGCCAGGAACACCCGGCCGACCCGGAAGTGCTCCGCCAGCGCTGCTCGTGCCCGGAAGACCGATGACCACAGCACCTTCCGCACCCGCACTCCCGTGCGGGCGGCCACCAGTTCGCGGACCCGCTCGGGAGCGGGGTCGGGGGTTCCCGTCGCGAACCGTGCGATGACCTGGAAGTAGTCCGTTCTGGCGACGGGACAGATCGCGGTCATGATGCCGACCGCGTCACCCCAGGTGTGCCAGTGCTCGCGGTCCAGTCCGGGAATATCGGCATCGGCCACGAGCAGCGGCCGGGTGTCCACGTCTTCGCGGTCGAACCTCACACCCAGGATTTTCCGTACGGTGCTGCCGCCCCCGTCTGCCCCGACCAGGTAGTCGGCCGCGATCTCCCGCGTACCTCCGTCGGTCCGGACAACCTGGGCCAGCACGCCGGCCTCGTCCTGGGAGAATCCGTCGAGCCGCGCTCCGAACTCGACACGGTGGCCCAGATTCAGCAGTCGCTCGCGAAGCAGTTCCTGGGTGCGCGACTGAGGAAGCATCAGGGGCTCGGCATAGGGCGTGGCCCCAGTGGGCTCGCCACGGGCGATGACGTCCCACTCCCTGACGATCCTTCCCTCCTCCCAGGCCACCATCGGCGGCAGCGGCGCTCCCTCCGCCTGTACTGAGTCGATGATTCCGAGGTCGTCGAAGATCTCCAGGGTGCGCGGCTGGAGACCCTTGCCCCGTGATCCCGGAAAGGGACCCGCGCCGGCGTCGATGATCCGGAAGTCGACGTGCCGACGGGCCAGTTCCACCGCCAGGACCAGTCCGGCAGGTCCTCCTCCGGCAATCAGAACAGATGTGTGGTGGCGATTACTGTCCACGGCATGTCCCCTTTCCGGTCCTCCGTCATCGTGATGCGGAGGAGGTCGCAGCCGGCTGTATGCGGTTTCCCCTTTCTGGTGGTTCAGGCAGCCAGGAGCCGTCCTTCCGCGGTGGGATCGAATGTGAGGGTGAGTGATTCGGGGCCGCGGGAGTAGAAGCCGGTCTCTTCGTAGGAGGCGTCCTCGGGGAAGCCGATGTTCTCCATGAGGGCCAGCAGCATCGTCACGACCGTCTCCAGTTCCCTGCGCGCGAATGCGGCCCCGACGCACGAGTGCATGCCCGCGCCGAACCCGAAGTGGGTAGCGGCGGCGGTGAAGGACCGTTCGGGACCGAGGTCGGTGCGCTGGAGGTCGAAGGTGTCGGGCCGTTCGAAGACACGCGGGTCGCGGTTGGCGGCGGCGAGCATGCACCAGACCATGGTCTCGGCGGGTATGGCGACGCCGGAGATCTCGACGTTCTCCGCTGTCCTGCGGGGGATCAGTTGCACGGGCGGTGTGTAGCGGAGCGTCTCCGCGATGGCGTTGGTCACCAGTCCGGGATCGCCGCGGACCAGGGCCATCTGATCGGGGTGGGTGATCAGATGCCGGAACAGCAGGGCCAGTGTCTTGTCCGCCGGTTCGGTCGCGGCGAGGAGCACGTTGTGGCACAGAGCGGTGACCTCGTGCAGGCTCATCCTCCCGCTCTCGTACTCCGTGTGGCACATCAACGAGATCACATCCTGGCCGGGGTTCTCGCGCCGTTCCTCGATGAAGGGCCGCAGATAGTCCTCCAGCCGGCGGGCGCACTGGACGCAATGCCGGTATCGCTCCTCGGTCAGAGTGACGCTCGTCACGAATTCGGCCACGCCCTGGAACCAGGAGTGCACATTCCGCCAGTTGTCCTTGGGCAGTCCAAGACTGTCCAGCGCGACCCAGATCGCCAGCTGCTGTCCGAAGTCCTTCACCAGGTCGAACCGGCCGCGCCGCAGATGGGGGCGGATGAGCTGCTCCACGTTGCGGCGGATGAGCGGGATCTGGTCTTCCAGCATCGGCCCGGTGTATCCGCGGATCATTGTCCGGTGTTTGGCGGTGTGTTCGGCGCCGGTCATCTGTGCCAGGACGCGACCGCGCATGACCGGCTCGGCCCGTTCCCGTAAGGCTTGGGTGGTGAAGATCTGGTCCTCGGTCAGAACCCGGCGAACGTCTTCGTGCCGGCTCAGGAAGTAGGCGCCGATGCCGGGTTCGTAGTGGACGGGGTCGTTCTCCCGCAGCTGGGGATACCAGGCGTACGGGTCCCGGGCGAACTTGTCGGACAGGACGCTGATGATGCGGGCAGTCGGATGCATGGTGTTCTCCTCTCATCGGGTTGGCCGTCACCAGGCCACGGGCAGACAGGCGGGGCGGATGAACGTCAGATCATTTCTCCAGGGAATCTCGTGTTCATACACGGCCAGGCGCAGTTGTGGGAAGCGCTCGAACAGGGCGGGGCAGACGATGGTGAGAACCAGCCTGCTGAGGGCGTCGTCTGCCAGGGGCCCAGGATCCGTGCGAAGGTCTGTGGACCCGGCGTCCGGACGATGGATGTCGAATTTCGCCGGGGTGGGGTAGTGCTCCTCGTCCCAGGCCGCGCCGAGGGGCGAGGCGCATACCGCGTCTCGGGCCTTGATCAGGGTGCCGTGTAGTTCCAGGTCTCTGAGCGCGATATGGGTGGGGCCGAGCACCGTGCCCGGGTGGTAGCGGCGGAGTTCCCCGGCTGCCGCCCGCCACAGCACTGGATCGCGCAGGCACTCCCGTAGCGGTTTGGGGTGGAGCAGGAGAGTGAACGGTCCGGTCAGCAATGCCGAGAAGAGTGACCTCGCGCACCGGACGAGCAAGCCTGTCACCACGGTGTGCGACGGTTCAGTGTCGGCCTCCCGCTGTTCGCGGGCTTTAAAGGGCGTACCGGCGGCATTACCGCGGACGGGGCCATCCCGGAGGTGCTCTGTGAGCGAGTGCAGGACCGGGTGCCTGACAGCCGAATTTCCTGTCGGCTCTTCCTGGATCAGAAGGTTCCGCAATTCCTGGGGATCGAATGACAGCCCGAAGACATCGCGGCACACGGCGGCTGTTAGCGGCGCTGCCAGTTGTTCCAGCAGATCGGCAGGGTTGTTCCCGGTTTCCATGGCGTCCAGGACGAGACCCGTCTGTTTCACGATCGAGGCCCGGTGGGATTCCACCGCCCACGTCGCGCAATACTCGGCACCCGGCTGCCCGGCCCGCGAGCGCGCTGCCCCGCTGATCCCGGCCGGAGGGGGAAGTGCTTCAGCGGCATCGCTCAGGCGCACGAGGTCCGGGTCGGTGAATACTCGCAGGATGTCGTCCCGGCGGGAGATCATCCACAGCCAGGATCCGCCCGGAAGCTCGACCGGGCAGACCGGCTGCCGTCGGCGTGCCCAGTGGATCACGGGCGGAGGCGTGCCCAGGGGGCCCAGCACGAAGGGAAACCTCAACGGTACTTCCGGTGTCCTCGCCGGCATCGGGAGCTGCCTGAGCTGCCTCATCACGAACCACCCGGCAGTACGGGCTCGGCCACCACGAACCCCTGTTGTGCAGCTGACCGCAGCCCGGTCGCCGGACCGGCGAGCAGGGCCGCGGCGAGCTCGATCCGCCGGTGGTAGACGAACACCGAAGAAGCCACGTCAAAGATCGACGGGCTGTCCACGATCAGCGGCAACTCTGCGATCGGATAACTGACGCAGGCGTCGATCTGCTCCTCACCGGGCTCCGTATCCGCGATGGACTGGACCGCTCCCCGGGCAACCGCCCGGCAGGCCGCCCTGAGGGCGGGATCGACTCGGTATGCCGCTCTGGCCCGCTCACGCAACGCCGCGTACTCGGGTCGGCTCATCAGCTGAGTCCAGGTATGGACGCGCCTTTCCGGCGTGGACACACCGGCACGCGACAGCGCAAGCACCGCGGGATTCCTGAGCTGGTTCACAGCTCGCCGCACACGCCCCACTGCCTCCAGCGGCCTGACGCCCGCAGCGGTGAGGGTATGTGCCGCCTCGAATCCGGGAACGAGAACGTCGACCCTCGTGAAATGTCCGGCTGCCCACTGGACCAACGCCTCCACCCGGCATGGTGTGTAGTAGCCGTTGAACGGGCTCAGACCCACGACGCAGTGGTCGGAGGCATCGGCGATCCGACGGCAATTCTCGCTCTGTGGTCGAATCAGGAAATCCACGGTCACCACCGCTTACCTGCATCTGTATGCCACGTTCTCATGCCAATACCTTTCCCGGTCGCCAGGTCTGAAAGTCCGCCATGAAGTGGGCGGCCCGAAGAGAGAAGGCCGTCACGCCAGAATTCACACCGAATTCTCTGCCCGAACGGCTCAGGTCATTTGGAGACGAAACCTGTCTTCTCGTCACGGCAGCCCTGCGGGCGGCGCCAATACAACTCGACGGTCGAGCCGTGCGCATCACCCGTGATCACTCCGCAGTGCGCCGACGCCTCCTCGCCGTGCTGCTACACACTACGGGATGTTATGAACATTCGATAGACCTTATTGCTGTATTAGTTTAGGCCCGGGAGGCCGCCCTCGGTGGTGGGCAGTGGAAATCGCCATTGTGTTCGTTAATGGAAATTTAGTTCGAATATACTTTCCCTCGGCTGCATTTCGAGCCCGTCGGCACGATCCTCGCCATCCACGGATCTTCCTCACCGAGGTCCGCTCGGCTCGGCGGCACCACCCGCACGTCGGCAACCGTGTGGTGATGTCGACGCCTGCGCCTGGGGCCTCGCGCCTTGGCGCCGGCCGTGCGTACTGCCCACCGCGCCTCCGATGGCCAGGCCACTTCGGCCCCGATCTCCCCGGGTTGTTCGCGGAACACACCCTCGGCGACGACATCTTCGCTATTCGTGGCGACGGCAGGCACACCGTGCCGCGCTTCCCCGAATGCCGGCCCTTGGGCCGGCTGGTACTCACCGCCTCCGGCGCTTACACCATGACCAATCACCGGCGGTTCAACCGCATCCAGCCGCCCACTGGATACCCTTTCGGCGGCGGCAGCGACAGCGTCGTCCCCACGAAGGAGCGCTTGTGGCCACTGTCGCTCCGCAACCCGTGACGATCTGCCGCTGATCACAGACGTCCACGCGTTCGGGGTCTCCCACCCCGAACGCGGGATCGCCTTACCGACTGCTCCGGCTGAGCACCGGAGAAGACGCATGCGGCTCGTGCGTGCCCTGATCGTGGCGATCGACACCGCGATCTCCCGCCGGCGGACGATCACCAGAGCACGATCAAGCCCGTGACCTGCCCGAGCACCCTGCCCCCGCACCACGCCGGCGCACCACGCCGGCGCCCGTGACCTGTGGATTTCAGGATGGAATCAGCTCATGGGGAGTCAGTGGCGGGTGCGTCGGCCCCAGGTGGACAGGGTCAGGAGGGCGAGGTCGGTGTACTCTCCGCCTTCCAAAAGCTTCGTACAGTCCGTCAGTTCTTCGGGTGTGGTGAGACGTTCGCGGATCAGGGCTGGGCCGATTTGCTCCAGGGAGAGCCGCAGGAAGGCGTCGGCGTTGCCGTTCCTGCCCACCAGGCCCGGGGTGCAGTGGACGCCGATATCGGTCAGACCTGCCTGTGAGAGGAGTCCCGGCAGTGCGGTGCCCCATCGCTGCTCGGTGCGCATCACGTTCTCGGACAGGGTGAACACGGCGTTGAGACAGCGCTGGTAGGCGTTCCGGGTGCCGGCCGGGGGATGGACCGCCATGACCGTCTCCACGCACACCCAGCCTCCCGGTGCGGTCCAGCGCGCCATCTTGCCGAGGACTTCTGCTCGCTCCGGCAGGTGTTCCAGCAGTGCTCGGGCATGGACGAGGTCGAAGGAGGCCGCCGGAAAGTCCTCCCGGACGACATCGTGGCGTCGGACGGACAGGTTGGGCACGTCCCGGGGCAGCAGGGCGGTGCTGATGTCGGTGCCCACGACCTCCCCTGGGGCACACTGCTCGGCCAGCCAGCGCGCGACGGAGCCGGCACCGCCTCCGAGCTCAAGGCACCGCCAGCCCGGCTGGATGCCGAGACGAGTGATGACGGAGCGTGTGGTGGGGTCGAGGTACGCCTCGAGGGCACGCAGCCGCGCCTCTTCCTGGGGGATGTGGTGGTCGAGGAGCCCCGCCCCGTACTTCTGTGCTGCGAGCCCGTTGGCCATCTCGGTCACGACGAAGCCTCCGGGGTGTTCGGTGGCTGTCCCGGCCACCGTTGCCGCAGGCGCATGGAGAGGGCGTTGGGTGTGAGCGTGATTCGGCGGGCGGGGTGGACGGGCCGGCCGGGAACCGGGTCGAGCTGCCAGCGTGCGGCGATGGAGGCGAGGGCGAGTGTCGCCTCGTTGCGGGCGAAGACCTCGCCGATGCACTTGCGCGGCCCGCTCCCGAAGGGCAGCAGCGTGCCCGGCGGGGGCTTGCCCGCGCCCTGCCAGCGATCGGGGTCGAAGCTGTCAGGAGCAGGGTAGAGGTCGGCGCGGCGGTGGACCTGGTAGGCGCTGAACATCATGGTGGTGCCCGCGGGGAGACGGTGTCCGCCCAGTACGGTGTCGCTGGTGGTGTTCCGGGTGAAGAGCCATGCCGACGGATACAGGCGGAGCGTCTCGCTGACGATCCTGTCGGTCACTTCCAGCGCGGGCAGGTCGGCGTGCTGCGCGGGGCGGCCGTCGAGGACGGTGTCGACCTCGGCCTGGAGCCTGTCCTGGATGTCGGGGTGGGCGCCGATCAGGTGCCAGGCCCAGGAGAGCAGGATGGCGGTGGTGTCGATCCCGGCGAGGAGGAAGGTGAGAACCTGTTCGTGGATCTCGTCGTCGGTCAGGCCCAGCCCGCCCTCCTCCTGGGGGGCCAGCAGGGTGGACAGTAGGTCGCCCCGGTCGACGCCGTCGGCGCGGTGGTTGGCGATCAGAGTGTCGGTGAGCCGCCGGACGTGGACCCGGGCCTGGTCGAAGCGGCGGTTGCCGCGGGTGGGGAGCTTGTCGGCCATCGGCACGGGCATCATGGCCCGTCGGGCGATGCCGCGGGTGATGGCCTCGACGCTGCCGTAGAGGGCGGCGGAATCGGAGGCGTCCATGTCGGCGGCGAACATGCACCGCGCCGTGACGGCCGTGGTGAGCTGGTACATCGCCTTGGTGACGTCGAGGACCTGGCCGTTGTGCCAGGTGCTGGTAAGTGCCGTGATCTCCTGGCTCGTCATCGTCGCGTACCCGGGCAGCCGTCCGCGCTGGAAGGCCGGCTGGACGAGCCTGCGTTGTCGGCGGTGGTCGTGGGCCGGGCAGCCCAGCAGGCCGTTGCCCGCCAGCTCTCGGAACTTGTCGAAAATGGGCCCGCCCTTGTCGTAGACGCGGTCCTCGGCGAGGACCTGGTGGAGCAGGTCGGGATGGCAGACCATGTGCATGGTCTGCGGTCCCAGTTTGATCCGTACGAGATCGCCGTGTGCGGGCAGTTGCCTCACGAAGTCCAGTGGTCTGCGGGCGAGCGCGAGCGCGTGGCCCAGCACGGGCAGGGCTCCCGGAGCGGTCGCCATCGTGTAGGTGGTTGTCACGGTAGGCATGGCCTCCTGTGCTGTGGTGGATTGCGCCTCGTCTTCGTCAGTCCCGGGCGCGGGGTTCACCGTCGGACGGGTTGACCTGGCCGGGTCCGCAGACCCCGGTCCGGACGGCCGGGACAGGCGGGGCAGCCGTCCGGAGCGCGTTCACCAAGTGGGCGGGTCTGCCCGCCGGGACGGCCGCCGACGTTCACCCGCCGGTGCGGCGTCCGGAGTGCGCCACCACCAGCCGATCACGGCGGAATCAAGGGCTGATGCCTCCTCCGTCGGCCGCGGATCCGGTGCGTGCGGGCTGAGAACGAGACGCTCCCGTACCGGACCGGCATAGCGCGTGGTGACAAGGCTGAAATCCAGGTTGGCGCGCACCCATCGGCCAAGACTCTCGACGAACCGCCGGAGTTCGGCACCGACCTCCGGCGTCACCGTACGCTCGCTCAGTTCGACGAAGCGGCGCATCACCGTGTTGCGCAACACGACGGCCTCATGGAGCGACTCCGCGGTCGTTGTCTGCCGCTCCGATGCCAGCACATCCAGGAGGTTCACCTCCAAAGAGCCGCGCTGGGACTCCTTGTGATGAGAGAAGATATCGTTGTCGAGGGAGACGAGGACCGCGCACATCTCCACCAGAGCCCGGACCTCGGGCGTATCACGCAACTCCTGCGGCAAAACGTATCCGTTGGCCACGTCCAACAGCGCGATACTGCTCTGCATCGCACCGTTGCGCAGGCGCAGTAACAAGTAGTCGTCCAGCCTCTGGGGCTTCTCACCGTTTCGCCGCCGCGACCGCTCCCAGACCAGAGCGGCGAAGTAGGACCGGACGGCGTCAGCCCAGTCGCAGAACTGCGTGGGTGTCGCGCATGCAGAGATGCGTGACGCTACATCACGGAGCGCCCAGGCATAGGCGTTGTCCGGCAGGAGCCCGATGTCCCCGGTTTCGGCCACCCTGTGGAGCCGCGCCAGGAAAGCCGCCCACTCGGTGACATCCATGTCCGCGTTCTCGGCCTCGTCGCAGTAATCGTCGTCAAATGCGAAGAGCCAGGTGTGGTAATCAGCGAAAGCGGCGAGCCCTTCCTCCTTGCCGTGCGGCACAACGCCCGCCGCGAGCGCTCCTGGCCGCATCGTCGAAAACCGTTCCCGACGTTCCCGGTCGGAAGGGATTCCCTGCTTGGCAGCCCAGGCCATCGTGCTTTCATTGATTGCCAATCTGGCCGGGTTCTCAGCTCTTTCGATGGGGCAGTAGAGAGTCAGCCGACTGAAGTGTTCAGGCATTTCAACCTCGAAAAGTGATCTTTGATTGAGGAATCCGACGACGGAAAACGGTGCAACCCTGTTCGCGGGGTGCAAGGTTGATGTCCCGTGGGAGAGGAACTAAACCTGGACACTTGATGTGCTTTATCATGATTTTTAGTCATCGAGGCCCTTGGAGCCTCACGCTCAAGACCTACAGCCGGAGCAGTGGCGTACTACTCCAAGGCGAATAGCGCTGCTTCGGGGAAACCTGGTCGGCTCTGCACCACGCGCGTCTGGTTCGCCCGCCCGGGCCGTTACGGAAGAGCACCGGGAGCGGACGGGGGCGGCGGGGAGCTGATCGCCGCAGACCGGGGAGGCGGCATGGTGCCGGGTCTACGGCCGGATGAGACGGTCCTCAAGCAGCAGGTCGGCTTCACATGCCTCGGACCGAGATCATCTGGTCCACAGCCTGCTGAACCTTCGGCAGGAACGCCGCGATGGTCTCGCTGTTGGGTTCCTCGCCGAGCAGGTCCACAGCGGTCGCGCGGGTGAGGACGATGTCCGCCTGGTAGACCAGGCCTGCGGCCCACACGTCCAACTCCGCTTCGGTGCCCCCGCTGCCAGGACCGTAGTTGATGTACAGAACGGGGAACTCAGCGGAAGAGTCCAAAAGGGTACGGATGTCTGCGACGGTAACCTGCGGCGCTGGCCTGTCGACGGTCGGTCCCACGGTGTGACGCTCCTCCGGTTGGTAGTTGGGTCAGCCTATGTCCGCTGCGGCGAGCGTGACGCGCAGCAGCTTGGACGTCTTCGAGGGCATGACGGTGCTCCAGCGGGGAGAGAGGGGTGGGATCGGCCGTGCGTGGTGCTCGGCACACACCGGGCCGTGACGGCTGTCCTGCAGGAGCAGCGGTCGGTGACACCTGGTCCGGTGTGCGCCCCAGGCAGGTGCTCCCTGACGGCGGTCACCAGTCTCACCACCGGTCAGGAGCCTCGAAAGGACCTTGGGCAGGCCGGAACCGGCCAGGCCCGTTCCGGCCTGCCCGGATGTTCCGGCGCTCTCCTTCGCCGGACTCAACCCGCTGGCGGCCCCACCTCGACAGCGACACTGCCCCGGCTTCCCGCCTCCCTCGCCACAAGGGCCGGAGCCACCAACGACCTGCAGAACTCGTCTGACGCGCCTTCACCCTGAAGCTCGAACACGGCCGCGCCTCGACCGGCGGCACCGGGCGGCGGCACCGGCGGCGAGAACCCGCCTGGCCCCGACGACAAGTCCGGCGCCGCCGGCGCCAACGCCCGGAACGCCTCCGGATCCCGCGGGGGCGACAGCTACGTCCTGATCACCTGGTGACCAGTCACGAACACGCCCCTACCAGGGCCCGTCGATCCACCAGCCCCTCATGACCGGGATCTGCACCAACGGCTCTGTCCGTCATCGCCGGTGACGAAGCGTGACAGATGCCGCTGGCCGGTCATGCGCCCCTGCCCCGGCTGTGCCCCCGCGGCTACCGAGGTTGCCGAGGTTGCCGGGGAGGGGACCCTCCGAGTGGGGCGGAGTGGGGGTGCCGGGAGCGTGGCTCAGCCGAGCGTCAACGACTTGGCGTGGGTGCGCCAGGCCTCGTCCACCGAGACGGTCTCACCCTTGTAGCTGGGGCTCTCGTAGCCGGTGGCCTGGAATCCGGTGAACAGGTTGAACCAGCAGTTGGCGTACGGGCGCACCGAGTAGACGTGGTCCTGGAGCGGGGCGGGGATGTCGAAGGAGTAGTCGGCGGCGTTCCCGTTGTAGCACGCGTGCGGGCCGGTGAAGGTCACCGATTGGCCCCCGAAGAAGAAGTCCTGGTAGATCGTCCCCAGGACCACCAGGTCGGAGAGGCCGGCCGGGCTGTTCAGTTCCTTGGCGAACGTGCTGTCGCGGGCGGCCTCGGCGGCGGTCGGCGGAGCGTCGGCGACCCGCCCGCCGGTGGCGTAGCTGATGGCCTCCCGGTAGGTGCCGAAGCACTGTGCCTGGCCGCCCTGCGCGTTCACCACGCAGTGCCGGGTCGAGTCTCCGGCCGTCGTGGGTTGAGCGACGGCCGTGGCCGCGCCGGACAAGGACAGTGCGATCGCCGTCGCCGCGAGGACGGATCCGATGCGCTTGAGGGAGTGTGCCATGGTTGATCAACTCCTGGGTCGAAGACCGGCGCCTTTCGGCCGGTGCACGGCAACACTCTCAATCGGCTGCACGATTCTGGCATGATCTGATCACTGCTCTATCGTGACGCGCGCTGCCGTGTGCCGGCACGTGACAGTTCAGGCGACACGCCCGGGACGCACGGAGTGACGCTTCGTCAATACTGTCGTCTCCCGGGTGAGTTGTCTCAATATCGCCGATGGGGGGAAATGGAGTTCAGGATCCTGGGGTCCCTGGAGGTGCGAGCCGGGGCCGCTCCCGTACGGTTGGGCGGACGCCGTCAGCGGAGTCTGCTGGCGATGCTCGTGGCGCACTCGAACCGGACCGTCCCGCTCCCCCGGCTGGTCGACGCGGTCTGGGACCAGGACCCTCCGGCCACGGCGGACCGCCAGATCCGCAACATGGTCGGCCTGCTGCGCCGCGCGCTCGGCACGGGTCCGGCCTCCCCCATCGTGACCGACGGCGCGGGATACCGGCTGGTGGCGGACGACGCCCAGGTGGACCACCGCCTGTTCGCCTCCCGGGCCGCGGCGACAGAGGACCTGGACGCGGCCCAGGCCGTCCCCCGGCTGCGCGAAGCCCTGGAGCTGTGGCGCGGCCCCGCGCTGGACGGGTTGCCCGGCCTGGCCTTCGCCGCCCTCGCGGCCGGCCTGGAGGAGCAGCGGATGGCCGTGCTGGAGCGGCTCTACGAACTGGAGCTGGAGGCGGGGCGGCATCGCGAGGTCGCCGCGGAACTGACCGGCCTGGTCGCCGATTTCCCGCTCCGTGACCGCCTGGTGCGGCAGCTGCTGACCGCCCTGCACCGCTCCGGCCGACACAGCGACGGGCTCGAGGCCTACCGGCGCCATGCCTCCCGGCTCTCCGAGGACCTGGGGCTGGACCCGACACCTGAGGCCCAGGCCCTCCAACGGGCCCTCCTCCTCCCCTGTCCGGCACCGACCGCCCGTCCGGACCGGACCGCCCCGAGCACCGGTGTCGCCCCTACAGTGCCCCCAGCGGACCCGCGACCCGAGCAGCTCCCTTCCGGCCTCTCCGTGTTCGTCGGCCGCGCCCCCGAACTGCTCGTACTGGACCGGGTGCTGACCACCGGAGAGCCCGGCGCCCGCCCAACGGCGACACCGTGCGCCGTGATCACGGGTGCCGCCGGAGTCGGGAAGTCCGTGCTGGCGCTGCACTGGGCCCACCTCACGCGGGAGCGGTTCCCCGACGGACGGCTCTTCGCGGACCTGCGGGGCTGGTCCGCCGCCGGCCCCCGCTCCCCGCACGGGGTGCTGGCGGCGTTCCTGCGCGCGCTGGGCGTGCCGGCCGAGTCGATACCGGCCCAGCTGGACGAGGCGTCCGCGCTCTACCGGTCACTGCTGGCGGAGCGGCGGATGCTCGTCGTCCTCGACGACGCCGCCGGCCCGGAGCACGTCAGGCCACTGCTACCGGGCGGCAGCGGCTGCGCCGTCGTGATCACCAGCCGGGACCGTCTCACCGGGCTCGTCGCCCGCGAGGGCGCCCACCGGGTCGGACTCGACGGCTTCACCCCCGCCGAGGGACAGGCGCTGCTCGCCCGTGTCCTGGGCGTCGGCGCCGCCGAGGCGCAGCGGCAGGCCGGTGCCCGGCTGCTCGACGCCTGCGGGCACCTCCCGCTGGCACTCGGCATCGCCGCGGCCCAGCTGCGCGACCGGCCTCAGCGTGATCTCGCCGCCTTCGCCGACGAGCTGGCCTCCTCCACCGACCGCCTGGGCGCCCTGGAGGCCGGAGGTGACGACCGCTCCTCCCTGCGGTCGGCCTTCGGCCTGTCCTACCGGGCGCTCGACCCCGCCGCCCGGCGTCTGTTCCGCCGGCTCGGCCTGTTCCCGGGGGTGGACATCAGCGCCCCCGTAGCCGCCACCCTGTCCGCGGCCGCCGTCGACGAGTGCGAACGGCTCCTCGGCCGCCTGACCACCGCCCATCTGCTCGCCGAGCCGTCACTGGGTCGCTACCGCTTCCACGACCTGCTGAAGCTCTTCGCGGCCGAGCTGGGCACCCGCGAGGAGAGCCCGGAGGAACAGCGGGAGCTGCTCGAGCGCTGGCACGCGTGGTGCCTGCACCACGCGCACGCCGCTGCCCGGGTGCTGACCCCCGGGCGGCGGCAGGTCCCGCTCGGCCCGCCGCCCGAGGGCCTGCGGGTGGCCGACCTCACCGGCCCCGAACAGGCCACCCGCTGGTACGACGACCAGCGGGCGAACCTGCTCGCCACCGCCCACCACGCCTACGAGCGGGGGCACGACGAAACGGCCTGGAAACTGCCCGCGCTGCTGTGGAGCTACCTCCACCGCACCTCGCCGCAGACCGAAGGGGTGGCCCTGGGCCGGACGGCCGTGGCCGCCGCCCGCCGCCTGGGCGACCTGAGCGCCCAGGCGCACGGCCTCAACGATCTGGGCCACGTCTGGGGCGCCCTGGGCGAACTCACCCTGTCCCGGCGGACGTTCCAGCGGGCCAGGGTCCTCGCCCACGACGCCGGCGACCGGTGCACCGAGGGCCGGGCGCTGGCCTACCTCGGCGCTTACCACTACTTCACGGGCCGCTACGCCGACGCCGGGGAGTACTACGAGCGGGCCCTCGACCTGCTGACGGCCGACGGCCCGGAGACCGATGACTGGACGGCCGACCTCTGCCGTACCAGCCTGGCCCCGACCTACCTGCTCCTGGGCCGCTACCAGGAAGCATCGGACCACGCGAGCCGCGTGCTCGCCCGGCCCAGGGCCCAGCGGAACGGGCCGATGGACTGCTCTCTGCTCAACACCCTGGCGGCGGCGCAGCACGCCCTCGGGCGGCCGGAGGGGGCGGTCGGGCACTACGAACGATCCCTCGCCGTGAGCAGCCGTCTGACGGGCTATCCCGCCCAGCGGGCCCACGCCTTGGCGGGACTGGCCGCCGCCCACCGGGCGCTGGGGTGCGAGCAGCGCTCACGTCAGGCCTGGGACTCCGCGCACGAGATCTACGCGGAGCTGCCCGCGCACCAGCTGACCTCGAACCTGCCGATCCTGGCCGCACTGGGCTTCGCTCCGCCCGCCACGATCGACCGGCGGCGCTAGCCTCGGCCGACTCGCCGCTCAGGTGGCCACCGACCGGCCCGGCCGTGGGGTCGGGGCCGAGGGAGTCGAGCAGCCGGGCGGCGTGCTCGGTGGTGAGGTCCACCAAGGCGCGGGAACCGTTTCTGCAGCCCCCTTTGATGCCGCCGCCATCGCGGCCAGGAAGGCGTGGGCGAGCATGGCCGGGGTGATGTGCCGCATCCAGCCGGTGTAGCGACGGACCTCGTACTGATCCAGGCCGCATTCGTTCTTCGCAGCCTGGAAGCACTCCTCGATCGCCCAGCGCGTCCCGGCAATTCGCACCAACTGCTCAACATTCGTTTCGAGTTGTGAGTAGGCGAGGTAGTAGGCGATCTCGTCGGGCCTGCTCAGACTGCGGCGGGCCAGTGCCCACCGCTGGCGAGCCTGGACCTCGCCCTGGTAGCCGAACTCCGCCACCGCGGGCAGCCGGATGGCCGCCCTGTCGTAGATACACGGTCCCTTGGCACCGTCCCCGCACGAGATCCGCTGCCAGGCCTCGGCCGGGGCCTGGGAGAACAGCCGGTCGATACGTGGACAGCCCACGCTGAACTGGGACTTGGGCACTGCCAGGACATAGCCGACACCGGACTGTTCCAGCAGTCGGCGGAAGCGTCCTAGCCTCGCCGGCGTGGACGGTGCGGATCGCCGCGCCCAGTTCCTCCGGCGGGAGTCCTTGGGCAGGAACCCGTTGGCGCCGGCGCGCAGCGCGGCCACCACGTACTCGTCCATGTCGAAGGTGCTGAGGGCGAGGACTCGGCAGAAAGGGAGGGTGCGGGCCGGCTCCCGGGTCGCGCCGACCCCGTCGAGCACGGGCATCCGGATGTCCATCACCACGACGTCGGGGCGCAGCAGGCGGGCGGCGGTGACAGCCTGCTCCCCGTTCTCGGCCTCGCCCACCACCTCGAAGGACGGGTCGGGGAGAGGATCAGGGGCAGGCCGCGCCGCACCAGCGGCTGGTCGTCGGCGATGAGGACCCGGCGGCCCGGTGCCACCGCGCCCACCGGGCCGCCGTCGTTCGACCTCACCGGGCCGTCGCCGTTCCGTGCTGGACGGCCGCGTCGGCCGTCTCCTCCGGGGCCAGTGGCAGGTCGGCCAGGACGGCGAAGCCGCCCTCCGGACGTGGTCCGGTCCGCAGGGTGCCGCCGTGCAGGGCGACGCGCTCGCGCATGCCGATCAGGCCGTACCCGCTCCGGCCGCCGGCCGGCGCCGCCTCCTGCGGTGCGGCGCCGCCCGTGCCCGCCGTGCCCCCGTCGTCGCGCACCTCGACGGTGACCCGGTCCGGACCGTACGTCAGGGTGACGGTCGCGCGGGCGGGCCCGGCGTGCTTGCGGGCGTTGGTGAGGCCCTCCTGGACGATCCGGAACACGGTCAGGCCGACGGTGGGCGGCAGCGGGCGGCGGGGCCCGTGGACGCCGAAGTCGGTCGGCAGGCCGGCCACCCGGGACTCGTCCACCAGTCGGCCGAGGTCCTCGGCCCCGGGCTGGGGCGAGGGCGGGGCGGTGTCCGGTTCGTCGCCGGCCCGCAGGACGTCCAGGAGCTGGCGCATCTCCCGCAGGGCCAGTCGCCCGGAGGACTCCAGGGTGACCAGGGCGTCCCGGACCACCTCCGGGTGGGTGAGGTTGGCCCGGGCGCCGCCGGCCATCAGCTGCATGGTGGTGATGTGGTGCGCCACGATGTCGTGCAACTCCCGTGCGATGCGGCGGCGTTCGTCGGCCACCGCGCGGTCGGCCAGCAGTTTGCGGTTGGCCGCGACCTCCCGCTGCCAGCGCGCCACGGCGAGGCCGACGCCGGCCACGAGCAGGGTGGAGCAGGAGGTGCCGGCGAGCGCCTGCCAGGAGGGGACGCGCAGGTGGCTCTGGCTCAGCGTGGTCAGCACCGTCGTCACCGCCGCGGCGGCCGCCGCCACCGGGGCGGGGCGGGCCCGGGCGACCGAGTACAGGCTGACCATCAGGACGGCGCCGAAGTGGGTGCTCGCCGGTGTGGACAGGTCGATCGCGGACTCGACGACCAGGACCACGGCGAGCGCCGGCACCGGGTGGCGGCGCCGGACGAGCAGCGGCAGGGCCGACAGCGCGACGAGGAGCAGGCCCGGCGGGGTCACCCGGCGTACCCCGTCCATCTCGCTGAAGAGCAGGTAGTTGAGCAGGTCGAGCGTGCAGGCGCCGGCGGCCACCAGCGCGTCGGTGTGGGTCCACGGCGCGCCGTCGGTCTCCGGCGGCGCGTCCGCCACCCCGCCGGGCCCCGGGCTCCCGCTCGCCCGGTGCGCCGGGTGCGGCGGGTCCGCCCCGAGTGCCGCGTCCATCGCGGGGCGCTGATGACCGCCCATGTCCGTTCCCCCTCCGTGCCCGGCCCGCGCCGCGCCTCACCGATGAGCCCTGACAAGCCCTGACGAGCCCGATCAGACCCCGATCAGACCCTGTTTCAGACCCTGCACAGGCTCTGAACAGGCCCGATGAACCATTCTGGCATTGGCCCACCCCGCCCCGGCATGGTCCCCACGGCCGATCACGGGGGCCCGGACCAGGACCACGGTCCCGGGTCCGGGCCCGGCCGAGGAGCAGGGGCCCCGGTGCGGATCGTCCGTCGCAGGGACGTCCGCGGCCCACCCCGGGTGATGGTCTGGAACCCGGCCGGGAACCCCCGGAGCCGAGACCGACCTTGCGGACGCTCGCGTCCACCGCCGGAGGAAACCGTGATCCGCGCACTGACCGGATACTCCACCAGGAACCCGTGGAAGGTGATCACCCTCTGGGTGGTGCTGGCAATCTCCATGGCCCTGCTGAGCCCGATGCTGCTCGCCCGCGTCACCCAGTCCCAGACCGGGGACTTCCTGCCCAAGAGCTACGACTCGGCCGCCGCGCTGCGGATCGCCGAGGAGAACTTCGGGATGAAGCCCGACGCCACCACGGTCACGGTGCTGGTCGCCAGGACCGACGGCCGGGCGCTCACCGCCGCCGACCAGCAGCGGGTCGAGGCCGAGGCGGCGAAGCTCGCCCAGCGCCGGGTCGTCATGCCCAGGAAGGACGACGAGCCGGCCTTCCTCGTCCCCGACCGGTCCCAGACCCCCCGGGTCGCCCCGGCCATGGTGGCACCCGACCGCGGCTTCGAACTGCTCTCCGTCGAACTGACCGGCAACGCCGCGGACGAGGGCGTCCAAGGCGTCTACCGGGCGTTCCGGGACGCCACCCGGGCCCAGTTCGCCGACGCCGGGATGCGCACCGGGTTCACCGGGGGACTGGCCGACGCCGTGGACACCGCCGACTCCCACCGCACCGCCGCGACGGTCGGCAGCGCGCTCGTCATGGGGCTGATCGTCCTGCTCAACGTGCTGGTGTTCCGCAGCGTGGCGGCGGCCCTGCTGCCGCTGCTCGCCGTCGCCATGATCGGCAGCGTGGCCGGCGGAGCCGTGGCCGTCGCCGCGACGCTGACCGGCCTCAAGCTCGACGCCGGCACCCCCGGGCTGGTCTCCGTGGTCCTGCTCGGCATCGGCGTCGACTACCTGCTCTTCCTGCTCTTCCGTTTCCGTGAGCACCTGCGGGCCCGGCCCGAGCAGCCCGCCCGCGAAGCCGCCGCCCAGGTGACCGCCCGGGTGGGCACCGCGATCACCTCGGCCGCGCTGACCATCGTCGCCGCCTTCGCCACCCTCGGCGTGGCCAGCTTCGGTCAGTTCCGCTCGCTCGGCCCGGCCATCGCCGTCGCCGTCCTGGTCATGCTGCTGGGCAGTCTCACCATGATGCCCGCCCTGCTCGCCGCCTGCGGCCGCGGCATGTTCTGGCCCTCCCGCAGCCTGCGTCGCCAGCCGGGCGAGGGCTTCGCCGCCCGCTTCGGCACGCTCGTCGCCCGGCGGCCACTGCCCATGCTGCTCGCCGCCCTCGCCCTGCTCGGCGCGCTGGCCGCCGGGATGACCGGGATCCGGATGGACTACGGCCTCGGCGGCGCCGGCGACCGGACCCCGGCCGCCGCCACCGCCGCCGAGATCTCCCGCACCCTGCCGGCCGGCGTCTCCGACCCGACGAGCGTCTACGTCGTCACCACGGACGGCACCACCCTCACCCCCGGCCGGCTCGACGGCCTCTCCCACGCCCTCACCCAGGTCGATGGCGTCGGCATGACGGGCGGCACCGTCCTCAACGGGGACCGGCGCGCCGCCCGGATCGACCTCTACCTGACCGCAGACCCGCAGAGCCGGCGCGCCCGCGACCTGGCCTCCGGCCCGGTCCGCGCTGCGGTCGCCGCCCACACACCCGCCGGGACCAGCGCCCACGTGGGCGGCACGGCGGCGATCTTCGCCGACATCTCCACCGCCGTCGACCACGACCTGGCGATTGTCTTCCCGGTCGCGGCCGCCCTGATCGCCCTGATCCTGCTGCTGCTCCTGCGCAGCCTGCTCGCCCCGCTGGTCCTGATGCTCTCTGTCGGGCTCGGCTTCGCCGCCACCCTCGGCGCCGCGACCCTGCTGTTCCAGCACGGGCTGGGCGAACCGGGCGTCAGCTTCACCCTCCCGCTGGTGCTGTTCCTGTTCGTCGTGGCGCTGGGCACCGACTACAACATCCTCATCACCGACCGGATCCGCGAGGAGATGCAGCGCCCCGGCCCGCCCCGCGCCGCCGTCGCCCGCGCCGTACGGCACACCACGCCCGCCATCGCCACGGCCAGCCTGGTCCTGGCCGGTTCCTTCGCGACCCTCGCCGCCACCCCGGGCAGCGAACAGGTCGCCTTCGCGCTGACGCTCGGCATCCTGCTCTCCGCCGTCGTCCTGTCCCTGGTCCTGGTGCCCGCCGTCGCCGCCCTGCTCGGCCGCGCCCTCTGGTGGCCGCTCCGCCCGGCCCGCCACCACCACCGGGCCGAGCCGGCCCCGGAGCCGTACCGCGTCCCGGTGCCCTGACCGGCGAGCCGTCAGTACTCCAGTGAGAGTTCTCCATGTGGCCTGGTCAGCGCCCTGGGGGCGGTGATCGTAGCGGGGCTGTGGCGTGGGTGGGTCGGCTTTGACGTGGATGTCCCACCCACGGGTGGCCGCGCCGCATGTAGTGACAGCGGCGGGGAGAGAGCATCGGTGTGAATGATGATCTGCCGACGGATCTGTGGGATCGGGAACTCAACGAGCTCTTCCTGCGAATCGGGATTGTCGGCAGGTGATGCGAGACTCGGCCCCATGAAGCCCAACGACCCCAAAGACGACCTGCACCGCTACCTCAAGGCGGCCCGCGAAGCCATCATCTGGAAGCTGGACGGATTGTCCGAGTACGACGTCCGGCGCCCCCTGACGCCGACCGGCACCAACCTCCTCGGCCTCGTCAAGCACCTCGCCAGCGTCGAACTCGGGTACTTCGGCCCGACGTTCGGCCGCCCGCACAACGAATCCCTCCCCTGGCACGAGGAGGGCTCCGAGCCCAACTCGGACATGTGGGCACCCGCCGACGAGTCACGCGAGGACGTCCTCGGCCTCTACCACCGCGCCTGGGCGCACGCGGACGCGACGATCGAGGCGCTGCCGCTCGATGCGATGGGCCACGTCGCGTGGTGGGGCGACGACGGCGACGTGACGCTTCAGCGGATCATGCTGCACATGACGGCCGAGACGAACCGTCACGCCGGCCACGCCGACATCGTCCGCGAGCTGATCGACGGCAAGGCCGGCATGCGGGAGACCAACAGCAACATGGACGGCGGCGACGAGGCCTGGTACCAGGAGTACTGGAACAGGCTGGAGGCGTCCGCCAAGGAGGCCCAGGCCAAGCCGAGCTGAGCTGAGCCGAGCCGAGCCGAGCTGAGTTCGTTCGGGGAGGTAGGGGCTTGCCGGGGTAGCTCGTGTTGTCGCCTACCTCCCCACCCGGTGCCGCAGTTGTCGCAGAGCGCCCACCGCAGAGTGCGCGCCACTGGACTTCCCGCCCGAGGTCCACCACCGCTCCCTGGACCGCTCCCAACGTCGGTCGGTCAGGCCGCGGTGGCGACGTCGGCCCAGTGGACGGCGTGTCCGAGCTCCGCGCGGTCGCCGTGCGCGACGGTGAGCCGGTCGATGATCTGCAGCCCGCGGCCGTGCTCACCGCGGGTACAGCTGGCCGCCCAACCGCCCTGCGCGGCCGCAGGGCCTCCGTCGCAGACTTCGATGTGCACCCGCCGGGCGCCCTGGGCGCGGCTCAGTCGGAGGTGCAGTGGAGGTTCGGCGTGCTCGACGGCGTTGGTGACGAGTTCCGAGACGGTCAGCAGCACCGAGTCGGCCGCATCGTCGGCGACCCGCCACCCTGCGAGGACCTCTTGGGTGATCTTGCGGGCGTCTCCGGCGGCTTCCGGGCGGTGCGCCAGGGCCCAGGCGTGGCCCGATGGCGGCGAGCGCCGGGCCATAACCGGCCATGGGGAGATGTCCGGGGCGTAGGTGCGGATCACGGTCATCACCTTCTTCCGGCGCCGCGGTGGCGCCTTGGCTGTGACCAGAACCCCTAACGATCCACTTCCCATCTATATCACTCAGATACATAGACAGTCAATATAGATGAGTGATATAGATGAGGTATGGATGGGACACCCGAAGAGGGTCTCCAGGAGGTGGCGGCGGCACTGAACGAGCTGGCCACCGGGCTGGTCAGGCATCTCCTGTCGGACCGGCAGGGCATGAGCCTGACCACCGTCGCGGCGCTCGGCCGGCTGGAGCGGGAGGGTCCGATCCGGCTGACCGCGCTGGCAGCGGCGGAGGGCATCGCCCAACCGTCGATGACCGCGCTGGTACAACGACTGGAACGCCAGGGCCTGGCGTCGCGGATGGCGGATCCCGAGGACGGGCGTGTCTGCCTCGTCGCCATCACGGATGCCGGGCACGAGCTGCTGGCCGAGCGCCACCGCGCGCAGCGAACCCGGGTGGCCGGCCTGCTGACCGCGCTGCCCGATCAGGACGTGCAAGCGCTGAGCGAGGCCATGCACGCGGCCTTGCCCATCGTCCGCCAGCTGCTCCGGGAAGTCCCGTCGCCCCGCACCACCCGTGGCGGAACGGCTTCCTGAACCCTCGGGGCACCCTCTTCGACATCTCCTCCCGCAGGCGGCAGGACCTGCTCCGCTGCCCCGTCTCGCGCCCCGCGCGCGCCGGGCCCCGATCCCGCCACCTGCCCTCCTATCGGACTTCCGAAAGGGCGGAGAACCATGAGCACCATCTCGGCATCCGGCACCGACGTCCCGCCGGCGGAGGTACCGGACTACCCCATGACCCGGGCAGCCGGCTGCCCGTTCGACCCACCGCCGACCCTGCACACCCTGCAGGAGCAGGCCCCGATCAGCCGGGTGCGGCTGTGGGACGGCAGCACCCCGTGGCTGGTCACCCGCTACGAGGACGTGCGGACCCTGCTGGCCGATCCGCGGATCAGCTCGGAGAGCACCCACCCGCACTACCCCCACCAGAGCCCGGCCACGAAGGAGCGCCGCAGGCAGTCACGGACCTTCATCACCATGGACGATCCGGAACACGCCCGGCTGCGCCGGATGGTCACCGCGACCTTCGCCATCAAGCAGGTGGAGGCGCTGCGGCCGACCGTTCAGAAGATCGTCGACGACCTGATCGACGCCATGCTCGCCGGGCCCAAGCCGGTGGACCTGGTCCAGGCGTTCGCGCTGCCGGTGCCCTCACTGGTGATCTGCGCGCTGCTCGGCGTCCCGTACGCCGACCACGACTTCTTCCAGGCCAACAGCAGGCTCCTCGTCAAGCGCACCACGACCCCGGAGCAGGCACGGGCTGCCACCCAGCAGCTGACCGACTACCTGGACCGGCTGATCGGCGACAAGCTCGCTCACCCGACCGACGACCTGCTCTCCGCCCTCGCCGAGCGGGTCAGGGGCGGCGAACTCTCCCGGCACGAGGCGGCCAACATGGGGATACTGCTGCTGATCGCCGGGCACGAGACCACCGCGAACATGATCGCGCTGGGCACCCTGGCCCTGCTGCAACACCCCGACCAGCTGGCCCGGCTGCGCGAGAGCGACGATCCGAAGCTGATCGCCTCGACGGTCGAGGAACTCCTGCGCTACCTGACCATCGTGCACAGCGGACGGCGCCGCGTGGCCCTGGCCGACATCGAGATCGGCGGGGTCACCATCCACGCCGGCGAAGGCGTCGTCCTCGCCAACGACATCGGCAACCGCGACCCCGCCGCCTTCCCCGACCCCGACCGGCTCGACGTCGCCCGCAACCCCCGCCACCACGTGGCCTTCGGCTTCGGCGTCCACCAGTGCCTGGGCCAGCCGCTGGCCCGGGTCGAGCTTCAGGTCGTCTACGGCACCCTCTACCGCCGCGTCCCCGCCTTGCGGCTCGCGGTCGATCCGGACCGGATCCCGTTCAAGCACGACGGGAACGTCTATGGCGTCTACGCGCTGCCCGTCATCTGGTGAGCGCGGACGAGTACCGTGCGGACGAGTGCCGTGCGGACAAGGAGGATTCCGATGAAAGTTATCGTCGACCAGCACAAGTGCGTCGCCTCCGGCCAGTGCGTACTGACCGCGCCCGAGGTGTTCGACCAGCGTGAGGAGGACGGCATCGTCGTCCTGCTCACCGAGACCCCGCCCGACCACCTGATGGACGACATCCGGCAGGCCGCCGTCCTCTGCCCGGCCCAGGCGATCTGGGTGGCGGAACAGGAGAAAGCGGAACAGGAGGAACAGGAGGGCGAACAGTGAAGCGGATCGTCATCGTCGGGGCCTGGGGGGGGGGGGGGGGGGGGGGGGGGAACCCCCCCCGCCGGGGGGGGGGGGGGGACACCAGCCTCATTTGGGGAGAGACCCCCCCCAACCCCACGCCGGGACCGGCGTC
>NZ_JBWKER010000089.1:0-5514 GCF_056435345.1 Kitasatospora sp. NPDC043950
AACTCCGGGGTGTACTTCCGCCCTGCCATATGAACCATCTTCCCGGACCATCAAGATCCGCCATCAGAGTGTCCACATCACAGGGGTCACCTCACTCTTTGGTGCCGCTCGACACGAGCCTCAGCCCAGCACAAGCGCCACCGCCATGATCAGTGAGACTGGGCAGGCACGACCAGGCGACGGGACGCGCCATGCACGGACCCACGGCGCAGGTGAGGGCAGCAGCAGTCACACCCCACGGTCCCGAACCGGATAGAGCCTGACGTGCAAAACCCGCACCTCCCACCACGGATCGTCCGGAGCGGACACCAACGCGGTCACCAGCTCCCGCTTGTTCGGAGCGGGCAGCACCAACAGACCCAGGTCCTTTGCGGTGCGGGCCTGTACGCACCCCGGGCGCTCCAGCCGGTCGGGGCCGGCCTTCTCCCGCAGCTCCAGCTTCGAGCCCTCCTTCCCGCCGATCGAGCCCCGGCACGTCCAGCACGGGCGCAGCGCGGCGTTGGCCGTGCGGACGGCTTCCAGCTGCTCGAAGTCCGTCTGGTCTGTAGACGTCATGGAATCGCCCGATCAGCAGCGGAACGGCATCCTCCGGCTTGTTGCTGCTGACGCTGTGTCATGGCCCAGGGCAAGCCGTACCCCAGCGACCTGTCCGACACCCGATGGGCCCTGATAGAGCCGACTCTGACGGCCTGGAGAAAGGCCCGGCTCGACCGCAGGCCCACCGGACAGCCGGCGAAAGTCGACCTGCGCGACGTCTTCAACGCGATCCTCTACGTCAACCGAACCGGAATCCCCTGGAAATACCTTCCACACGACTTCCCCAACCACGGCACCGTCTACGCCTACTATGCCGCGTGGCGCGACGAGGGAATCTTCGCCCAGCTGAACTACGATCTCACCGGACTGGCCCGGGTGAAGGAAGGCCGCAAGCCCGAGCCGACTGCCTCGGTGATCGACACCCAGAGTGTGAAGACCTCCACCAATGTGCCCGTGACCAGCCAGGGAACCGACGCCGCGAAGAAGATCGTCGGTCGGAAGCGGGGGATCCTCACTGACACGATCGGCCTGATCCTCGCCGTGGTCGTCACTGCCGCGAGCCTGTCCGAGAACGCCGTGGGAATACAGCTCCTTGATCAGGCCAAGAAGACCTATCCGAGCATCTCCAAGAGTTGGGTCGACACCGGCTTCAAGAACGCCATGGTCGAGCATGGAGCCGGCCTCGGAATCGACGTCGAAGTCGTCCACCGGAAGTCCGACATCCCTGGATTCCATGTTGCGAAAAGGCGGTGGGTGGTCGAACGGAGTCTCGGGTGGATCATGCTGCGGCGGCGCCTCGCCCGCGACTACGAGACCCTCCCGGCCAGCTCCGAGGCCATGATCCACGTCGCCTCGATCGACAACCTCACCAAGCGCATAGCGGACGAAAGCACACCAACCTGGCGAGGAACCTACTAGGGCATAAGGTGCAATTAGCCCACACTAAACGCCCACTGAGGCCCGATCCGGTGTGCCGCCCGGAGACTACCGTCGTGCGGGTTCGCGCCGCCGTCTCCACCGCGTCGGCCCGCTGAATCCGGCGGCGGAACCGGAGAGCAGAACCTCCTCCGAGTCCCTGCGCCTGCCAGGGATTGCCCTGGCAGGTTAACGCGCGCCTCGGACAGCAGCCCGTCCGCGCGTCTTCTGGCTCCTGCCTCACGGCCGTGACCAGGAATCCGGCGGCCTCTCGGCCGTCCGCGCCAGCGATCGGCGCGAGGCAGGTTCGGGCGGCGAGGCGGCGGCCCGTCAGAGGGGAATGATGCGGGTGAGGTGTACGAGGTGGCTGTGAGTGTCGATGACGTACTCGGCCAGGCCGCGTCCGTGGGGGATCGGGAGTCGACGCCAGTCGCCGGCGCTGTCGCGGGCGCTGCTCTCCGGCAGCCATGGGTTCTCGGCGATCGCGACGATCGCGGAGAACAGGTCGACCGGCAGGCCGGGATCGGACAGGGCGTCCTGGACGGCTTCGGACGGCAGGACCGGCCACAGGCCGTCCGGCTCTTCGTCACTCACCCGGCAGGTCCCCGCCCCGCTCACGGCGCAGCCGTAGGACGTCGGCCATGGTGGTGGTGGGCAGGGTGGCGTTGCGGGCGGCGGCGATGATGCGGTCCTGGTCGGGGTCGGTGTCCATTTCGGCCTCGCACCACCAGCGGTTGAGGACCTGCTCGGCCTGGTCGATGGGGGCCTGGCCGAGTTCGCGGTAGAACTCAATCCGGCGCCCGCCCTGCAGGGCGGCGGTGATGCCGTCGGGGATGCGCGGCACTCGGGGCTGCGGTGGGTGGTGATGGTACATGGGTTGGAGGCTCATCGGGTTCCTCCTGCCTCTGCCTCTCGGCACCACGGTATCGGGTGCCGGCCGGTCGCAGGGCCGCGCCCGCCATGGCCACTCCCGATCTCCACCGGCTGCGTCCGGGAGTTGGCTGGTCCTGCGAGACTGTCATCATGACCGCCAACCGCCGCAGCCTCGGGCTGCCCGCATTCTCCGAGCCCGCCGCCGACGCTCCCGCGCCTGCCCAGTCCGGCGGGCGCCAGCTGCTGCCAGTGGAGCAGGGCGCGGACTTCCGCCAGCCGCCTGGCGAGACCGCGCCAGCGCCCGCCCCGGCGCGGCGCCCGCTCGCCGCCGGCCTGACCTTCTCCGACCCGGACCGGCAGATTTGACCTGCTCCGACCATTCCACACAGCTCTGACCTGCGCAGGTTTCATAAACCGGACCAAGGCCGAGCCGCCTCGAAGCGGTCGCGAATCTATCCAAGGTTGTCGTTCCGGTGACGAGCCAGGGGTGGCGTCCCACACCGGGTTGTCGCTGAGCGCGGTTCGTCCCGCGTGAGCTTGTCGTCCGGGATAGCTACGCTTCCGGTCATGTGGAGACAAGTCGCCCGTGACGTGTTCCCCGACGCCGATTTCAGGGATCCCACCGACGAGGCAGTCCTCGCCGAGGCGGAGCGGAAGCTCGGGGAGGAGCTGCCGGCCGGGCTAAAGCAGTTGTTGCTGGAGAGCAACGGGATCGTCGGGCAGACCGGCGTGGACACCGTCTGGAGCATCGAGCAGATCGTCGAGCAGAACATCTACTTCCGGTCGGACGGCTCCTTCGCCCAGCTGTACATGCCGTTCGACGCTCTTCTGTTCTTCGGGGACAACGGTGGCGGCGACCAGTTCGCCTTCGTGCGGACGCCACGGAGGCCGGACGTCTTCGTCTGGGAGCACGAGACCGACAGCCGCCGTTGGGCGGCCCGTGACCTGCGGGACTACCTTGGACGCTCACTCGCCGAGGGTGGAGACGCCTGGTATCAGTAGTCCCATGCCCGGGTGCCCGCAGACCGGCCGGGAAGGAGGGGGAAAATCGTCTGCATGACGCCGCTTGCTTCCGCCGACAGCCGTTCCGGGCAACCGGCCGCCCGCCTTCCGCGCTCCCTCGGGGAACTGGAAGGGCCGACGGCCGGCCGGGTGGAGCTTCCGCTGCACCTCGCATGGTCGGGCCTTCGCACCTTCGACCTGGAACAGCCGCGGCAGCGAATGGGCCTGTACCGGATCGTGCTGAACGAGGGCATGCGAGAGGACCTTCCACAGCTCCTGGACGCCGGCCTCCTCGTGGCACAGTGGCCGGTGCTGAGGACACTGGTCGGCCCCGCCGTCCGCACGGTGTGGGAGACCGCCTTCACCGAGCTCGCGGCCGCAGCCCGCCCCGCCGCCGCGGCGTGAGACTGACCCCGCTCCACCGGCGCCTGCTGGCCGACGTCCTCGCCGTCGGCGCCCCCTACCGTCTCGTGCTGACCGACGGCTACGCCGCCCAAGCCCATGGACTGGCCGACCGGCTCAGCCAGAACCTGGATGTGGCAGCCGAGCACCCGGCCGCGATGAAAGAGATCGCCGAAGCACTCACCGCAGGCCTGGTCGAACGAGGCTGGGCGGTGTACGAGGTCGAGGTCGTCCCCCTGTCGGGCCGCCTGGTCGTCACCGACCCCGAGACCGGCGAGAGCTGCGAGGTCGACGTCCTCAAGGAACACATCTGGAAGCCCGCCGTCCAACTGGAGTTCGGCCCCGTCCTGCGCGTCGACGTCGTCGTCGGCACCAAGATGCGCGCCCTCGCCGACCGCGGCTACGCCCGTGACCTGATCGACGTCCAGGCCGCCGCCCGCTGGTTCAGCCACCGGGACCTGGAAGACCTCGGACGCCGCCACGCCCGCGACACCTTCGACCTGGCCGAACTGCGTGACCGCCTGGCCGACGCGGACTGGATCGACGACGCAGAGTTCGCCGCGTACGGCCTCGACGGCGACGCGATCGCCGGCCTGCGGACGTGGGCGCAGGAGTGGGTTGGTGACCTGGACCGGCGCCTGGCCGCTGAAGGGGACTACGAGGACGGCTGACAAGGCCGCTTCCCTGGGTGCGGCCCCAGACGGCTACGGTGCCCGGGGCCGGGGCCTCCTCGCGTCGGGGCCGGTGTTCACTCGAGGCCAGGCCGCTACGTCAGGTGGTCGCTCCAGCCGGGGTGGCCGTTGACGCACCGACCCGAATCAGCAGCCGCCGGGCGTCGGCGTGCCGGAGGTGCCTCCGGTGGCGTAGATGTGCCAGTCGCCCGGGCCCGACACACCGCAGAAACCGTCGTTGCTGACTTGGGCCCAGGCCACGACGCTCCAGGTGTCCGGGTCGTGGCTGTGGATGTTGGCTCCGTAGGGAGCCTGGCCGCCGGCAGCCCCGGAGAAAAACCCCTACAGGCCGCCATCGCCGACTACGCCGACATGGCCCTCCAGACCCTGCTCGCCGCCGCCCACGGCGTCCACGACGGCCTGCCCGCCGACCAACTGGACGACGCCGTCACCCGCATGCGGACCGACACCGGCACCCGAATGGCCAAACTCCTCGCCCAGACACAGCGCCTGTGGTCCGAGCGCCCGGCGGACCTGCAGACGATCGACGACATGGCCCACGTGCTGATCAGCGCACTCCTCGTCCTCACCGCCGACGGCGACCAGGAGAACGTGCTGCCGCTGCTCGCGCAACTGCGGGTCGGCGCGCTGGCCTCGGGAACCTGACACGGGAACGGTCGGCTCCGTTCAGCCGCACGGCCGCGCGCCGTCCGCTGTACGGCCCCGGTGCCGCGCTGTACGACAGTGTGATGACCACGGGGGGAGCGCAGACCGACTGGCGACAGGCCGAGGCCCCTCGCGCTCGAATCGGACGCAGTTGGTTAATCCGGGGGCCTGACTACTTCGCCCCGTCGAGCGGTTGCTCGGCGGGGCGAAGTGCTGCGAAGGGTCCCCGTTACGCATTGCAGCCGATCCCGCACCCTACCCGAGGTAGGTCCGCTGCCGCCGACGGATCATCCCGGATGTCCGGGACGGCAGTGGTCTACGTGGCTCGGTCGAGGAGGACCGCCGCTAGCGGGCCTGACCGCAGTGGGGGGGGGGGGGGGGGGGGGGGGGGGGGACCGAAGAAAGCAACACTCTTGACAGTGTGGCGGGTGGGCTGTCTGTGGGTGGG
>NZ_JBWKER010000089.1:5524-25406 GCF_056435345.1 Kitasatospora sp. NPDC043950
GCCGGCTTCTTGCGTACGGTCAGGGGGTCGTTGTTTCCTGTTGCTCCCTGCCCCCCCCCCCCCCCCCCCCCCCCCCCCCCCCCCCCCCCCCCCCCCCCCCCCCCCCCCCCCACCACCTGGACATCAGTCCTGGAACTGCGGGCGGGCCTTCGTGGGTTGCGGCGCCGCAGGCCCCGGAGCCCCTGGATTCTCCGACGCACCCTCACACGCCCCGGCGCGCCGTCGTTCGGCCGTTTATGCCGCGTATATCTCCGCCTGGTTCGATGCCGGTCGGCGAACGGCGTCCCGCGGGAGCCGGTCCAGTTCCCGCGATGTGAGGACGGCATGCTCGAGCACCACAGCCCACCACGGCCGGTACGAAACCCGGTGAAACCACCGTTCCTCACTCGGCCTCGGGCATCGGGTGTGACGGGCGTACTGATCCTGGCCCTGCTCGCCACGCTGGTGCAGTTCCTCCCGGTGCTCACCTCGTCGGCGTCCGCCGCAGTGGCCGACCGCATCGTGGCGACCTGGAACATGCAGAAGGCGGAGAGGAACTGGCCGATCGCACTGAAGTACCTCCTGCCGGGGCGGGAGGCGGTGGCCCTCCAGGAGGTTTCGGACAGTGTGACGGGCGCCGGCGCCGACGGCTACCAATACATCCCGGTGAACCTCCAGGTGGATTGCGGGGCCTTCGACCGGGACGAGGGCGTCCGAGGGCAGGCTCCCAACGAGTACTGGGTGTGCAAGCACCGGTTCCAGGCCCTCGCCCCGGGTGCGCGTGACGCCTACGTCTACTTCCTCAACACCGGCAGTCAGAACACCCATCTCGCCTTCCTGGCCTACCAGGACCTGGACGTCCACGATCAGACCCAGGTCGACGTGATCGGCCGCCGCGGCAAGTTCGACAAGAGGGGCTCCTACCCGAAGCCCATGCTCGGGATCAAGATCGGCGACACCTGGCTCTACAGCGCCCATCCCCTCACCGGTGGCGGCAAGGACGCGGTCGACCTGCTCGACGCGCTCGACGCGGCGAAGCCGGGGCAGAAGTGGGCGGTCATGGGCGACTTCAACCGCACCCCCGGAAGTCTCGCCGGGGCGCTCGCCACACATCCCACGTGGCGTGTGATAGCGAGCGGCCAGGAGACCCGGCCGACGAGTCCAGTGGGGAAGCGCGAACTGGACTACATGGTCGCCAGTGACCCGACGGGCATAGCCCAGGACTACAGCGCCTTCCTTCAGGGCTACTTCAACCACGCCCAGTCCGACCACCTGCCCGTCGGGTTCCGGCTGGAACCGAATCCCCAGGACCGTCAGAACGGGCGGGACCACTGTCCGCAGGGCCTTCCGCCGCTCCCCCGCGTCGCGGCCGTACCGGCCGCCGCCACCACCGCGGCCGACACCACCACCGCGCAGACACCCGCGAGCGCCGACCCGTCGGCACCACAGCACGGCAGGACCTCGGTCCTCACCTCGGCCTCCGGCAACCTGGTCGCCGACGTGACGGGCGGTTCACCGGCCGCCGGCACGGGGGTGCGCGCGGCCGCACCCGCCTGTGCCCCGCAGCAGAACTGGGCGACCTGGCAGAAGTCCGACGACACCTGGGTGATCGAGACCGGACTGACCAACGGCACCACCGCCGCAGGGCAGGGCAGCGTGCTCGGCCTCCCCACGTACGGCGACCAGGTGGCGATCCGCCCGATCGAGAACGACGCCACCGGAAAGCCCGACGGCAGTCCGGGCCAGCGCTGGCGGTTCGCCCCGGCCGACGTGGACGGCTGGTACCAGATCACCGCCGCGTCCACCGGGGCCTGCCTCACCGCCTCGACGGACGGGGCCGGCCTGGCCACGAAGGACTGCGACGGGTCCGACCGGCAGCGGTGGCGGCTGTCCATGCCCTGCAACGGGCCCGGTCACGCCGTTCCGGGATTCCCGGACACTCCGTGGCCGACCGTGGCGGACCACCCCGAGCTGACCTGGCCGTCCCTGCCCGCGCATCCGGCCATCGCCTGGCCGTCCGTCCCCGGCTACCCGAACATCCCCATGCCCGGCCACCCCGATCTGCCGGAGATCCGCTGGCCCGGGTTCCCGACCGTGCCGAGCCTGCCGTGGCCGACGATCGGCGGCCACCCCGAGGCCACCTGGCCTTCCGTGCCGGGTTTCCCGACCGTCCCCTGGCCCACGATGCCCGGACACGCCGACGTCCCGTGGCCGGTGCTGCCACTGCCCGGCAACGGGAACGACGACGGCACCGCCCTGGTCCCCGGCCTCCCGGCGGTCACCGACCCGGCGATCCCGGACCACCCGGGCCTCGCCTGGCCGACCGTCCCCGGGTTCCCGCAGGTCAAGTGGCCCTCCGTCCCCGGCAATCCGACCGTTCCGTTCCCCGGCCACCCCGCCATGCCCACCGTCACGTGGCCGGGCGCGCCGTCGTTCCCGTCCGTCCCGTGGCCCCAGCTGCTGGACCAGCCCTCCTGGAGCTGGCCGTCGATCCCGGGCTTCCCGACGATCCCGTGGCCGTCGCTGCCCGGTCTGCCGAACGTGCCGTGGCCGACCACCTCGGGCTTCCCGAACGACCCCGCCGCGTCCGCCAATCCGCCCAAGGCCCCGGAACAGCCGAACAAGTGCGAGCCGGCGGACACCAACCAACCGGCCGCCGACGACGACGCCCCGCCCGGCCCCGGCGATCCCAACCCCGGTGGCGGTGGCACACCCGGCGGCGGCCCGTCCGTGCCCGCGCTCCCCGCCATCGGCCTGCCCGGCTTCCCGCCGCTGCCCAGCCTGCCCTCCTGGGGAGGCACCCCCGGCGGGCCGAGCTGGCCCAGCGGACCCGGCGGCGGTACGCGGCCGGAGCCGACCCAGGGGATCAGCATCGTCTCCGCCGCCGACGCCCAACTGGTGCCGGACGTACGCGGCGGCGTGCCCGCCGTGGGCACGCCCGTCCAGGCGTGGCAACCCAACTCGACCGACTCCCAGCGCTGGGCGTTCTGGGACCGGGGCAACGGCAACTGGCTGATCGAGTCCCGGCTCACCTACGGCGGCAACCGCCCGGAGGAGCGGCTGGTCCTCGGGCAGGACACCGCCTCCCACCGCACCGAGCTCCAGGCGGTGGCGGCGGACCGGACGAACCAGCTCTGGAAGTTCGCCGACGCCGGGAACGGCTGGTCGACGATCACCAACGGTGACGGCGGCGGCTGCCTGACCCTGTCCGCGTCCGGCCAGCCGCTGACGGTCGGCACCTGCGACGGCTCCGACCGCCAGAAGTTCCGCCTGACCGGCCCCACCGGCAGTGACGGCGGCGGTGACGCCGGCTCGGTGCCCGTCTACTCGGCGTTCCCGGGCAAGTGCCTGGACGTCACCGGAGGCAACACGGCCGACAAGACCCCGATCGACCTGTACGACTGCAACAACACCCGCTCCCAGCGCTGGACGCCGTCCGCGAGCAGCGGCGTCTTCACCCTGAAGGCGTTCGACAAGTGCCTGGACGTGGCCGGGGGCCTCACCAACCGCGGCACCCGGGTCGGCCTGTACACCTGCAACGGCACCCCTGCCCAGAACTGGCAGCAGGGCGACAACAGTTCACTCGTCAACCCCGCCTCGGGCAGGTGCCTGGACGTCACCGACGGCAACTCCGCGAACGGCACCGCCCTGCAGATCTGGGACTGCAACGCGACCGACTCGCAGCGCTGGGGCCTGGGCAGCGTCCCGCCCCGCGCGCCCCAGCAGCCGGCGCCGAAGCCGGGCACCGGCCCGGTGGTCAACCCCGGCGTCGGAGCCGGGCAGGTCTCCACCCTCGTCTCCGGGAACAACGGGATGGTGGCGGACCTGGACGGTGCGAGCACCAACTCCGGTACGTCGATCAAGGCGCTCGGCGCGAACGGCAACGACGCGCAACGCTGGGCGTTCTGGGCCACCGCGAACGGGCGGTGGATCATCGAGACCCTCCTGACGGACGGGAAGACGGCGGCTGGTCAGGGCATGGTCATGGACCACGACCCAGGCAACCACCGCACTCACCTGATCCGCAGCATGGACGGCAACGCCAACCAGCACTGGGCGTTCCGGGACGCGGGAGGCGGCTGGTTCTGGATCACCAGCGACACCGACAACAACTGCCTCACCGCCAACAACCCCGGCGAAGCCCTCGCCATCAGCCCCTGCGACGGCAGCGACCGCCAGAAGTGGCGCCTCGACAACGTGGCCCAGGGGCCGTCCGCTCCCCAGCCGCAGCCGCAGCCGCAGCCGCAGCCGCAGCCGCAGCCCGGCGGCGGATCCTCCGGCGGGTCGCCCGGCGGTCCGGTGGTCGGTCCGAACATCGGCAGCAGCCAGGTCGCCACGCTCCGGTCGAACAACAACGGGCTGGTCGTCGACCTCGACGGCGCCAACACCGCCTCCGGCACCTCCATCAAGGCACTGGGCGGCAACGGCAACGCCGCCCAGCGGTGGGCGTTCTGGGACGCGGGCAACGGCCAGTGGATCGTCGAGACCCTCCTCACGGACGGCAAGGCCGCGCCGGGCCAGGGCATGGTGATGGACCACAACCCCGGCGTCCACCGCACCCACCTGACGCAGAACCAGCAGGGGAACGCCAACCAGCGCTGGTCCTTCCGCGACGCGGGCAACGGCTGGTACTGGATCGTCAGCGCCACCGACGGTGGCTGCCTCACCGCCAACAACGCCGGTGAGCAGCTCGGGGTGTGGCGGTGCGACGGCTCCGACAAGCAGCGCTGGCGCCTGGACAACGTCCAGAACGGCCCGACCCCCGGTGGCGGCGGCTCCGGAGGAGGCGGCGGCAACACCGGTGGCGGAGGCGGCAACACCGGTGGCGGAGGCGGTGGCGGAGGCGGCAACACCGGTGGCGGAGGCGGTGGCGGAGGCGGCAACACCGGTGGTGGTGGCCAGCCGTCCTCCGACTGCGCCCTCCAGCCCCCCGGCGCGGAGCGCCAGGGCTCCTGGATGTGGAGGAACTTCACCATCTGCCGCGGCCAGACCTTCGAGGCCACCGGGAACCCGGACCAGTGGACCGTCCTGAAGATGGAGGACAACGGTGAACTGGCGCTCTGGTACACGGAGGTCAACGAACTCGGGCAGGAGCGCCGGGTGAAGGAGTGGAGCGCTCCGGGCAGCGCCGGCTGCGGCACCCGGGCGACCATGCAGACGGACGGCAACTTCGTCTACGGCGTCGGCAACCAGGCCTGCTGGTCCTCCGGCACCGCCGGCTACACCAACGCCTGGCTGGAGATCAACCAGTCGGGAACGCTCTCGATCTGGTGGACCGACCAGAACCTGGCCCAGATCGGACTGGGCGGGCTGCTCACCTGGATCGGCTTGATCCCGCACCTGGAGTGGAGGGCCGGCACCCAGCACAAGATCTCCGTTCCCAACTGCGGCAGGATCAAGTGCTTCTGACGCCGGATCCTGACCGATCGCGCCGCTGACGGCGTCCGGCGAAATCGAAGGCCCGCCCCCATACCTGGCGGTTCCTAACGGTCGTTGCAACACGTGGTCGGTTGTCTAGGCCGCGATGAGTTTAGCCAGACGCTCGGCTGGGGTTTCCCAGCCGAGCGTTTTGCGTGGGCGGCGGTTGAGCTGGTCGGCGACGGCGGCCAGCCGTTCGGGGGTGTGGACCGACAGGTCGGTGCCCTTCGGGAAGTACTGCCGCAGCAGGCCGTTCCTGTGACGCGAGGTCCACCGCCAGCTCGCCCCGCACACCGAGCCCATGCCCGGCACCCGCGACGCGTTCGCCCCGGTCGCCCATCGACCCCGCCACGAGTCAGCTGATCGTCCCCGACATCCGGCGCGGCCGAAGCCACAACCCTGCGGCCGCCACCCAGACCGAGCGCCGCTTCGACCTCGTCGACCTCGATCCGTTCGCGTACACGACCCCCGCCAAGATCCGCGCGCTCGTCGACCACCTGGCCGGGATCGAGGATCAGCTGTGCCTCCTTCGCGCCCAGCCGGGGATGCTCACCTGCGGCGCCATGCCCGAGTACCTGTTCCGCCGCACCGGCGGCGTCATCGGCCTGCTACGGCGACTGATCGAGGACGGCTGCACCGAGGCGATGGCCCGCGGCCAGGAGCGGCTGACCACCGAGCTGCTGGACGGCGCCGTCATCCGACCCGAGCAACTCGGCGATCTCGACGCCCTGGCCGGTGAGGTCCCCGCCATCCCGACCGTCACTCGACCGCAGGTTCTGTCCGTACAGGATCGGTACCCACCCGCAGATGGGGCGCTTGGGCATGACATGGTGTGCGTGAAGTCAACAACCGCCACCATCCCTCAAGGAAGAGGTTCTACATGAGCAGCGACGTGAAGTCATCTGAGAACCCGGAGAACAGCGAGAGCCCGGAGGCCACGGAGGCTGCCGAGGCCCCCGCGCCAGCCACCCAGGACGACGTCAAGGCCCGGTTCCTCGCCGCTCTGGAGCGCAAGCACGGCGCCAAGTCCGATAGCGCGGCCGGCGGCCCGAGTGGCGACTCGAAGATCCACGGCGCTCACGGCGCGGTGGGCGGCAAGCGCAACTTCCGCCGCAAGAGCGGTGGTTGATGAGTCCGGTTCACGCCGGTGGCCGCCAGGCCTGGTCCTGACCGGGCGGCCGTAGCTGTACGCGACAGGCAAGGTCTTCGTTCGAGTGCGCCGAGTGCGGGGCCTTGCCTGCCGGGGATCGGCAGGGCACGTGGAGAAGGCGGCGCCGGGTGCCGGCCCCGGAGGCCGTCCCGCCGAGCACCGCCGCCCTCCTCTACAGCGCCGCCATCCTGGTGACGGGCACGTCCCTGTGCCTCGCCGCCCTGGTCCCGGCCACCGCACCCGCCGCCCTCGCCCTGCTGCTCCGCGCTGCCCTACACCTGGGGCCCGGGCACGACGCACTCGAGCGTCTGGACAGCGTGACCGTGCTGTTCCTGCTCGGCGATCGGCCAGTACGAGCGGTTCCTGCGCCAGCCTGGCCGCTGGCTCTACGTGCCGTTGGCGGATTGCCCGTGCCACGATGTGCTTGGGGCCGGGACAATGTGCAAGCCATGCTCGATGCACTGCCGTCGGCTGCACGCCGTGAACTGAGCCAGATCGTGGCCAGGCTCGACGCAGAGTTCGAGCGTCGCACCTTGCCGGATCCGTATGCGTCCCGATGGTTGACCAGCCCTTGGTGGGACTCGCCGAGCTGCCCCTGGTGGCACCGGCGGTTGACCAAGCCGTAGGCGATTCCGTGAGGCGTCGGCCGCTCCCCGCCGCGGGCGGAAGGCCTTCAGCGGCGGGGATGGACGCACGAGAGCAGACTCGCTTGGCGGGGTTCATGGAAGTGACTACTCCGGTGCCGATCACGGTCAACCGACCCAATGTGGCTGGTCAACGCGACACTATGTCGGGTTGACCAGCCGTATTGCTGCTTGGGAACGCTTCCAGCCCTCCGAGCATGCGAGAGGCCGGAAGCGTCGTTGCTAGTCAGGCGGGGTTCGTGGGGCGGGCCAGAGGGAGGGGCGGGTGGCGCCGGCAGGTGTGGGTGTTCAGAGGTCGGCGCGCAGAGCGGGAAGATAGCCGTTTGCCTGGCCGGCGGCGTTGGGGTGGTACGAGCCGGAATTGAGAATGAGGCCGTTGAGGAACGGAGCCGCGTCGCAGAGCTCGTGGCCGGCGAACAGGGTGGCCACGTCCTGGTAGACGAATCCGGCGCACTTGGCGACCTCGCCCTCGATGACGCTGTTGAGCGTGTCGGCCCCTCGGTTGAGCGCGGCACGCTTGGTGGCGCCCATACCGGCGCAGAGGCTGGGGCTGGCCGGGTTGAAGAACCGCGGGTAGCCGGTGACCACGACACGGGCACCGGACGCACGCTCCCGTACCGCGCTGTACACGGCGTCGAGGCGGGCCGGCAGCTGAGTGCGGGCGGTCTGTTCGGCCGTGTCGACGGCGCCGACGCAGGTGTTGTCGCCGCCGAACTGGCAGCTCCGCATGACGTCCTTGAAGTCGACGTCGTTGCCGCCGACGGTCAAGCTGACCAGGGTGGTGGTCGGGCTGAGCGGGGCGAGCTGGGTGGCCGGGACGTCGGTGGTGACGGCTCCGCCGCACGCCTGGAAGCTGAATGAGGCCGGTGCCGTCTGCTGGGCGAACAGGGAGGGGTAGGCGGCCGCGCTGCGGTGGCAGGTGTCGTCGAGATAGCTGTCCACGACGAACCGGTGCCCGCGGCGTAGGAGTCGCCAGGATGGTGGAGGTGGAGCTGGGGCCGGTGGCGACGCGCAGTCCGTCTGCGGGGGCCTGCTTGAGCTGGGCGGGCGTCTCGGCTCAGATCAGGTCGGTGTGGCCGGAGCGCAGCGACTGGTAGCGGCTGTCGGCGTCGGGCAGCACCCGGTAGACGAGCTTGTCGGCGTGGCCCTTGTCGCCCCAGTAGGAGGGGTTGCGGGCGACGGTCACCGAGACGCCCGGCTGGACGCTCTCCACGGTGGACGGGCCGGAGCCGACTGCGGGTGCGTCGCCGGCTGGGGCCTGGAAGACGTAGCCGAGGGAGCGGGTGAACAGGTTGGGGAAGGCCGCGTTCGGAGTCTTGAGGGTGAAGACGACGCTGGTTGGGCTGTTCACTGTCATGCCGCCGATGGTGGCGGCGTCGGTGGCGCAGGAGCACTTGCTCTCCGGCTTGGCCAGCCGGTTGACGTGGTCGGCCACGGCCTGGGCGTCCAGCGGCTTGCCGTCGCTGAACTTCACGCCTTCGCGCAGCTCCAGGGTCCAGGCAGTGGCGTCCGCGTTGGAGGTGAAGGCCTTGGCCAGATACGGCTTCACGGCGCCGTTGTCGCCGGTGACCATCAGCGGGTCGTACAGCGCGTTGGCGAGGACCAGCACGGGGAGCGAGGTCAGTGTGCCGTCGGCCGGGTCGAGCTTGGCGAACGGGTGGTCCAGGCCGACTCTGAGTGTGCCGCCGTCGGTCGCCGGGCCGTCGGCGGCCGGGGCGGCCTGGGCGGAGCCGTCGGACACCGGGTCGTCGGAGGCCGAGCAGGCGCCGGCGGTGAGTGCGAGGGGGACGGTGCAGATGGCCGCTGTCAGAACGTGCTTGTGCCGTTTTATGGTTCCTCGGTCTCCTCGGAGGCGTGCCCGTTCGGCTGCCGTCGCGACCAACCATAGAAAAGTGGCGTCGCTCCACGGCATCGAGACTTGCAAGGCGCAGATCCGGCCCCGCCCCCGGCTTGGACCGGCACCCCGGGCGGTCGGCACGGGGTGCCGGCCGTCCCGGGGCGGGCTCTGCTGGCGAGGCAGGCCCTGTCTCAGGCCGTAGTCGTAGCCGCCGGGGAAGGCGACCTGTCCGACGCGCCGCGCGGAGACGGGGTGGACAGGAGATGCCGGCCGGGGCGGGCCCGCAGCCAAAGGCCTCGACCAGGGAGCGCGTGATGCGGAGGTGCGGCCTACCGCGGTTCGGTGCTGTACGGGCTTACGGCCGGCGCATCGGGCGCGGTTCGCCGAAGCGTTCCTCGAACTCGGCGTCGCTCAGGGCCTGGAGTTCCTCTCCGGTGATCCGGCCCGCCAGCAGGTCGGCGAGGAAGACGGGGAGCGGCGCGGCACGCATGGTGTCGGTGATCCCGCCGGACACGGTGTGGACCTCGCTGTCGACGCGACCGTCGGGATGCAGGGTGTAGGTGCGGTAGCCGGGGCCCTGGAAGGTCCGGTTCAGGTGGTCGATGCTGAAGAAGGTCGACGGGCACACGTACACGGGGCGCCCCTCGAACTCGCCGGACAGGTCACCGTGCAGGTGGCCGGCGCCGATCGCGCGAATCTTGGGGAAGTCGCTCATCAGTGCGGTGAGTTCGCGGTAGCTCTGGACGTCCGGGGCGGTCTGGAGCAGCGGCGGCTGGTGCAGCCACACGAAGACGTGTTCCGCCCGGGTGGTGGCCAGGATCGCTCGGGCGCGTTCCTCCTCGACCGGGGTGAGGCCGGGCTGGGCGGGCCGCGTGCACCCGGTCGTCGCGGTCGCGGTAGGTGCCGTCGGCGGCGGCCTCGCGGCCGTGCGCGTTGGTGTCGAGGAACAACATCAGCCAGTTCCCGAGCCGGACAGCGGGCTCCACGTGGACGTTGGGGCGGGGCAGGCAGGCCTGCAGTGTGTCCTGCCGGTCGTGGTTGCCGGCGAGGCAGTAGACCGGGGTGGGGAGTGCGTCCAGGACCTCGCCCATCCGCTCGTACGCGACCGGCTCGCCGATGTCCGTCAGGTCTCCGGTGGCGACCACCAGCGCGGCGTCCGTGATCGCCTGCTTCGCGTCCGCGAGGACGGCGGCGAGCCCGTCGTCGGGTTCGTGACCGACGAAGCTCCGGGCCCCGGAGCGTCCCGGAGGTGCAGGTCGGATATCTGGACGATGCCGATGGTTCCGGTGTTCGGAGCGGCCGGGTTCGTGTGTCGCTTCATGCGCCCTCGCTTGGTGAGGAAAGACCACAGGTTCGTCGACGGACGCTCCCAAGGTAGAGAAGTGGCACGACTGCCAAATGGCATTCATACAAATCTCTACCGGCCGCTGGCTTGCGATGCGGGGCCACGAAATCACTTTGACGACACTGCCTAGCCGCGATGATCACGCCTTTCGCCGGAGGAGATGCGTGCGAAGCACGGACCCGCCTGACTGTCGCTGTCCGGCACGGGCAGTTCCCCGCCTGGCAAACTCACACCAATCCCACACCGATTGCCCAACGGGAAACGATCTTCGGCCGGACGGGAACCGAAGCGGATACGCTTGCAGCCACTGCAGGTCAGCGGATTCTGTCGGTCGGCCATCACACCGCGTACGACACCTCGACGGGAAGCGTCGTACGCTGACCCGTCTCAGCGAAGTTTGACTGAGCGGTGGTTGTCTCGCCGTAGTTTGACCGCCCGGTCCAGTGTCCGACGATGCCCAGGGTGTTGAGGTGCCGGAAGTCGGCCCGGTGGCCAAGACGACGGTATCGCCCTGGCTTCACCTGTCCTGACCAGTGGCGGAACTGAAACGCGGTAGGCGGCAGTTGTCCACGTCAGCACGCACACTTGACGCTCCGTGCGGAGTGATCACACACGGGGGAGCGCCCGGCAGGCTGTGAGGCGGTCTGCCCGGCGGGGCTCCCCAGGGGATGGAGATGCAGATGACAGGTAGTCAGGTAGCGCACGGCGCGGTGTTCGGCCTGCTGGCGGACGGTGAGCCACCGGCCCCGGGGGAGAACCCCGGTGGGGAAGGGCTGGCGGGGTTGATCGTCGCGGTCCTGGAGCGGGTGGGCTGGACCGCTGGCATGGGAGTGCTGGGAGTGCTGGCCGTCCTCGCCGGGGGCGCGTGGATGTGGGGCCGGGCGCCGAAGGCCACCGGCGAGGAGAGGCACCGGGTCCGATAGGGCGGCGTCGTCCTCGCCAGGCCGAGATCCTGCGGGCGGCGGCCCGGGACCACCGCTCTCCTCGCGCTGCTTCCCGGCTCTGACTGACCTGCGCTGCAGGCCTTCCTACCCTCGTCCACTGGTGATCTCCGAGCGGCACCTGGACAATGGTATGCACCAGGCCCTCCTCTGGGACAGGATGCCGGTCAGCAGCGATCGGCGGGAAACCTGGTCGTGATCGGCCCGCCGGCCCGTCGGCGCTCCAGCCATACCGGCCGTCCCTTGAGTCCGACGATGGCTGGTGTGACGTACAGGAGCCCCGCCTCTTCGCCGGGTTCGGCAGTGTTGTAGGCCGCGGCGACGATCAGGCGCAACACGCTGACGACAGCGCCGTTGGCGTCGGTTCCGCAGCCGCGCGGGTCGAGATGGGCGGCCAGGTCGAGCAGAGCTCCGCGCAGCGTGTCGGTGATCGAGGCGATGGGCGCGCCGTCCAGGGCGCGCGGCCAGGACCGTCGTGAAGACCTGACGTAATGCCAGGAAGCCAAGTGTGGAAGCCCCGACAGATGAGATCCGCGATCGGAACGCGACCGCGATCCCACCGGACAATCGTCCCTTGGGTGAAGGAGGCGGCGTGCGCGGGACCGCGCCCGCCCGTGGGCGTGTCCGTATCCTTGTCATCACTTCAGGGAAACTCTCGTGTTGGAACGGCGAGTTGATGGACAGCCTTCGGCTCCCGGGCGTGAGAGCCCACACATCGGCCCATCCCCGGGGCTCGGTCGGCCCAGCACTCAGGCCGGCGAGGATCCCGCCCTGCGTGATCCGTGTTCCCCTCTGGCTTCGCGTGCCCCTTGCCCCTTGGTCAGTCCGGTCGGCCGATCACGCGCTGGTGTCGAATCCAGTGGCAGAGGTTGACCGGCCACACCAGCAGAACGAACAGGTACGCGGCGGCGAAGACCACGCGCGTAGTGGTGTCCGTGCCGCCGACTCCGTGCAGCGCCATGTCCCGGTGCATCCGCTGCGGCGTGTGCGAGGACCTCCCAACCGGTTCCGACGTACGGCACCAACACGAGCGTGATCATCATGTTCCACCTCCAGGTGCCTTGAAGGAAAGGGCCGGTGCCGCCTGCTCGGTTGGGGTCTTCACTGCCTCGCACGCTCCAGCTCGGTGTGCAGCCGTTGCAGTCCCGTCGCCGTTCGTGCCGCGGACTCGGACAGGTTGACTCGCAGGTACCGGCCGGGGTGAAGAGCCCTCCAGGCGGCGGCGGTGCCGGCGTGGAGGACCGTGGGGTTCAGGCGTAGCCCGTTCACGGCGCACCGGTGGACCCAGTCCAGGAAGTCCGCGTTCTGGAGGTGCAGTTGCGGGAACGCGGAGTACCCGGCGATGGGGACCAGGCCGTCGGTGAAGGCGAGCGGGCTGGCCGGTCCGGTGAGCAGCTCGCTGTTGCTGCGGAAGCGCTGGGCCATGGCGTCCAGGTGGGCGTGTACCTGGTGGGTCACGGCGGTGTCGGGAAGGTTGGGCAGGCCAGGTGCTGCTGCAGTGCGCGGTTGCGGGTGATGATCGCGGCGCCGCGCAGGCCCGGCATCGCGAGGTCCTTCGAGGCGGTCATGATGACCGCGCTGTGGGTGAGGGCGAGTTCCTGCATCCGGGCCTGGATCGCGGCCTCCAGGACGATGGGCTCGTGGTGGGCGCCGAGTTGGAACACGGGATCGAGGAGGGTGAAGTCCGGGCAGCCGTTCGGTCGGGTGAAGAGCGTTCCGGTGACGCCGTTCGGCAGGACTTCGACGAGGGCACTCGGGCGGTCGGGCTGGGCGCCGTTGAGGTGGACGGCGCCGTCGTGGCGGTAGTAGGCCGCGACGGGTGTGCCCCAGTGGGCCGCGGACTGGTCGAAGCCGTAGTAGTTCGGGATCGGCAGGGTGAGGCTGTGGCCGGTGGCCGCGAGGTGACCGATGGTCAGGCTGACGGCTTCGGTGCCGCCCTGGACGAAGGTGATGTCCTGGCGGGTCAGAGGAATTCCGAGCCGGGCCGAGGTGAGTTCGGCGAAGGCCGCCTTGGCTCCTCCGTTGAAGGGATCGGAGTAGCGGGACAGGCTGCTGCGGGCGGCGAGGTTGTGCAGCAGCACGCCGAGGTGGCGTCCGAGATCGGGCGAGGGCGGGTAGAAGTTGCAGCCTTCGCCGATCTCGAACGCGTCCTGGGGGGGGGGATCCGGCGCGCAGGCGGGCGAACGCGGTGAGACACTCGGGCCTGGGCCGGTGCGGGGTTGGTCTGGTGCATGCCCGGCTTTCGCGTGCCTGGTCCGGGGCGCTGGCCGGGCGTCTGCGTTGCAGACGGTGGGAGACCAGCCGATCGGGCGGGTGACGCGGGGACGTTCGGCTGGGGCGGGCGGGATTTCCCAGCGCAGTCCCCGGTCTTCGCCATGGTGTTCGAGGACGAGGCGAGCCGCGGCGGGCAGGTCCGGTATGGCGCGGGGGCTGGGGCGCTGGACCCAGATGGCGTTGATGCCGGCGGCTTGGGCTCCGGCGATGTCCGCGTGGGGGTTGTCGCCGACCATCCACAGCGGGCCGGGGCCGGCCGCCAGCCGGGCGAGGCGGAATGTCTCCGGGTGGGGCTTCTCGTGGCCGGTGGCGGCCGAGTTGATGGTGGCCGTCAGCCTCGGGGTGACGCCGAGGGTGTGGAGGATGGCGGGCAGCTCGGGGACGTGGTTCGACACGACGATGTGCTGCCACCCGGCGGACCGGACCACCCCGGTCCGCCGCTATGACAGAATTCCTGGCTGTGACCATTCGATTACTGCTCGCAGACGACCAGGAGATGATCCGCCGCGGAATGCGGCGGATCCTTGAGAACCAACCGGACATGGAGGTGGTCGGCGAAGCAGCGGACGGCGTCGCCGCGGTCGAAACGGCGCGCCGGCTCCGGCCGGACGTGGCGCTGGTGGACATCCGGATGCCACGCATGGACGGCCTGGAGGTGGTCCGCCTGATCGCCGGCCCCTCGGCGACGCCTCCGATCAAGGTGGTCGTCGTCACCACCTTCGATCTGGACGAATACGTGTACCCGGCGCTGCGCCACGGCGCCTCCGGATTTCTGCTCAAGCGCTCGGGCCCGACCTTGCTGGTCGAGGCGGTCCGGGCCGCGGTGGTGGGCGACAGCCTGATCAGCCCCTCCATCACGGTCCGGCTGCTCAAGCACGTCACCGGCGTCCGTCCGGGCGGCCCGGCCATGGTCGAGTCGCTGACCGGGCGGGAGACGGAGATCGCGGGGAAGGTGGCCGAGGGGAAGACGAACTCCGACATCGCCGGGGAACTGTTCATCTCGGCGGGCACGGTGAAGACCCACGTGGCGAGCATTCAGCGCAAGCTGGGCGTCAAGAACAGGGTCGGAATCGCCGTGCGCGTCTTCGAGATGGGATACGCGACCGGTCGATTGGCCGAGTGAGGTGTTCCTTCGCACGTCGAGTGCCGAAGTCATCGCGGATCAGGGTGGCCGGTCCGGTGCACATGCGGCACCGAAACGGCGAAAGGCACCCCCATGCACGATCGAACAAACCGAACCCGATTGGACTCACTGACCGGTCTGCGATTCCTCGCGATGATTCCGGTCTTCCTCTTCCACAGTTCGTTGGAGGGAATCTTCGACAACGCCCGGACGGACTGGGACTACCTGAACGCCCTCGGCACCTCCGGGCACGTCGCGGTGTCGTACTTCTTCGTCCTCAGCGGATTCGTGCTGACCTGGTCGTACCGCCCGGCCGACGGCGTCGGCAGATTCTGGCGCCGGCGGCTGTTCAGAATCTTCCCCAGCCACTGGGTCGCCCTGGTGGCGGTGATCCTGCTGATCGGCTACTACGGCGACCTGACCGACTGGTCAGGACTCGGCGCCCAGGCCCTTTTGCTCCAGGCGTGGGTGCCCGACCCCTCGTACTTCGACGTCGGCAACACCGTCACCTGGTCGCTCTCGGCGGACCTGGCCGTCTACGCGCTCTTCCCGCTGCTGTACCGGCTGATCGAGCGGATCCGGCCGGGTCTGCTCTGGCTCTGGGCCGGAGCCTGCGTGCTGGTCACCGTCCTGGTGCCGGTGGTGGCGCAGAACTTCGTCACGGACGACCGCCCCATGCCGCTCTTCGGGGTGTCGATCGACCAGTACTGGGTGGTGTACTTCTTCCCGCTCACCCGCCTGGCGGAGTGCCTGCTCGGGATGCTGCTGGCGCGGATCGTGCTGACGGGCCGCTGGATCGACTGGATGCGACCGCTCGTGGCGGTGCCGCTGCTCGTGGCCGGCTACGTGATCGGGCAGCAACTGCCGTACCTGTACCGGCTCAGCGCGGCCACGGTGATCCCGATGGGCCTGCTCACGGCCTCTCTCGCCGCCGGGGAGATGGCCGGGCGGCGCAACGTGCTCAACTATGCTGTCCGGTCGTGCCGAAAAGATCTGCCGAACGACAGATGCCTGACGATCGGTCATCTGCCGGGGGGCGCACCGTTCCCCTGCCGTGCGTAGGCTCGGCCCGTGCAGACCGAACTGATGCCTGATGCGCATCGCCGCCGCACGGTGTGTGCGACGGCGACGGCACTGATCGCGGCTCCGGCGGTGATCGCCCCACCGAGTGCGTGGATCGTGGTCGTCGTCGCGGCGATGGCGACCGCGATCCTGCGCCGGCCGCTGGGTCCGGTCGCCCCGGTCCTGGCGGCCGGCCTGGTCGCGGGGCTCTCGCTCGTCACGGACGCCGTCTATCCCGGACCGCGGGGGTTGGTGCTGCCGTGGCTCCCGGTCGAATTCGCGGCCATGCTGGTGCTGACCTGGCGGGTGATCCGGCGGGCGCCGGTCCGCCAAGTCGCCCTGGTCGGTTCGGCGTTGGCACTCGCCCTGATGGCGCTCCCGCTGCGCTTCACCCTCCGGCTGCCGCAGACGGTCCTCGCGCCGTCGGTGGTCGCCGTCGCCATGGCGACGTTCCCGGTGGCCTGCGCCGTCGGCGTCGGGTTCTACCTGCGGGTCCAGGACGACCAGCGGGCCCGCGCCGTCCAGCGCGCCCGCCGGGAGCAGCGGCTCGACGTGGGCAGGGATCTCCACGACTTCGTCGCCCACGAGCTGACCGGGATCCTGCTGGAGGTCCAGGCCGCCCAGGTCAGCGCCTACGACGAAGAGCAGAGCAGAGAGCTCCTGTCCCGCCTGGAGGCGGCCGGCCTGCGGGCGCTGGACTCGATGGACCACACCCTGCAGACGCTGCGCGACCCGGAGGCACCCGCGCTCGCCGAACCGCCGCCGACCAAGGTCCACGGCCTCGCCGACCTCCCGGAGCTGGTGGAGCGCTTCCTGGCGTCCGGCACGACCGGCGGCTCCCTCGAACTGGAGCCGGGCCTGGAGGGAGCCGCCCCGCGCGAGATCCAGGACGCGGCCTACCGCGTCGTCCTGGAGGCGCTGACCAACGTCCGCCGGCACGCCCCGAGCGCGGCCCGGCTGGAGGTGGAGGTGGTTCGCGTCCCGGGCCCCGCCCTGCGGGTCACCGTCACCGACAGCGGACGGCAGGGCGGTCCCGGCGGTCTGCTGGCCCGCCGCCCCGGCGGCGGTGGCACCGGCCTGGCCGGCTTGTCCGAGCGGATCGGCGCCCTCGGCGGCGACCTGTCCGCCGGCCCGCACGCCCGCGGCTGGCGCGTCCGCGGGGAGCTGCCGCTGCGACCCGACCGGACGGGCCGGGGCTGACCGGTCCCGACGGCTCGGAGACCGCCCGCGTCCGGCGCGAATATCTGCCGAACGGCAGATGGCAGACGGCCGCGGATCGGCGAGGATCTCCACCGTGCCCGATCCCAGACTCCCGGAGGTACCGGTGATTTCTCGCCCGAAGGCGACACCCGCCCTGCTCGCTCTCGCCGTGGCCGCCCTCATCCCGTTGACGGGCTGTGCCAAGGCCTCGGACGCCGCGCCCGAGGACAAGGCCTTCGAGTTCAGCGGCAAGTCCCTGAACGTGAAGGCGCACGGCATCCCCACCGACCTCGTCCCGGCCGACCGCAAGGACGTCAAGGTCACCCGCTGGTTCGACAAGGCCAAGGTCGGTGACGCCAAGGAGATCTGGACGCTGGAGGAGGGAACCCTCGAACTCCAGGCGCAGTGCACCGGACTGGCCAACTGCGACGCCAAGTTCCGGGTGGAGGTGCCCCGCGGCGTCGCCGTGACGCGCGATGGCAAGGAGACGGACCTCAAGGGCTGAGGCCGACCGGTCCGACGGGGAAGAGAGAGACGATGCTCGAACTACCGGTGGTTTGTTATACCGGGGAGTAGAGATCAAGTGGGCGGCCGGTGGCGACGGCGTCGATGAGGGCTTGGAGTTCGGGTGGTGGGGGTGCGTTGGTCCGGGCGCGCCAGCAGCGTTGGAGGGTGATCCAGGGGTCGAGCCAGGCCCGGACGGCGCGGATGGCTTTGGGCCAGCAGGCCGGGTGGGGCTGGTGGGTCGGTGTGGGCCCCCTCTCGGGCCGGTCCGGTGTCTCGGGCGGCTGTGGTGGTGCGGTTGCGGGCGGACTCTCTGGCGGTGGGTTGAACCAGGTGTCCCAGCAGAATGACCCATTTCCAACCTGAAGTTGCAGGTCGCGGGGCTGGCGTGAGGCAGGAGTGGGGTGCTCGTGCGGATCGGAGGCGTGATCGCCGGTAGGTGATCGTCGGTCAGCGCTGGATCTCGGCGTTTGTCAGCACGAGCAGGGCCCGCAGGAGGGCGGTGGCGTGTCGGGCGTTCATCCGGACCTTGGTGAGGATGCGCCAGTTCTTCAGGTCGGCGAAGCCGTGCTCGTTGGCCGCACGCTCGCGGCTGACCAGATTGTTCGCCTCCTTCTGCGCGGCGGTCAGCGGGTGGTTGCGGGTCGCCTTGTGCCCGTTGACGATCACCGGATCATCGGGGTCGTCTTCCAGCGCGACGAACCCGAGGTCCGCCAGCGCGCCGAGGCCGGCCTGCCGCAGGTGGACGGTGATCTTGTTGTGGCGGGCAGTGGTGATCTCGCTGGAGCGGCCCGGCTTCGCCGCCGAGATCCAGACCAGGTTGCCCTTCTCGTCGGTCAGGGCCAGGAACAGCAGGCCGTGGGTCTTGTGATTACCGGAGTAGTTCGGCCGGTTCTCGTCCCCGGTGCGCCGGCGGGTGCGTACGAGGGTGCCGTCGAGCAGGACGACGACGCCACCCGTGCGGGCGATTTTCTTCAGGGCGCGGTCCAGGCGCGGGGCACGCGCGGCGAGCAGTTCGATCACTTCCAGCAGCCATCGGCGGACCGTGGAGGCGGAGACGTCGTTGCCGCCCGCCATGTCGGAAAGCCGCCGGTCGTGGCGCAGGACCGCAAGGACGATCAGTGCGATCCTCCCGGGCGGCAGCTTGCGCCAGCGTGAGCCGATCTTCCTGAGGCGACCGCGGATCAGGTCGGAGACCATGGTCGTGGTCGCGGTGGACAGCTCCAGGCGGCACTGGTAGACAAGGCCGCCGGGACCCTCGGCGGGGTGGTCTTCTTTCGCATGGAATCCCCAACACCCGTCGGGGGATCCTGTGTTACGCCGAGCACCCGTCGGGGGATCCTGTGTTACGCCGAGCACCCGTCGGGGAATCCTGTGTTACGCCGAGATCCGGCCGGTGTCGGTCAGGCGGTCGGCTGTGGCAGGGCGGTGAAGCGGCCGGCGGGGGTGCGGTGCAGCCAACCCCGGTCCGCCAGGCGCTTGAGTTTGTCGCGCACCGGCTCGACCTGCCCGGGCTGGACGCCTCTGCCAAGCCTGACGCTGACGTCCTTGGCTGGAACCGGCTCCGGTGCCGAGGCTACGATCTTCATGATCGCCTGGTAGTCGGCGGGCAGTGCGCTCGGATCCATGTCCGGCTCGCGGTGCGGGACCAGCAGCATCCCACCAGCCACTGGCGAGGTTGTGACCCGCTCGAACTCCTCGGCCATGGTCGGGTCGTCGGCCGTCCCGGTCCGCTGGGCGTCGGCGAACTGCCCGAACACCACCTCCGCCGCCTCCAACCGCGCTACCTCGGCCTCGATTTCGGCGAGTTCCTTGCGCAGTCGCTCGGCGCGATCGGACAGTACGATCCGTCGCTCCATCACCCACACCAGCACATCCGCCACCAGTAGCCCCTCCTTGCAACGAACTCCCTTCGGAGCGTAGGGGTCTGCGAAGACTCGGCGCCGTGATTCCGGCCAACCGGCCACCTGGCGGACGATCACCTGCTAGCGATCACGCCTCCAACCTGCACGAGCACCCTACCCGTGCCCCATGCCAGCCCCACGACCTGCAACTTCAGGTTGGAAATGGGTCAATGGGAGCGATGGTGGCTGCGGATCGCCCGCCAGGCGATCACGGCCGACTACCTCGTTCACCACGGGAGGCCAGGCTCGCGGTCAAACGATGATGGGACCCGGCTCGTACACGCTTCCTGTCGCCGCGGATATCTCATCCGCCAACGCAGGAGCACAGCACAGCTCTCCTGAATCGCCCTGTGGGGCTTGCATGAGCCGTGTGTCGCGATGAGTGGCTCGCACGGTTCTGAGGGGGGTGAGGTGACCCCTGTGATGTGGACACTCTGATGGCGGATCTTGATGGTCCGGGAAGATGGTTCATATGGCAGGGCGGAAGTACACCCCGGAGTT
>NZ_JBWKER010000090.1:0-20796 GCF_056435345.1 Kitasatospora sp. NPDC043950
CCCCCCCCCCCCCCCCCCCCCCCCCCCCCCCCCCCCCCCCCCCCCCCCCCCCCCCCCCCCCCCCCCCCCCCCCCCCCCCCCCCCCCCGCCGCCGTTTCGGGCCTCGGTCACTGCTGGGGGGGCGGTTTACCGCTCGGCCCACTCGACCAGTTCGATCACGACCCCGTTCGGGTCGGTGACCTGGAACAGCTTCTCGCCCCACGGCTCCTCGCGCAGCGGCAGGGTGATCTCGACCCCTTCGCCGCGCAGCCGCCGCTCCTCGCCGGCGAGGTCCTCGACGACGAACGCCAGGATGACGCCGGTCGCGGTCCGGTCGCGCTGGTCCTCGGGCAGCACCTCCAGGCCGCGTCGCAGGCAGACGACGCCGACCCCGCCGCCGGGGTGCTGGAGCGAGACGAAGCCGTCGGCCGACATCTCCTCGGTGTAGCCGAAGTGCCGCTGGAGGAAGGCGGCGGAGGCGGTGGCGTCCTCGACGGTCAGGGCGAGGGTGGTGGTGGTGATCTGCATGGCGGAGCCCTCTCGTCGGCGCGAGCGCGCGGTTATCCCGTACGCAGTACACTATACATAGTACGGAGAATCATGCGAGGGGTGTCCGCCCTGGGGTCGGACGCGGGGGAAGGGCGTGGGGAAAAGCCGTGGGGAAAAGCCGTGGGGAGGCTCCCTGGTGGGAGCCTCCCCACGGCTCGGTGCGGTGCGTCAGGTGCGGGGTGTCAGTAGACGCAGGGGATGCCGCCGTCGCTCTGGGCGTCGACCGACGGGCCCTGCACGGGCAGGTTGGCCGCCGGGTCGGACGGGGCCCCGGTCGCGCCGCCGCCCGGGGCGGCGGCGCCGGTCTTGTCGTCGGTCGCGCCGGTGAAGCCGGTGCCGAGGGTGACGACCACCCGGTCGGCGGGGGCCGACGCGGACTCCGTGGCGGTGACGCCGTAGCGGGCGGCGATCTGGTCGGCCGCCTCCTTGGCGCCCTTGCCGTAGGCCACGGTGGTGGTCTTGGGCTTCGCGGCGGCGCTGCCGGTCTTGCCCGCCTTGAAGCCCATCGCGACCAGGGCCTTGGACTCGGCGGTGGAGGAGACCCCGGCGGCCGTGGAGGCGTTGAAGACGTCCACGGTGGTGGGGGCGGCGGCCTTGGTGGTGGGCGGCGCGGTCGTGGCCGGCCCGGAGGGGGCCGCCGGGGCGGGCGTGTCGCCCGCCGCGTCGGGGGCGGCCGGCGCGGAGTCGGCGTAGCCGAAGATCTGCTTGACGACCTTCTGGAGCTTCGCGGGGGTGACCAGGTTGACGTCCTGGCCGTTGCGGGTGCCGAAGCCGTCGAAGGTCAGGGTGTTGAACTCGACGTTGCCGCCGGTGAGGTTGGGGGCCTGCTGGGCGAAGTCGAGGACGTTCCACTCGTTGTCGATGACCAGGTCCTTCTGCACCACGCCGAACAGCTGCTGGAGCTTGCCGAGGTCGCTGATGACGCCGTCCTGCTTGAGCTTGTGCACGACGGAGGAGATGAAGGCCTGCTGGCGGTGGGTGCGGGCGAAGTCGCCGCTGTTGCCGTCCGGGCCGTCCAGGTTGTGGCGCTGGCGGACGAAGGAGAGCGCCTGGGAGGCGTTGAGCTTGTTGATGCCCTTGTGGAAGTCGGCACCGGAGCCCTGGCCCTCCATGGCCGGGTCCTTGGTGTCGTGGGTGAGGCAGACCTCGATCGGTTCGACGGCCTTGGCGATGTCGTAGAAGCCCATCAGGTTGACTTCGGCTATGTGGTCGACGGGCTGGTCGAGGAACTTCTGCACGGTCTGGATGGTGGCCGCCCGGCCGGCGTCGCGGCCGGCCTTCTCCAGGTCCGCGCCCTTGAGCCCCTTCGCCTGGAGGGCCGGGGTGGCCTTCTCCTTGGCCTCGCCGTAGGCCTCCTTGATCTTGCGCATGCCGGCCTGCTTGCCGTCCCCGGTGTAGGTCATGACGTAGTCGTCACGGGGGATGGAGACGGCCTGCGCCTTGCCGCCGCCGGCGGGGATGTGCAGCAGGATCAGGGAGTTGGTGTTGTAGCCGCCGATGTCGGAGCTGTGGCCGGCGTGCAGTTCGTCCTGGACGAACTCCGGCGGCAGGTCCGTCCCGTCCATGTTCTTGCGGCTGTCGAGGCCGATCAGCAGGATGTTGACGGAGTTGTCGAGGTGCTTGGGCGCGTTCTTCTTGGTCTCGGCGATGGCGTTGGAGGTGGTCATCCCGTCGGTGAGGGACGTCACCTCGTACCAGACCACCCCGCTGGCGCCGAACACCGCCAGGGCGACCGAGCAGGCCAGCGTCCGGCCCGCGATCAGCAGGGGGGAGGTGCGGCGGGTCGGGGGCGCGGCGGCGCGGCCGCCGTCCCGGGTCTGCGGGTTCTCAGCCATGGTCCCTCCTCCGGTCCCGGACCAGCCGGACCACGATCACCAGGGCGGCCGCTGCGGCGGCCGCGGCCATCACGGGAAAGTCGTGGACCACCCACTTCGCGGAGCCGGTGGCCAGGTTCTTGCCCCGGTAGGCGTCGCCGTTGGCCAGCAGTTCCGCGCCGGCCGTCACCCCCAGGACCAGCAGCGGAGTGGAGGCGAGGACCCACCACCAGCCATTGCGGCTGCTGAGTGCGGCCGCCAGGCCGGTGCCGAGCACGGCGCCCACCAGGAAGGCCGTCCCCATGCCGGGGCCGGAGAGTTCGTCGATCCCGGCGCCCACCGCCGGCAGCCCCACGGCCAGGGCCACGGGCAGGGCCGCTCCGCCGGGGAAGGGGCGGACGGGGGCCTTGTTCGCCCGCCGACGGGCTCCCTGGTCGGAGGTGCGCCCCGGTGCCCGCCGGTCGGGTGTCCGCCCCGGTGACCGCTGGTCGGCCGTCCGTTGGTCGGTCGTCCGCGCCTGCGTCTCCTGGCCTGGCGTTCGCCCGCGTGCCTCCTGGTTGGACGTCCGTCCTCGCCGCCCCGCCACGCACTCACCCCCGGTGTTCCCGTGCTTTGCGCCCCTGTGGCGCCTGCGCCCGGTCCTCGTGTGATGAGCCGTTGTGCGCTGCCACTTCTGGACGCTGCTGTTCGGCCGGCCGGTTCCCGCGCTCGGCTTCCGTGTTCCGGTCGGGGGCAGGCGTGCTGTTGAATTCCCTCTACACGGGTGTAGAGGTTGTAGGCAGCATAGAGCACCCTTGTTCGATGGCAACCCGGCTCAGGCGGGCTCGGGAGACACTACACCGGGCAGTTTTCGAGAGTCCCGGTAGATGAGGAGTGACGCCGTGGCGGCGACGGGCGGAGCGGGACGGCCGGAGAAGCGCAAGGCGATCACGCGGGCCGCGACGGCGGTGTTCGGGCGCGAGGGATACGTCCGGGCCAGCATGGACGCGATCGCGGCGGAGGCCGGGGTGTCCAAGCGCACGGTCTACAACCACTTCGCCGACAAGGAGACCCTCTTCCTCTCCGTCGCACTCCAGAACTCGGCCGAACTGACCGAGGTCATGCGCGAGTTGATGGACAAGCACTTCGACCGGGTGGTGGACCTGCGCCAGGGCCTCACCGACTTCGCGGTCGAACGGGCCCGTGCCGTCCTCTCGGCCGGGGACCGCGGCGCGCTCGGCCGGGCCATCCGCGCCGAGGTCGCCAACATCCCGGCCGACGTCCTGGAGGCGTGGCTGGAGGCCGGCCCGATCGCCTCGCAGCGCGACCTCGCGCAGCGGTTCGAGGCGATCGCGGACCGAGGCCTGCTGGCCGTTGACGACGCCCCGCAGACCGCCGAGCAGTTCACGCTGCTGACCTTCCACGGCGTCGCCGAGCGCTCGTTCTGGGGCGCCCTGCCGGTGGCGGACGAGGAACTCGCCCGGATCGCGGCGCTCGGTGTCGACGCCTTCCTGCGGATCCACCGGGTGCCTGCGGTGCGGTGACGGCGCGGGTGCCTGCGGCACGGTGACGGCGGACGCCGGAGCGTGAGACGCCCGCAGCGCGGTGACGGCGGACGCCTGACCGTGACACGCCGTCGGGGAGGGGTTCGGCGGCGTGTCACGGGGCCCACTCGTGGGCGAGCAGGTCGAGGACCGGCCCGCCGACGAACCCCTCCGCCGGCCCAGGGGTGGCTCGGGCGGAGGGTGGTGGGCGCGGACCGGTCCGCCCGCCGGAGTCGGCGAACGGACCGGGGACGGGCCGGGTCCGACGATTCGCGCCCCGGGCGGGAACCGTCGGACCCCTCTCGGGGAGCCGTCAGCCGATCTTCCAGCGCTGGGCCGGGTCGCTGCCGTTGCAGGACGTCACCGAGGTGAGCTGGGCGACGCCGTTGGACTTGAGGCACTGGCCGGTGGCCGCGTTCTGGATCAGGTACCAGCCGCGGTCCTCGCTGGTGCGGATCCACTTCTGGTTGGCCGGCAGCCAGTCGCCGGCCGGGCGGTTGAGGCCGTCCCAGCCGCCGGGGGTGTCCCAGAGCTGGACGGCGCCCGAGCCGGTGTCGAGGTCGACGACCTTGCCGGCCGAGCCGTGCGAGATGGCGGTGGTGCCGTCGCAGTAGCCCCAGAACGACCAGGTCTGCGCGGGGCTCTGGTTGCCCTGGTAGACGCCGATCCGCTGGCCGTTGGTCTCCGTGTTGGCCGGCAGGTCGAGGACGCCGGTGGCGCCGTTGTAGACGGCGGTGACGGTCTGCAGGTTCGGCGCCAGCTCGCAGCCGGCGGCGTGCGCGGCCGGGGCGGTGACCACGGCCGCCCCCGCGACGGCCGCGACGGCGCCGAGCCCGGCGAGGAACCTGCGGGTACGGGTGACGGGTTTCATCGGGTTCTCCTTCTTGGGTGTGGTGGATCCGGGTGTGGTCGAGGTGCGGCGTCAGCCGCGCGGGACCTGGAGGGCGTCCCACTGCTTGGGGCCGGGGACTCCGTCGGCGTCGCTGCCGGAGTCACCCAGCTTGTGCTGCCAGTTGCGGAAGGATTCGAGGTCCGCCCCGGACCACTCGGGGCCGGGGCCCTCGGCGTAGGCGGAGCAGCCCTCGGCGACCAGGCGCTCTCCCATCCGGGTGATGACGTCGCTCTTCTGGCCGTCCTGGAAGAAGTCGGCGCCGGGGAAGGGCTCGTAGCCGCCCTCGCCCCCGCCTCCGTCCCCGCTGCTGTCGGCCTGGGGCCGGGCGCCGCCGTTCGGCTGGTCGGCGGCGGAGGCCTCCTGCCCGAAGTAGACGGCCCCCTGGCGGTCCCGCCACTGCGGGTCGGCGAGGATGACGCCGTCGGCGAAGTCCGGGACGCCGTACCCGTACACCCAACTCGACTTGCGGTCACGGGTCTTGAGGTAGACGCCGTCGCCCTCGGAGCTGCCGTCGTCGTTGGTGTTGCCCTCGACGGTGGTGATGGTGGAGCTGGTGTAGGCGACGCAGATGCCGGTGTGGCTGCCGCCGCCGGGGCCGTAGAACACCTGGCCGCCGATCACCGGGTAGTCGGTGAAGCGGTCGCGGTCCCTGAACCAGGCGACGCCCTCGGCGCAGGAGGCCGTCACCGGGAACAGCCCGGCGTTGCCGGACTGCTGGGCGCACCAGGCGACGAAGGTCGCGCACCAGGCCTCGCCCTGGGACCACTCCAGGCCGGGGACGGCCGGGGAGTACTTCTGGATGTTGTTCCAGTGCGAGCCGCTGCGGCCCTCCTGGTATCCGACCTCGTCTCGGGCGACGCGGATCAGGTCCGCCGCGTTCGAGGACATGAGGGTGGCTCCTTGCTTGCTGTGGCTGCTGTGGCTGCTGTGACGGCTGAGGGGACGGGGAGGTCAGGCCTGGGCGAAGGTCTGGACGTAGCGGCCCCAGTTGCCGCGCTGGCGGGGGGTGTAGCCGATGCCGATGGAGGTGAAGTCGCGGCCCAGGATGTTGTCGCGGTGGTGCGGGCTGTTCATCCACATCTGCATGGCCTCCGCCACGCTGTTGCCCGGGGTGACGTTCTCGGCGGCCGAGCGGAACTGGAAGCCGGCGGCGTGGATGCGGTCCCACGGGTTGCTGCCGTCGGTGCCGTCGTGCTGGGTGAGGTCGTGGGACGCCATGTCGTTGGCGTGCCGCTGGGCGGCGGCGCTCAGGCGGTCGTCGAGCCGCAGCGGCTGGAGGCCGGCCCGGCCGCGCTCCGTGTTGACGGAGGCCAGCATCTCGGTGCGGAAGTCGCCGCCGGGCTGCGGCTGCGGCTGGGGCTGGGGCTGCTGCTGGCCGCCGGCGCTGCCGTTCTGGCCGCCGGCCGGGATGAGCTGCCAGCGCTGCGCCGGGTTGTTGTCGTCCTGCTTGGTGAGGGTGAGCGGGGCGCCGGGGGCGGCCGCGGTGAGGAACAGCTGGCCCTCGTCGCCGCGGACGGTCCGGACCCGGAACCAGTCGTTGTCGATGACGTCCAGCACCCAGCGCTGGTTGGGCTGCCCGTGCTCGTTGAACAGCCAGGTCTGGCCGGTGGAGTAGTTGTAGTCGATGACGACGGCCTGGCCGGGGGCGTGCCTGCCGTTGGTGAGCTGGGTCTCCAGGAGCCAGCTGCCGCCGTCCTTGGCCCAGAAGACCCAGCCCTGGGCGGTGGTGCCGTTGGGGCCCCAGGACTGGACCGGGGTGCCCGGGCTGCTCTGGCTGGAGCGCACGTCGGCGACCGTTCCGTTCGCGGACTTGAGGGTCCAGACCTGGCCGTTCTGCGGGAGCGTGGGCATGAGTGGCGCCTATCTTCGATGGGAGTGGCCCCGGCTCCGCACTGGTGCGGTCCGCGACCTGACGAGAGAGAAGATCGCGGACCGCGGTAGACAAGTGATCAACAAGGGGGGCGGCCCCCGGGCCCAGGGCCTGCCAGGTCTCGTCCGGCCCGCCGAGATCGGCCGGGACCTAGGGCTGCGGCAGGCCGTCCAGCAGGGCCCTGGTCCGCTCGGCGTCCTCGCCGAGTCCGAGCCGCTCGTACACCTCCAGCGCGTCCGCGAGGCAGGCGCGGGCCTGGCGGGGGCGGCCGAGGCCGGTGAGCGCGGTGCCCAGGGTGCGCAGCAGCGCGGCCTCCAGGGCGGCGCTGGTGCGGCGGGCGAGCGGCAGCGCCGCCTCGGCGGCGTCGGCGGCGAGCAGCCAGCGCTCGGCCTCGGCGTGGATCCGGGCGGCGAGGTCGCCCGCCGCCGCCGCGAACACCGTCACCTGGAGGGCGGCGAACTCGTCGCGGGCGCCGGCCGCGTGGGCGAGCGCCGCCTCCGGGTCGCCGCACAGGCGCAGGACCCGGGCCAGGTAGTAGCGGCCGGTGGCAGCGGACACCGGGCCGGAGCCGCTCATCAGGCGGGCGCCGCGCTCGGCGGCGTCCCGGGCCTCGGCCAGCCGGCCGGTCTGGGCGCAGCTGAACGCGAACTCGCCGAGGGCGCTGCCCTCGGAGCGTTCGGCGCCGAGGCGGCGGAACAGGTCGGCGGCGCGGCCGGCGTGTCGGGCGGCGTCGGCGTAGCGGCCGTGGACGCGGGCGTTGCCGCCGAGGGTGAGCAGGGCCTTGGCGAGGACGCGGACCTTCGGGCCGTCGCCGCTGCCCCCGTTGCCGCCGTCGTCGTCCTGGCAGAGCGCGACGGCCTGGCGGATGTCCTGCTCGGACTCGGCGTAGCGGTTGATGTGCCAGAGCATGCCGCCGCGCACGTAGCGGGCGAGGGCGAGCGGGCCGTGGTCGCCGCGGGCGGCGGCCTCGCGGGCGATGCGGTCGGAGAGGTCGGCGATGTCGCGGGTCTGGGTGCGTTCGGCGAGTACGGAGCCCATCCGGTCGGCGAGTTCGGCCGCCCGGTCGAGCGGCAGCGCCGCGTCGGCGCAGCTCAGGGCGATGGCGGAGGCGTGCACGCCGGCCTGTTCGCGCATCCAGCGGACGGCGGCGGGCCCGTCCGTGATCGTCTTGCCGGGGGAGCGGACGGGTGCGTCGAGCAGGCTGAGTTCGACCGGGTCGGCCTTGCGGGCGGCGCGGTCGGCGTTGCGGGCGGTGGCCAGGCAGTAGTCGACCAGCCGGTCGGCGGCGGCGGTGTGTTCGGCGGCGGGCTCCTCGGCGGCGAGTCGGCCGCGGGCGTAGTCGCGGACCAGGTCGTGGAAGCCGTAGCGGCCGAAGCGGGGGGAGTGCAGCAGGTTGAGGTCGACGAGCGCTTCGAGGAGTTCGTCGGTCTCGGCTTCGGTGCGGCCGAGCAGCGCGGCCGCGCAGGGCAGCGGGACGTCCGGGGCGTCGGGCAGGGACAGCAGGCGGAAGGCGCGGGCGAGTTCGGCGTCGAGGCGGTGGTAGGAGAGGGCGAAGGTGGCCTCCACGGTCCGTTCGCCGTCGCTGAGTTCGGCCAGCCGGTGTTCCCGGCGCAGCCCGTCGGCGAGCGCGGCCAGGGTGAGCGCGGGGTCGGCGGCGAGCCGGGAGGCGACGATGCGCACGGCGAGCGGCAGCAGTCCGCAGGCCCGCACGATCTCCTCGGCGGCCCCGGGTTCGGCGTCGACGCGGTCGGCGCCGATGATCCGGGTCAGCAGTTCCAGTGCCTCGGCGGGCGGCAGGGTGTCCAGGCGCATCTGGTGCGCCCCGGCGAGGCCGGCCAGCCGGACGCGGCTGGTGACCAGGACGGCGCAGCCGGACGAGCCGGGCAGCAGTGGTTCGACCTGGCCGAGGGTGGCGGCGTTGTCGAGGACGACGAGGACCCGCCGCCCGGCCAGTGCCGAGCGGTAGAGGGCGGAGCGCTCCCCGGTGTCGAGCGGGATCTCGGCGGCGGCCACGCCGAGGGCGCGCAGGAAGCCGGCGAGCACCGCGCCCGGGTCCAGCGGGGTGCGGTCGGCGCCGCGCAGGTCGGCGAAGAGCCGCCCGTCGGGGAAGCGTCCGTGGGCCTGTCGGGCGACGTGCACGGCGAGTGTGGTCTTGCCGACCCCGCCCATGCCGTCCAGGGCGGAGACCACGACGGCTCGCCCGCCGGCCCCGGCGAGGCGGTCCACCAGGGTCTCGACCTCCTCGGTGCGGCCGGTGAAGTCGGCCAGGCCGTCGGGCAGTTGGTCGGGCGGCTGCCAGGCGGCGGCGGGTTCGGCGCGGACGGAGGCGGAGGCGGCGGGGGCGGGCAGCAGGGACGGGTCCTCGCGCAGGATCCGCAGGTGCAGTGCGGCGGGGCCGTCCTCGGCCGTCGGAGCGGCGGCGGCCGTCGGCGGCCGGCGGGTGTCCTCGTGCCGGGTGGGCCCGTCCCCGCCGGACGGCAGTCGGCGGCGGGCGTCCTCGTACACGGCGAGCGCCTCGGCCTTGCGGCCCGCCTGGTAGAGGGCGCGCATCAGGACGGCGGTCAGCCGGGGCCGTTCGGGGTGTTCCAGGGCGAGTGCGGCGGCCTCGGCCGTCAGACCGGTGTGGTCGCCGATCTCCGTGTCCAGCTCCAGCCGCGTCTCCTTGGCGTGAAGTCGCTGTTCGGCGAGGCGGGAGCGGACGGCCTCGGCGTGCGGCCCCGGCAACCCGGCCAGCGGTTCGCCGACCCACAGCCGCTGCGCGGCCAGCAGGACCTCCCGGACCTCCTGCGGCGGGGCCTGCTCGTCGCGCAGCCGTCCGGCCGTGGCCAGCAGTTCCTCCCAGCGGGCCGCGTCCACCTCCGCGTCCGGCACCCGCAGCGCGTACCCGTCGCCGACCCGCACCAGCGGCATCCGCTGCGGATCCGGCCCGGTGTACGGCTTGAAGGCCGAACGCAGCCGGGAGACGGCCAGCTGGACGGCCTTGCGGGGGTCGGCCGGTGCGGCCCCGCCCCACACCCCCTCCACCAGCACCGGCGTCGCCACCGTCCGTCCGGCGGCGTCCAGCAGCACCGCCAGGACGGCCCGCTGCTGCGGTCGGCCCAGTTCGATCTCCCGCTCCCCGTGCCAGGCGCGCAGTGGTCCCAGCAGTCCGAACCGCAGCCCGGACGCCCCGATGTCAACCATGTCCCGTCCCCGAATGTCGTCCGGTGCCCGGATCACGCCACTTCCGTACGGACGGCGGCGCCCCCTGATCCGGTCACCTATGCTCTGTCACGGATTGTGTACTTGAACTCATGGCTTCGAGGGGTGGGGGCATGGGGCTCGAATTCCGTGTTCTGGGGCCGCTGCGGGCCCGGTGCGACGGCCACGAGATCGATCTCGGTCGGCCGCAGCAGCGGGCCGTGCTGGCCGCCCTGCTGCTTGCCCCGGGCCAGCTCGTGCCCACTGAACGGCTGGTCGAGGGCTTGTGGGGCGAGGATGTCGCCCGTTGGCCCAAGGCCCCGGCCGGCCAGATCGGCACCCACGCGCACCGGCTGCGCCGTGCCCTCGCGGCCCCCGGCCTGCTGGTCGCCACCGCCGGTGGCTACCGGTTGGAGGTCGACCGGGCCGCCGTCGACCTGTTCCGCTACGAGGCCGGGGTGGGTGAGGCCGTCACGCTGCGCTACGACGACCCGGTGCGGGCCCGGGAACTGCTCGCCGGCGCGCTCGCGCTGTGGGAGGGGCGTGCGCTGGACGGCGTGCCCGGCGGTTTCGCCGAACGCGCCCGCGAACGGCTCGCCGCCGGTCACCATGCCGCCGTCAAGGTGCTGCACGACCTGGACCTGGCGCTCGGCCGGCACGCCGAGGCGCTGCCCGCGCTGGACGCGCTCGCCGCCGCACACCCGCGCGACGAGGAGGTGCAGCGCCTCCACCTGCTGGCCCTGCACCGCTGCGGGCGGACGGCCGAGGCGCTGGCCGCCTTCGAGGCGCTGCGCGAACGGCTGGACCGCGAGCTGGGGCTCGAACCGGCACCGGCGGTCGCGGACCTGCACGCCCGCATCCGGAGAGGGGACGCCGAGCTCGCGGCGCCGTCCGCCCCGGTACCGCCGTGCCGGCCCGCCCGGCCCTGCCAGCTGCCGCCGGACATCCCCGACCTGGTCGGGCGGGCGGCCCAGGTGCGGGAGGCCGAGCGGATCCTGCGGTCCGGTGCCGGTGCCGGTGACGGCGGTGATGTCGACGGCGGTGATGCCGGGGCCTCGCCGGTGCTCGGCCTGTCCGGGCCGGCCGGCAGCGGCACCTCCGCGCTCGCGGTGCACCTGGCGCACACCGTCCAGGACGCCTTCCCGGACGGGCAGCTGTACGCGGCCGGCGGGACGGCGGAGCCGGGAGCGGTGCTGGCCGCTTTCCTGCGGGCCCTGGGGGAGCGGCCCGTCGAGGACGCCGGTGTCGGCGAACTGGGCGTGCGCTACCGGGCCGCGCTCGCCGGACGGCGGGTGCTGGTCGTGCTCGACGGCGTCACCGACCCGGCGCCGCTGCTGCCCGCGGTGGCGGGCTGCGCGGCCGTCGTGGCCGGCGCCGAACCGGGCGCCCTGCCCGCCGACGCGGCCCGGCTGGCCGTCGGCCCGCTGGAGCCGCAGGACGCGTACGAGCTACTGGCCCGGGTCGTCGGCGCCGAGCGGATCCGCCGGGAGCCGGGCCCGGCCGCCGAGGTCGCCGAGCTCTGCGGCTACCTGCCCGTACTCCTGCGGTCGGTGGCGGCGCGCCTCGCGGCCCGCCCGCAGTGGTCCGTCGCCGACCTGGTCCGCTGGCTCGCCGAACGGGGCGCCTGAGCGGCGCTCCGGGCCGGTGCGGTCGTCAGTAGAGGTCCGAGGACATCGCCCACATGCGGATGTCGTTGGTGGGCGTGGTGACGATGGGGACCTCGCCGTCACCCCAGTAGATGGCGACGCCGCCGAGCCTCTTCACCACCAGCCGGGCGCCCGGGTGCCCGTACGTGCCGGAGGACCAGCAGACGCCCCCGGAGGCGGAGTAGACGACCAGGTTGCCGTCGGACTGCATGACCGCCTTGTACCCGCAGTGGTTCACGTGGGTGCCGGAGTTCCAGACGGCCAGCGGGTTCGGGGTGTTGTACCCGCGGTAGACGACCAGGTTGCCGTCGGACTGCATGATCAGCCGGGAGTTCTCGGAGTCGACGTGCCAGCCCGGGTAGAGCGGCTCGTCGTTCCAGAGCGTGTGGGTCGTCGGGTCGTACGCCGCCTGCGCGGTGCCGGCCCCCAGCATCGTCCCCGTCAGCGCCAGCGCCGTGGCCGCCACCCCGACGGCCATGCGTCGCACTGCCTTCACTGCCTTCATCCCCGGGTACCTCTTTCGTCCATATCGCGCCCGTGAAAGTTCGGGGCGCCCCGTGGGACTGACCATGGGGCAAGGCGGTAGACAAACGATGAACGATCCCGTTGATGGGCGCGGGCGGGACGGCTCAGCCCCGGTGCTCCTCGTCCTCGTGGGCGGCGGCGTGGTCGGCTCGGCGGCCTGCGGCCGGGCCGGACAGCACCCGCCGGGCGTTGGCCTCGGCCTCGCGCTCGAAGCGGTCGGACGGGTCGCTGACGCTCAGCCCGGAGCCGTTGTCGGAGCCCGCCACGGGGCCCTGCCGCTGCTGGAGCACGTGGGTCAGCTCGTGGGCGAGGGTGTGCCGGTCGCCGCCGCCGTCGCCGATGACGACGTGGTTGCCGGAGGTGTAGGCGCGGGCGCCGATCTCGGCGGCGGAGCTCCGGGCGGCGCTGTCGTCGTGGATCCGGACGTCCGAGAAGTCGGCGCCCAGGCGGGCCTCCATGTCGGCGCGGGTGGCGCCGTCGAGCGAGCGGCCGCCGCTGCGCAGCACGTCGTGGACGGCGGCGGCGGAGCGCTGTACCTGGCCGGCCCGCTGGAGTCGTCGGACGACGGCGGCGTTCCCGACGGACGCCTGGAGGCCGAGCAGCGCGGGTGCTGGTGCGGGCGCGTGCGCGGGTGTCCGGGCGGTCGAGGGGGCGTGCGCCTTGTCGTCACTGTCGCTGGTCCTCATCGGCGTCCCTTCGGGTCGATGGCCGGTGAGTCCTGGATACCCCGCCCACACCCGGAGCGATAGAGATGGCGGGGGCAGCAACCCTGCCCACCGAGGGCAGTCCCGCCCGCCGGTCGGTCCCCAACGCGCGGGCAGGGCAGGGGTTTTCGCCGTCGAGGGCAGGGCGTGCAGGCGAGGCGGCCATGGCGGATCAGCGAAGCCGGTACTCCTCGTGCGGTGTGGCCCGGTCCCACACCGCCTCGAATGCCGACTTCACCAGTTCGACGACGGCCGGCTCGGTGCGCCATTCACGGTCGACGACCTCACCGACACCCGAGAAGTACGTGAACAGCACCGACGACCCGTCGAACAGCCACAGGTCGGTGCCGGGCAACGCGATGTCGGCCGCCTTCCGGCGGGGAAGCCAACGGATCTGTTCGCCTGCTCGGACGTTCGGGAACGTCACGTCGTACTCGTACCGGATGTAGTCGGTGACCGGTTCGGAGACGATCCGGGCGCGCCTCATCACGACACCGCGCGCCGTCGTCTCGGTCACCACGTCCAGGAACGGGCGCCACCAGGACGACCGCTCGGCAGCAGGGTCAAGGCGTTTCCCCTGCTGCCATGCGATGAACTCGGGGTCGCTGGGCTGGTAGGCGTCGCGCATCTCAAGATGCACGGCGGAAACCTTGGCCTCGGCCAGGCCCTCAAGCACCGGGTTCGTCATCGCTCCTACTCACTGTCGGGCTTGGGGATGAACTGAAGCATGATCTCGGGAAGCCTGATGACCGTCTCGTGATCGGGCACGTCGGTGGAGTGGCCGGGGATCGAACCGATCTCCTGACATGCCTTCACTTCGTTGTCCGTGGCCTTGTAGGACTGGATCAGCAAGTCTCCGGTTTCCTCGTCCAACCAGATCGTCGGCGAGTCCGTGTCCGGGGTGTTCGGGATGATGCCGAGGAACCTCAGGGCCATTCTCACTCCCGTAGTCGAGTGGGGTGCACCGGTGTGCGTGAGCCTCACCCTTCCGGTTGATCGCCGCCAAGAGGGCGGTAGGACGTTTGCCGCCCGCTCGTTGGGCTCCAACGAGCGGGCGGGTGCGGCCTCCTCCTACGGCACCTGGCCAACGCCAGATTGCCTTGCTGGACGCCGGATGGCGCGCGTGCACCGGTCAGTGGAGCTGGAAGTCCTCGTGCGGGACCGCCCGCTCCCAGACGGCCTCGAACGCGGAGTGGGAGAGCTTCACGGATTGCGGGTCGGTGCTGATCTCGTCGTCGACGAAGTCGCCCTCGCCGCTGAAGTGGTGGACGACGAGCAGCCGCCCGTCGATGAGCCAGAAGTCGTTTCCGGGGAGCGCCAGGTCGGTCGTCTGCCGGCGGGGGAGCCACCGGACCTGCTCGCCGGAGGCGATGTTCCGGAACGTGATCTCGTGTTCGAACCGGATGTACTCGCTCACCGGCTCCGACACCACACGGGCGCGCCGGACCTCGACGCCTCGGGCGGTGGTTTCGTGGATCAGCTGCAACCACGGGTTCCACCACGACGAGCGGTCGGCCGGGTCATCCCGGTGCCCGTCGAGCCAGCGGAGGAACAGCGGGTCGTCCCGCATGTAGCCGTCGCGCATCTCAAGGTGAAGCGCGGAGCGGGTGCAGGATCGCAGCAGGTCCTCAAGTGGGGGATCTGCGGGCATCGTTCACCTCCGGGAAGAACTGCATCGTTCGCTTGGGAGATTCGACCACGGCCTCGACCCTCCGGGCGCCGATCTTCGCGGAGACGCCCGGACAGGAAGTCCGGCGATCTGTCAGATCCGGCTCTCAGCGGCCGAGGTGAGCAGCCGCCGGGCGTCCGCGTCGTAGAGCGCGCTCGGGGCCAGTAGATCGGGAAGGTGATGGCCGGCGAGGTGGCTCGCTGGGGTCTTGTCGTATCGCGTGGCCGATACCTCGCCTGGCTTTCCGTTTGTTGATCAGACGCTCGACGGTGTCCCGTTCCCCAGAGAGGTCGGTCTCACGGGCGGCCATGTGGAACCGCCAGATCCGGGACCAGCGGCTCGGCAAACGCATCGGAGCCGACACCGGCGCTGTGCGGGGCGGAGTCGCCTTGTCCTGGCAGTGCCGGTGGCTATTCGCCGGTCACGCCGTCGGTGAGCTCTCGAACGATGTCCAGATGGCCCGCGTGGCGGGCGTACTCCTGCAGAACATGGAACAGGATCCAGCCCAGGGTGGGCCGCGTGGTGCAGTCGTCCGGGAAACGGCCGCCGGCCGCGGCGACGGTGGTCAGCGGCGTACCCGACACGACGGCTCGCGTGTACTCGCCGCCCGCGTGCAGCGCGGCAAGCAGGTCGGCGGCCGTCTCCTCCGGGCCGACGTACCAGCGGTCCGCTGGGCCGCGGTCGCCCCAGGGCGCCGAGACCTGCTCGGCCCGGAAGCCCCAGCGCAGCCAGCGCTGCTCCATGTGGACGAGGTGCTTCAGGAGTTCGAGCAGGGTCCACCCGGAAGGGAGCCGGCTGGCACGCAGCTCTGCGTCGGACATGCCCTCGATCTTGGCGCCGACCACGGACCGGTAGTAGTCGAGATAGTCCAGCAACAGCTCGCTGGGATCGGAGAGTTGCTGGTCAGGCTCGGGCAAGGAGGAAGTCATGGGTCCGATTCTGCCACTGCACGGCCCGGCACCCGGAGGGTTTTCCGTTGCCGGCGGTCCCATCGGACCGGCCGGGCAACGAGAGCGCCCGCTCGTCGAGATCGACGAGCGGGCGAGGGTGTGCAGATGGGGAGTGGGCCTGCCTCAGGTGGCGAAGAGGCGGCGGCGGGGAGGGCGCGCGACGACCGAGGCGTGTTTGAGGGTGCCGGTGATCTCGATCCGGAGCCGGGGGCTGGTGGCGTCGCCGCCGCCGTTGGAGCGCTGCTTGACCTTGGAGAAGACGAGGGTGAGATCGTCGGTGTCGAGGGTGACGAGGCCCGGCGGGCTGATGATGAGCAGCTTGCCGTGCCGCAGGGCCGCGTCGATCAGAAGGGTGTCGGCCTTGATGACCGCTTCGGTGAAGTCGAGGACGACCGTGCAATGTTTCGGCCGCAACTCGATGTGCCGGGGGACCACCCAGCGCCCGGCCCGGGTGTACTTGCCGCCGCGCTGGTCGATGACCAGCACGTCCTTCGGCGTGGGCACGGCCGACGCGAAGCTCGGCAGGTCGGTGGTCAGCTCAGCCAGCTCGGCGAGCGTCCGGGCCGAGAGCGCGGATTCCAGCCGGGCTTCGAGCTCCTCGGGGGTGAGCCGGCCGTCTGCGGCGGCGACCTGCAGCGTTTCTACGGTGCGGTCCCGGTCCTGATGGGATGCCCGTAGCGCGGGCAGGTCTCTCGACATGGGTCCACGCTAACCCAGTGCGGGCGGCCCGGAACAGGGAGCTGAGCGGAGGCGGTCAGCACCGAGTGTGCTGACCGCCGGGCGTGCGTGGAGTTCAGGCTCGGACGAGATGGTCGAACTCGCCGGCCTTGGCGCCGAGGAGGAAGGCGCGGAGTTTGGGGACGGTGGTGGTGACGATGACGTCGGGGTCGTCGGACTCGCGGAAGTGACGGAGGCTGTCGACCCCAGTCGCTAGTTCAAGACATGTGCTGCCGCCGTCTGCGTCGCTGAAGGATGACTTCTGCCAGGCAAGGTCGGACATCGGGCGCCTTTCACGTTTGAAGCTGGTAGATGAGGTGCTGAAGGAGTCCCCACGAGTCACGAGAGGAATCACGCCTGGGCTTCGACGCATCCACGGCCGGTAATGAGAGATCGCAGGCCTCGCGAAACTTCTGGTGGTAGGCCACTACATCTGATGGATCCCCAAGGTGAATAGCGCGCTTGGGCCCATCCAGGATGATGGTCGACAGCGCGGTGCACCCGGGGTCGCAGATCAGGAAGGCGCCTGTGTAGGGGACCTTCTTGGGGGCGTCGAATGGAATGATCTCGATCGTGACATTGGGTAGCTCCGCCATATCGACGAGGTGAAGAAGCTGCTCGTGCATGACCGACTTGCCGGCGAACCGCATCTGAAGAGCTGCTTCGTGGATGACGAATCGAAACTGACGCCTACTGTCGGTCAGGACGCGCTGCCGCTGTAGACGGAACTGGACGGCGGTCGCCGTGTCCCAACGGCCATCTTGGTAAGCATCCTTGTAGATAGCTTCGATATAGCCCGGGACCTGCAAGCTGCCGGGGATATGGAGCGTATCGAACACTGAGAAGGTCTGTGCCCTGTCCTCCGCCTCGGCCAGATCCAGCGCGAGTGTCGGAACTTTGCCCTCGAACTCGCTCCACCAGCCCTTGCCGCTGCTCCGCCCCATCTCGGTAAGACCCGCGCGGTATACCGGGTCCGTGCAGCCATAGGCGTCGAGCCAGACTTCGAGGCGTTCGGGGTTGAGAGTGATCCGACCAGCCTCGGTGTGGCTCACTGCCGGAACCTTCATACCGACCAGTGCCCCGGCGTCGGCAGACGACAGCCCGGCGGCTGTCCGCAGGTGCTGCAGCTCCTCGCCGAATCGGCGCTGCCGTTGGCTGATTGGTCCCTTGTATCCCACGATCGTCCTTCCCTGTCGGCGCAGTCTCGCGCACAACCCCTCCGGGATGCCACCAACGAGTGATGGCTGGTACGAGTCTCCTGGATCTGCTTGCAACCTTGCCAGGCAGACCCCTACTCTCAGTGTTGCACTGATCACATGACGGAGCGTCAGTCCGGTTCATGGCGACGTTTCCGCCGATTCCCCTCCTCTCCTCCTGGGGTCTCCCATGCGTGCTTCCAACCCTCCCGACTGGACCGCCGCCCGCACCGAGCTGTGCGACCTCCTCACCACCGCCGGCTGGCCGCCCCCCACCATCTCCGACGCCGAACTCGCCCTCCACGAACTCTTCTTCAACGCGTGGAAGCACGCCGGGAGCCTCGCGCCCCTCGTCGTGCTGTCCCTCCTCAACCGCAGGCTCCGGGTCTCGGTCTGCGACGACAGCCAGACCCTCCCGCCCGAGCCGTGCGTCCCCGCCGACCCCCTCGCCCTCTCCGGCCGGGGCCTCCACCTCGTCCGTTCCCTCACCCACCGCTTCGGCACTGACCTGCGTAAGCAGGGCAAATCCGTCTGGTTCGAACTGCAGTTGGACGCCGCCTGATGCCTCTTCCCCGCCGCTACCCGATGCTGCCGACCGACCCCCGGATCCGGTACTACACCGACGACCACATCCGCACGCTCCTCGCCGAAGTCGACGAGCGCGGCCGCAGGTTCGGCCTCATCTTCCCCTCCGCGACCACCGACCGCACCATCGACGGCCGCATCCTCGTCCGCTTCAACACGGCCCCCGCCTCCACCCTCCTCAACCTCCTCTCCCTCCTCCTCGCCGCCGACCGAGACCGCGACGACCCGTGCGCTTTCTGATCGCGGCCGCCTTCGCCGTCCTCCTCGCCCTGGCGATCGCCACCGTCGTCCTGGGCGTCATCACCGCACTCAACGTTGCAAAGCCCGACGAGGAGGACCCCTGACATGTCCGACCCCGCCCCGGAGCCCGACTTCGGCCCCAACCCCCTGGCCAACGCCCTCGCCGCGACCCACTACGCCGTCGCCGCCGCCTTCAACACCCTCGCCCCCGGCGCCGCCCAGCCCGTCCCCGACGACTTCGACTGGCGCGAACTCGAAGCCTTCATCTTCCACTTGGGCTTCGCCGCCGACGACTCCGACGCCGCTCTCAACCTCTACCGCCTGCTCACCGCCGTCCAGCGCATCGCCTACCGCGAGGCCGCCGGTCGCAACGCCGCCGGGCACCCCGCCCGCCTCAACCCCCACCTCAACCCCAGCCCGAGCCCTCGCTCGTCCTCGACCGCGTTCACCCGTGGGAGTGGTGCCGGGTGAATGCCACCGACCGCGCCCCGCGCGGCCCCTAGCGTGGGCAGCGCCAAGCGCCAGCCACCCCAGGGGAGGGGACCCGACGTGTCCGACGTCGCCGAATACCTGCTGCTCTACGTCGAGGGCGACGCGGTCGTGGCGCACGACGCCGACCTGCGCCCGCACACGTTCCCCCTCCCGCCCGGCGAGCTGGGCGCCACCATTGCCCGGGCCGACGCGGCCGGCGGTGCGCAACTCCTGTTGACCGTCAGCTCGTCCGTGGTCATCTCCTGCCGCAAGATCTGACGGATCGTCAATCTCCGGGCGTGTTCCGCGCCGACCGCCGTCCGTGTCTGGTTGGCTACCCGGATGCGAGGCGACAGGCGCCTCCAAGTCAAAGGAACACCGGCATGACGACAGAGCGCACCAACCCGGCGGCCCGGCTCGGGTTCGAGCCCGGGCAGGTCGTCCAGGAGATCGGCTACGACGAGGACGTCGACCAGGATCTCCGCGAGGGCATCGAGGTGCTGATCGGCCAGGACCTCGTCGACGAGGACTACGACGACGTGGCCGACACCGTCCTGCTCTGGTTCCGCGAGGACGACGGCGACCTCACCGACGCCCTGGTCGACGCCATCGGCCTCCTCGAAGAGGGCGGCATGATCTGGCTGCTCACCCCGAAGCCGGGCCGGGGCGGCTACATCGAGCCCAGCGACGTCAACGAGGCCGCCCAGACCGCCGGCCTCGCCTCGACCAAGGCCATCAGCGCCGCTGCGGACTGGACCGGCATCCGCCTCATCGCCCCCAAGCGCTGACACCCCCGGAGCAGGAAGTCGGCCCCGCCGACTTCCTGCTCCACGCCCTTCGCCTCACCGCTGCGGCAGCTCGCACCCGTCCGGCCCGCAGACCTCGCCGCTGCCCTCACCGCCGGCGCCGCCGACCAGCAGGGGCACCGCCACCCGGCTCTCCCAGGCCTGCTCCAGTGCCGCCGTGAACGTCTCGGCGGGCTGGGCGCCCGAGACCCCGAGCCGCCGGTCGAACACGAAGAACGGGACCCCGGTGGCGCCCATCGCGCCCGCCGTCGCCTCGTCCTCGCGTACCGCCTCCGCGTAGGCGTCCGGATCGGCCAGCACCGCCGCCGCGGCCTCGCCGTCCAGCCCCGCCTCGACGGCCAGGTCCACCAGTCGCCCTTCCGCGAACGCGGATCGCGCGTCGGCGAAGTTGGCCCGGTACAGCGCGTCCAGCAGCTGCCCCTGCCGCCCGTGGTCCTTGGCGAAGTGCAGCAGGCGGTGCATGTCGAAGGAGTTCGCCGCGTCGCGCCCCTCGCGGAGGTACGCGAGCCCCTCCCCGTGCGCGTTGTCCGCGATCCGCGCCTCCGCCGCTTCGGCCTGCTCCAGGCTGAGCCCGTACTTGGCGGCGATCAGCGGGACGACCGGCCGCGCCTCGGCCGGCGAGTGGGGGTCGAGCTCGAAGGAGCGGTGGACGACCTCCACGTCCCCGCGGTGGGGGAACCGCTCCAGGGCCTGCTCGAACCGGGCCTTGCCGATGTAGCACCACGGGCAGTTGATGTCGGTCCAGATCTCCACGCGCACGGCGTCGCTCCCGTCTCCAGTCGTGCGGGGCCTTCCCGCACCCGGCTCCGTGGTCAACGCCGACGACCACCTGAATATTTCTCGTGATGAAATATTCAGGTGCCCGACGGGACCGGCCTCACCGCAGCCGCGCCGTCGCGAGCAGGCCTACAGGAACGCCTCCTGCCATGCGGTCGCCGTCGCCACGTCCCCGAACCCAGGTGCTCGGCGCTCTGCCCGCAGGCCGTTCCGTGGATCGGCAACGGTGGCCGGGACGGCGCCATCGCCGGTCTCCTGCACGGCAGTTACCGTGTCGGTGGCAACCCGAACGGAAGGCGGACAGCGATGGGAACCTCCGCGCACGTCACGGCGCCGCCGCTCCTCGCGGTCGCGGTGCTCCTGCTCGCCGTCAAGTGGGTCAGGCGGCGGCGGAACGGCAGGCCCGTTCCCCTGCTGCCGCGATCGGGACCGGCCTGGGCGGGCGCGTTGGCCGTCGTCGCGTTCGTGCTGGTCACGGGCGCGCTGGCCGGCCGTGCCGGGGATGTGGTCGTGCCGGCCGTCGCGCTCGGGGGACTGGTCGGGGCCTTCGTGGACCTTCGCTTCGGTGCCCGGTGATGACGCCCGGTGATGACGCCGCCGCTGGCCGTGGCCGCGAAACGACCCCGTGCGTGGGGGGGGGGGCCGGGCGAACTTCCCCCCAAAACACCGGCCGTTCGCAGGAGAGGGTGTCGCCGCCCAACGC
>NZ_JBWKER010000090.1:20806-24383 GCF_056435345.1 Kitasatospora sp. NPDC043950
GGTTCTCGTAGCTGCGCGTTGTGCTGGCGTGCGAGGAGCGGCAGGGCGCTACTCTCCTCGTCCCGGGACCCCCCCCCCCCCCCGGCCTCCGCCCCCCCCCCCCCCCCCCCCCCCCCCCAAGCCGTCGCCGGTCAGCAGGAGATGTTGCCGCCGCCGACGTCGGTGCCGAGGACGCCGACGAACTTCTTGTAGAGGTTGATGCGGTCGTTGCGCTCGTCCGGGTTCTTGCCGTTGCACTCCAGGTCGCCGTTGATGCTGCGGATGGTCTCGCCGAAGCCCTTGCCGTTGACGATGGCGTCGTGCGCGGTCATCGTCCCGGCGCCCTTCTGGGTGTTCCAGAACCAGAGGCCGGTCTTCCAGGAGACGGCCGGGTCCTTCTCGGCCAGGTAGGGGTTGTTCAGCAGGTCGATGTGCAGGGCGTCGCCCGCGGCCTTGTAGTTGAAGTTCCAGCTGATCTGGAGCGGGCCGCGCCCGTAGTAGGCGCTCTTGCCGGCGGGACAGCCGTAGGGCTGCGAGGCGTCGCAGTAGTGGCTGTAGTTGGCGGTGTTCTGCTCGACGACGTACTTCAGGCCGCCGGTCTCGTGGCTGACGTTGGCGAGGAACGCCGCGGCCTCGCGCTTGCGGGTGGCGTCGTTGCCGGTGGTGGTGAACCCGGGGTAGGCGCTGAGGGCGTCGGTCAGGCCGCGGTAGGTGTAGAAGGAGTTCCAGCTCGGGAACATCTGGTTGAACTGGGCCTCGCTGACCACGAACGAGGCGGCGGCCGCTGGTGTGGCGTGCCCGGTGAGGGCGGTGGTGCCCAGGGCGACGGTGCTCAGGACGGCGGCCGAGGCGGCCATGGACAGGGTGCGGGAGAGCTTCATCGTCACTTCTCGCTTGTCGTCGGGGTGGGGGTGCTCCGGTGGGTGCTCCAGTGAGTGCTCCGGTGGGTGCACCGGGGGGTGCTTCGGGAGCGAAGCGTCGGGAACATCGTGGTGCGCCGATTCCGGGAAAAGGCGCCGACCAGCACCCAAACCACTCGTTCGGGGTGTATCCGACCTAGAGGTGAGCGCGATTCAGGCCAATTCCAGCTCGTCCGACACGCCGGCAGATTGATCATCCGGTCATCAGATACGCGGGATAGCCTCGTCCGCGCACAAGGCAGACACCGCGAGCGGGGGGACGACCACATGGGGCACGCCGACGACGAGGGCGACGAGCGGCTGGCGGCGGAGGGCGAGGTGGCGGTGGCCCGGCTGGCCATCGACTCCGGAGACCTCCCGCACGCCGCCGACCACCTGGCCGACGCGATCCTCGCCGACCCCCAGCTGCCCGAACTGTACGAGGCGCTAGCCGAGTTGTGCGCCGCCGCCGGAGGACCGGCCGCCGCCCGCGACCTGTTCCCGCTGGACGGCCAGGTCTACCTGGGCACCGTCGCCTGCCGGGCCCACGTCGAGGCCGCCGCCGGGGACTGGGACACCGCCGTCGGCCTGCTCGCCTCCGCGATCCAGTACGAGCCCGCGAGACCCTGGGCGCACACCGCCTGGCTCGCCCGCGAGGACCTGCCCGCCCTCGTCGACCCGGACGCCGTCGCCCAGGCGGTGGCCCGGGCCGCCGGCGGACTGCCCGACCCGCTGCCCGCCGAACTCGCCGAAGCCGTCCAGCCGTTCGAGGACTTCGTCCAGTCCGTGGTGGGCCGCCACGGCGACCACGCCTTGCTGCTCGCGATGGCCTCCGGCCTCACCCGCCGCCTCGGCGCCACCGACCGCGCCGTCGAACTCGCCGAACTGGCCCACCTGCTGGCCCCCGGCTACCTGCCGTCCGTGATGCTCGGCAACGCCCTGCGCGCGCACGGCCGGCCGGAACGGGCGCTCGCCGTCTGGGAGGCCGAACTGGCCCGGGTCGAACCGGAGCGGGACAACTCCAGCAGCTACCTCGCCGTCGACGTCGCCGAGTTGTACGGCGCCCTCGGCCGCCCCGCCGACGGCCTGCCCTGGCTGGACCGCGTGCTCGCCACCGAACCCGACCACCCCAAGGCGGCCCCCGCCCGGTACGGCCTGCGGCACGCCGCCGACGGCGACCCCGCCCACCTGCTCGCCCTGGCCGACCACCACCGCGCCCACCCGGACCACGAGTACGCCCAGGACCTGCTGGAACGGCTCAGCCACCGGGAACCCTGGCTCGGCATGGTCTCCGGCGCCACCGAGGCGACCGTCAACGTGCTGCACCAGCTGCTCGCCGCCCCCGGCACCACCCGCGACAGCGAGATCGAGTGCAGCGCCTCCGCCGTGGAACCGCCCAGCTCCCTGCTGGCCGTCCGCCTCGCCCTGCCGCGCGCCACCGTCGACTACCGGTCCGTCGCCGAGCCCGACCCCCGGCTCCCGCTGGCCGAACCGGCCACCCGGATCTGGGCCTGGGACGGGACCGACCCGCGCCCGGCCGTCGCCCCGCCCGCACCGGACAGCGCCGAACTCGTCCGGGCCACCGCCGAGATCGTCTGGGCGACCGTCCCCGCCGCCTACGACCACGCCGTCCGGCTGGCCGGGCTGCCGCTCGACGACCTGCTCGGCGCGCTCGTCCACCCGCCGATGCCCCGGGAGGACGACCTCGGCCGGGCCCTGCTCGCCCACCAGCCCGAACTGTGGGTGCGGGCCGTCCAGGTCTTCGCCTGCCTCGGCATCGCCCACCACCGCACCGACCAGCCGTGGGAGGACTCCGACCGCCGCCGCGTGCTGGTCGACCTGCTGCTCGGGCCCGAGGACTGGGTGGTCGAGGCGGCCGGCTTCGCCCTCGTCGCGATCGGCTGGACGCACCCCGAGACCCGCGCCGACATCGCCGACCGGCTCCGGCAGCGGCTGCACTACAGCGCCCGGGCCCGCCGCACCCGCGTGGTGACCGTCCTGCGCTCGCTCGCCGCGCTGGCGCTCACCGCGCCCTGGCTGCCCCGGGCCGACCTCGACCTGGCCCGGCGGCTGATCGAGCGGGCCGAGGCCCAGGAGGCCAGGGAAGCCCGGGAAGCCGGGGAAGCCCAGCAGGCCGAGGTGGCGCCCCAGGAGCAACCGGAACCCCGCCCCGGCCTCCTGCGCCGCCTCTTCCGGCGCGCCTGACGGGCGCTACAGCAGAGGTCGGCGGGCGATGCCCGTCACCCGACGCCCGTCACCCGATGCCCGGCAGCGGATCCTGGTCGACGTCGAAGCGCGCGACCCGCTCCGCCGGATCGCGGCACTCCGGGCCGAGCCGCAGGATCCGCGACTCCGGGTCGTGCAGCGGGCGATGGCAGCGGCGGCAGGTGACGCGGGGCCGGATGGCCTCGGGAGTGTCGGTGCCCGGGATCGGGTCCGGGCCGCCACCGGTCGAGCCGCCGCCACTCGGGCCGTTGCTGGTCGGGCCGTTGCTGGTCGGGACGCTGGTCATGGGGAGACGGTAGCCCGGCCTCGGGGAACACCGGTACAGCGGTTGGCGCCGAGCTTGATCATGGTCGGCTAGGGACCTCTCTTTCGGATCTTGTCGAATCAGCGCGGCATCGGGCGGCCGGGAAGACCGGAGTGAGCACGCCTGAACGTCTGCGTAGAACGGGAGAGGAGCCGGCGTCGACTGGCTG
>NZ_JBWKER010000091.1:0-20610 GCF_056435345.1 Kitasatospora sp. NPDC043950
GGGGACAGGATTTGAACCTGCGACCTCTGGGTTATGAGCCCAGCGAGCTACCGAGCTGCTCCACCCCGCGTCGGTAGTACCGACCGTACGGCACCAGACGGCGATCACCTAATCGGTTTCCCGGCAGCCACTTCCGCAGGGCCGCCCTCGCCGGCCAATCCTTCGCGGGGCCCGGCGGAGGCCGCCAGCGAGACCGACCCCGTTCCGAACTGCTGACCCGACCCGGAGCCGATCCCCGCTCTGTGCGAGCGGGGGCGCGGGGAGACAAGCGGTGCCAATCGCTTGGAACCCCACGCCCCCAGCTACCGCTCTACTTGCGGTGCCCCGGGAGGGGATTGCCGGGCTCGTCCAACCATGCAGCCTGTCCGGCAGGTGACACCGTGAGCCCGTACCGCTCGTAGCCGGGGCGTCCGGCGGCCGTCCACTGGGTGTAGGCGGCCTCCGTCTCGTCCCACAGTTGCCGGGGCCCGGACTGGCGGACCTCGAACCGGGATTCCCCGGGCACGGAGTCGACCGTTGCCCAGGACGTGACGGCCGTGTCAAACAGCCACCACGTCCAGCCGCCGTCACCGAACTCGTTCCGCCGGTAGTACACGTCCGGCAGGGCGAGGGCGCAGGCGAATTGCGCGAGCCAGTCGCCCCCGATGGCTTCGGGGTCGAGGCTTGTCCAGGACTGCCCGGAGTCGCCCGGCCATTCACCGGGCAGGTAGTCGTCCACCGGAGCGCCCTGGTAGCGCTGCTGCCGCAGCATCATGAACGCCGCCGATCGGGTGAACGGACCGCTTGCCGTCCCGTCGCCGTCCACCGTGAGCCGCGCAACCGCCCCGCCGCCCAGCAACGGTGAGACGGGGCTGACGATCACCCCGCCCGGCCGGGTTTGTGCTACCCAGGCGGGCGGGATGTCCCGCAGTGACACGGTGGAGATGATCCGGTCGTACGGGGCGCGTACGCCCCACCCGAGCGCACCGTCCCCGCAGACGACTTCGGGGGTGTAGCCGGTCCTGCGAAGTGCGGTGCGGGCTTGCGCGGTGACCTGCGCGTCCACCTCGACGGTGGACACCGTTTCGGCGCCCAGGCGATGCGCCAACAAGGCCGCGTTGTAGCCGGTGCCCGTCCCGATTTCGAGCACCCGATGCCCGGGGACCGCGTCCAGGTCGGACAGCATCTCGGCCACCATGGTGGGCATGGATGCCGACGATGTGGGAGTACGGTGGTCGCCGTCCCCGGCACCGTCGTCCCACTGCGTGACGATCGGCAGGTCGCTGTAGGCGAGCCGCATCCACCGCTCGGGTTCCTTGGTCCGGCTGCACTCGGTGTCGCCGCCGTCCTCGTCCGCCCAGATGGTGTCGGGGAGGAACGCGTGTCGTGGCACGGCCGCCACGGCCGGAGCCCATTCGGTGGGCAGGGAACCGGCGTCGGTGAGCGCCGCCACCAGTGCGGCCCGCTGCTGTTCGGGGGTCAACTCTTCTTGTGCTTCGGTGCCGGGGTCGGTTGCTGGCCGTCCTTCGAGGGGTTCGGGCCGATGGCCGGCGAGCCGGGCTTGGCGTGCCCGCCGCCCCTACCGTCGTTCGGTCCACCCTTGTTCTCGTCTCCCATGGTCAGCGTCCCTTCTCGGTTCGGCTTGTAAGGCCGGTGCTGTTTCCCGCTGCACCCGAGGGCGCAGCAAGTACCTGCCGTGCGGCAGGGGTAGTACCCCGCCCCGGACGGGATGGACCTCAATCAACAGCCCGGGACGGGAGTTCGATAGCCGATCCCCCTGCCCTGCGCGCAGTGTTCATCGGCTCACTTGTGCTGGGAACGGCTGCTCGGCTGGTCCATGGGTGGGGTCGGGCGGGATGTGCGCGGGGGGCGCCGAGGATGTGGCTGCGGGCCCCACGGGCGAGGAGCGCTTGGTCTGCCGTGGGTATTCCGGCGCGGTTCCAGAGGTGTGTCGGAAGGCATGCGACCACTGTCGTGGAACGGCGACGGTCGGTGAACCTGCGCCCTGTACGACTTCCGGAAGTCGTACAGGGCAGTACTCGCATGGCGTGTACGAGTTCTTCAATCCGTCGTCAACCAGGCGCCGGTGGTTGCCTCGTCCGGTGACAGATCGGTGGACCGAGGTGTCTCCAGCTCCAGAAGGCGAGCGACCCGCGAGGCCGTCTCCGGGCCGTTCGCGTGGACCGTGGTGATGCCGAGCGCCTCGGCCGGCGGGAGGTTCCTACGGTGGTCGTCCACGAAGATGCACTCGGGGCCGGCCAGACCCATGCGGTCGAGGGCGCGCTGATAGATCGCCGGTTCCGGCTTGGCTATGCCCTCATCTCCACTGATCACCCGCACGTCGAACAGATCCCACACCCCGGTCTCCACGTAAGGGTTGTACGGAGCGAGGCCGTAAGAGTTCGACAGCAGCGCCACCACGATCCCGGCGTCCCTGGCGGCACGGGCGAGTTCGGCCATGGCGGGAACCGCGCGGACCTCCGCATGCGCGCGTCCCATCAGGTTGTCGGGCCCCACGCCCATGATCGCCGCCGTGCCCCGGTTCCACTCCTCCTGGGACATCCGGCCGAGCTCCAGCTCCACGTAGAGCGCACGGCCGGCCGGATCGTCCTCCAGGGTGCTGCGCCAGGTGTCAGCCGGCAGGCCCTCCCGGGCACACCACGCCCGGGACGACTGGCCGATGGGAGTGGTCATCACTCCCGCGAAGTCGAGGATCAGGCCACGCAAGGTGTTCTCCCGAGGGCCAGGCGAGTCGGACGGTCGGAGAGGTCCCGAGGATCTGGGACAACTTCCGCAGCCGGCTGGTACTGGCTTGGCCGGCCCTCTGGATGATGACACCTGGGATGCCCTGGTGGCGCGACCACTCGGGGTGGGCGGAAAAGCCTCGTTGTCGCATCTGCACGGCACCGTGGGGGCCGCCGGCGCGGGGGACTCGGGTACGGCCGCCGGACCGCCTTGCAGCCGGTCCGGCGGCAGGTGAACGGGTGGGGCGGTGGTCAGGTGATGGCCATGAAACTGCCGACGTTCACGTCCTCCCGGGCCCCGTCCGGGTCCAGCAGGGAAGAGATCCTCGACCGGCAGTTGCGGTCGGTGAACAGCCGGATGGGGCCGCTGGTGAAGTTCACGATCGTGGTGTCGGGGCCGAGGCCGCGGTGGCACTGGCCGGGCACCGGGTCCGTGACCTCCTCCCGTACACCCCCGCGATCCATGATCACGACGCCGGGGGCCGCCGAGGCCGTGGAGGGGCTGACCAGGGACAGGGCGAGGACGCCGGCGGTGACCACGACCGCTGCGCGCGGGCTGGAACGCAGGTGCATGAGGGGACTCCCGTGCTGGGTTCGTCAGGGCATCGACGGGAGCCCGGGAACCCCGCGTCGCGCGGCTTCCCGTGACTCCCGATCACCCGTTACCCCGCCCCGGCACTGCCTCCACCGGGCCGTCCGGCGCTTCACTCGAACGGGGTTCGCCCGCGCACCCGGCGACCGGTGCCGGGGGAGTGGGAAGTCGGACGGGCCGACTTCCCGCTCCCCCGGCTGCACACGCTGATCCGAAAGGCAGGACTTAACCGGTGCGGGCGAGGGAGTCGATCCAGGCGCGGATCGCGGCCACCGTGGTGGCGGCGTCCTCCCGCGCCAGGGAGAGGTGGTCGCCGGGCACCTCGACGCGCTCGTGCGGCAGCGGCCAGGACGTGCGCCAGGAGTCGCCGTCCGCGCGCGCCGCCATCAGCGGGGTCGGCCGCGCGGCGCCGACGAGGAGGGTCGGGGTGTCCACGGGCTCCGGGCGCCAGTCCAGGAAGAGCCCGGTGTAGGCGCCCATGGCCGCGACGGCGGCGTCCTCGTCGCCGGTGGACCCGTCCGCGCACACGTCCACGCCGAGGTGCGGGGCCGGCGGCGCGGCCAGGGCGGTCAGCCAGTCCGTGGAGTGGTTGCCCTGGTGGACGAGATACGTGTCGATCAGCACCTGTCCCAGGGGAGCGGATCCCCTGAGTTCGAGGCGTCGGGTCACGGCGTGCGCGACGGCGCCCCCGGCGGAAGCACCGACCAGGACGACGGGCCGGTTGCCGGCGTGCCGCAGCACCGTCTCGGCGTGGAGGCGGGCGAGCGTCTCCCGGTCGGCCGGAACGGCGTGCCCCGCGCCGATGCCCGGGTGCGGGAACTCCAGGACCTCCAACTCCCCCTCGAAGCAGGCGTGCAGGGCCGCGAACCCGCCGCCCGGGAGGGCGGGGAGCGGGCGGTGGTCGGGGAAGAAGACCACGACCGGGGAGCCGGCGCGGCCCCGGGCCCGGCACAGCGGCGGCACGGCGTGCTCCGCGGCGTCGTCGGCGCCGAACGTCGCGGTGGCCGAGGACGCCGCGATTACCAGGTGCATCGCGGCCGCCGGTCGGCCCTGCTCGCAGAGAGCGCGGTACAGCGCCGCGAGCGTCTGCGCGGGACGGCCGGTGGGCGGTGCGGGCCGGATGCCGGGCCGCACACGCGGTGTGCCGTCGGGCAGGTCCTTGAGCAGGCCATCGGGCAGGTCGTCGAGCAGGTCGAGTACGTGACGGGCGAGGTCCTCGATCGCCGGGTGCTCGAACACGACGGCCGCGGGCAGCCGCAGGCGCAGGGCCGTGCTCAGCCGGCTGCGGAACTGGACGGCCGTCAGGGAGTCGAAGCCGAGCTCGGCCAGGGTCCTGCCGGCGGGGAGGTCCTGCGCGCCGGAGTAGCCGAGCACCGCGGCCACGTCGCCACGCAGCAGTTCCGTGAGCGCGGCCCCGCGCTCCTCGGCGGGCAGCCCGGCCAGCAGCGTGCGCCACGCTCCGGGCTCGGAGCCTTCCCGGGCGCCCGGGGGAGGTTCGGTCGCGCCGCTCTGCGCCTCGGCGGCGGGCCGGCCGTGGCGCGCCAGGTCGCGCAGCGGGGGCGGTAGTTGCCCTGCGGCGGCGCGCAGCGCGGCCCGGTCCAGCAGGACCGGCGCGAGTACGGGGGCTCCTGTCCGCAGTGCCGCGTCGAACAGGGCCAGGCCTTGGGCGGGGGTGAACGCCCGGACCACGTCGTCGGACCTCGCGCGCCCCGCACCCTCGGTCAACTGGGCTGCCATGCCCGCGTCGTGGCCCCACAAGCCCCACGCCAGCGAGACGGCGGGCAGACCGGCGGCGGCCCGGTGCTGGGCGAGCGCGTCCAGGAACGAGTTCGCCGCGGCGTAGTTGCCCTGGCCCGCCCGGCCCAGCACGCCCGAGACCGAGGAGAACAGGACGAAGGCCGACAAGTCCCGGTCGCGGGTCAACTCGTGCAGGTGCCAGGCCGCGTCCGCCTTCGGCCGCAGGACCGCCGCCAGCCGCTCGGGGGACAGCGCGGCCAGCGCTCCGTCGTCGAGGACCCCGGCGGCGTGCACGACGGCGGTCAGCGGGGGATCGCACTGCTCGATCAGCTCGGCGAGCCGGGCCCGGTCGGCCGCGTCGCACGCGACGATCCTGACCTGCGCGCCCCGCTCCGCCAGGCTCGCGCGCAGGGCGTCGGCGCCCGGTGCGTGCGGGCCGCGCCGCCCGGTCAGCAGCAGGTGGCGGACCCCGTAGGCGTCGACCAGGTGCCCGGCCAGGTCCGCGCCCAGCGCTCCGGTGCCGCCGGTGATCAGCACCGTGCCGTCCGGGTCGAAGGCGCCGGAGCGGCGGGGCGGGGCGCTCTCGGCCGGCCAGGGCTCGGGCAGGTGGGCCGCCGCCGGGGCGCCGACCAGCCGTGGCACCGTCGCCCGCCCGGCGCGCAGGGAGAGTTGGGGCTCGCCGCTGGCGGCCGCCGCGGGCAGCAGGCGCAGGGAGGCGGGATCCTCGTCCACGTCGATCAGGACCACGCACCCCGGCAGCTCCGACTGCGCGGTGCGCACCAGCCCCCAGACCGCGGCGCCCGCCAGGTCCGGCGTGGGTGCGGTGGCGTTCCGCGTCACCACCACGAGCCGCGAGCCCGCGGTGGCCGGATCGTCCTGCCAGTCCTGGAGGACCTTGAGCACCCGCGTGGTCAGCAGGTGGACGTCGGCCAGCGGGCCGCGGTCCGTTTCCGAACCGACGGCGGTGAGCGCCAGGTGGCGGGGTAGGGCCGTGGCGTCCGCGTCGGCCGTGGGCGAGGAGGGGCCGTTCGTGGGTGAGGACGGGCCGGCGGCGAGGGGGACGAAGGCGCCGAGGTTCAGCTGGTCCGGCCCGAGGACCGTCCAGCCCGCCGACTGCGGTGCCCCGCTGGGCAGCGCGACGGGGACCCAGTCGGGGCGCAGCAGGGCGCGCTGGGCGATGTCCTGCCCGGGATCGCGGTGCCCGGCCGGAAGTTCCCTGGTGGAGAGGGAGTTGACGCGAGCCACCAGGCGGCCCGCCGGGTCGGTGAGCGTGATCGAGAACGCGCCGTCCTCCGAGGCGGGGCCTGCCTCGCCGACCGGCGCGATCCGCACCCGGACCGTCGACGCCTCGGCGGCGTGCAGGCCCACGCCGCTCCACTGGAACGGCACCCGGGCGCCGCCCGCGTCCGCATCCGGGCCGCTTCCCTGAGCGGACACGGCGAGCATCGAGGCATGCGCGGCGGCGTCCAGGAGCGCGGGGTGGATGCCGTACCGGCCTGCCTCGGCCGTCCACGGCTCGGGCAACCGGACCTCCGCGAACACCTCCGCACCCCGCCGCCACAGCGCGCGCACGCCGCGGAAGGCGGGCCCGTAGGCCAGACCGCGCTCCGCCGCGGCCTCGTAGGCGCCGGCGGGTTCGATCTCCACGGCCCCGGGCGGCGGCCACTGCGTCAGGCCGCGCCCCTCCGGTGCCGTTCCCGGCTCGGGCGTGCGGGCGAGCAGGCCGGTGGCGTGCGGCGTCCAGGCCAGCTCGGCGGGCTCCACCGGTCGCGCGTGGATCTCGACGGACCGCCGGCCGGAGTCGTCCACCGCCCCCACCACGACCTGGACCCGCACCCCCGAGGCGGGCAGGGCCAGCGGCCGCAGCATCACGAGCTCCTCCAGCGTGCCGCAGCCGACCGCGTCGCCCGCGCGCACGGCCATCTCGACGAACGCCGCCCCCGGCACGAGCGGCGCCCCACCGACGACGTGGTCGGCGAGCCACGGCTGGGCACTCGCCGACAGCAGGCCGGAGAGCACCGTGTGCCCGGTGCCCGGCACCTCGAACGGCGGGCCGAGCAGCGGATGCTCGCCGGGGCCCGGGTGGGCCCCCGCCCCGGCCGGGCGCGGCGGGTCCAGCCAGTACCTCCGGCGTTGGAAGGCGTAGGTCGGCAGTTCCACGCGCCGCAGCCCGCGTCGCAGCCCGCGCCGCAGCCCGCGCTCCGCGAACACCGCGGGCCAGTCGACGGCGGCGCCGCGCACGTGGAGCCGGGCCACGGCCGCCAGCAGCGTGTCCGGCTCCCGCTCGCCGTCGCGGGCCGCGAAGGCGAACACCGGGCCGCCGCCGCTCTGCGGGGCCGGGCCGCCGTCCTGGACGGCCGGGCACTCCTGCGCGTACGCGGTGAGCACCGGCTGCGGGCCGAGTTCCAGGAAGCCCCCGACGCCGTTGGCGCCCAGCCACTCCACGGCCTCGGCGAACCGCACGGGAAGCCGCGCGTGCCGCACCCAGTAATCCGCGGAGCCCAGTTCCCCGGGCGCCGCCCGAGATCCCCTCACGGTGGAGACCACCGGGATCCGCGGCGGCCGGAACTCCAGCGTCTCGGCGACGCGGCGGAACTCGTCGAGCACCGGGTCCACGAGCGGCGAGTGGAAACCGTGGCCGACCTTGAGCCACGTGCTGCGGCGGCCGCGGGCCTCGAACCGCGCCGCGACGGCGAGTACCTCGTCCCGCGCGCCGGAGAGCACCACCGCGCGCGGTCCGTTGACCGCGGCGATCGCCACGCGGTCGGCCACGTCCGCGAGTTCGGGCAGGACCTCGTGCTCCGCCGCGTCGAGGGCCACCATCGCCCCGCCGTCGGGCAGCGCCCGCATCAGCCGCCCGCGGGCCGCGACCAGACGGACGGCGTCGGCGAGGTCCAGCACTCCGGCGACGTGCGCGGCCGCCAACTCGCCCACGGAGTGCCCGGCCAGGAAGTCGGCCCGCACGCCCCAGGACTCCACCAGCCGGAAGAGCGCCACCTCGTAGGCGAACAGGGCGGCCTGGGTGAAGTCCGTGCGGTCGAGCAGGGCGTCCGGCGAGCCCGGGTCGGCGCGGATCACCGTGCGCAGCGGCCGGTCGAGTTCGCCGTCCAGCGCGTGGCAGACCTCGTCGAAGGCCGCGGCGAACGCGGGGAACGCCTCCCGCAGTTCCTCGCCCATCCGCGTGCGCTGCGCGCCCTGCCCGGTGAACAGGAAGGCGGTGCGGGTACGCGGGTCGGCCAGGCGCATCAACGACCCGGCGCCGGGCGTGCCGTCGGCGATCGCCCGGAGCCCGGCCAGCATGCGCTCGCGGTCCGCGGCCGGCACCATCGCCCGGTGTGTGAGCGCCGACCGCGACACCGCCAGCGAGAAGCCCACGTCCACCGGCGAGAGGCCCGGCCGGGCCTCGACGTGGTCGGCCAGCCGTCGCGCCTGGGCCCGCAGGGCCGCCTCGTCAGCCCCGCCGACCAGCCACGGCACTGCCGCTGGCGACACCGGCCCCGGCGGCGGCGCGGGTTGCTGGCTCGGGGCGCGGTCGGCGGCGGCCGGCTCCTCGATGATCACGTGCGCGTTGGTGCCGCCGATCCCGAAGGCCGACACACCGGCGCGGCGCGGCCGGCCGGCGGGCGCGGGCCACGGCCGGGCGGCGGTCAGCAGCTCGACCCGGCCCGCGGACCAGTCGACGTGCGGGGTGGGGGCTGCCACGTGCAGGGTCCTGGGCAACTCGCCGTGCCGCATGGCCTGGGCCATCTTGATGATCCCGGCGACTCCGGCGGCGGCCTGGGTGTGTCCGAGGTTGGACTTGACGCTGCCCAGCCACAGCGGGGGATCCTCCGGCCCCCGGCCCCGGCCGTAGCCGGCGAGCAGCGCCCGCGCCTCGACGGGATCACCGAGCGCGGTGCCCGTCCCGTGTGCCTCCACGGCGTCCACCTCGTGCGCGCGCAGCCCGGCGTCCGCCAGCGCCAGCTGGATCAGGCGCTGCTGGGCGCGGCCGTTGGGCGCGGTCAGGCCGTTGGACGCGCCGTCGGAGTTGACGGCGCTGCCGCGCACCACGGCCAGCACCGGGTGTCCGTTGCGGCGCGCGTCGGACAGCTTCTCCAGCAGCAGCACCCCGGCGCCCTCGGCCCAGGCGGTGCCGTCCGCCGTCGCCGAGAACGACTTGCACCGGCCGTCGGGCGCGAGGGCGCGCTGGCGGCTGAACGCGACCAGCGGGTTGGGCGTCGCCATCACCGTGACGCCGCCGGCCAGCGCCAGCGAGCACGCGCCCGAGCGCAGCGCCTGGGCCGCCTGGTGCACGGCGACCAGCGAGGACGAGCACGCCGTGTCGACGGTGATCGCGGGCCCGCGCAGGCCGAACACGTAGGAGAGCCGGCCGGAGGCCACGCTGCCGGCCGAGCCCAGGGCGAGGTGGGCCTCCAGTTCGTGCTCGGTGAAGCGGGAGGCGTAATCGCCGTACATCACGCCGAGGAAGACGCCCGTGTCGCTGTCCCGGACGGACGCCGGGTCGATCCCGGCCCGCTCCCACGCCTCCCAGGTGACTTCCAGCAGCAGCCGCTGCTGCGGGTCCATGGTGAGCGCCTCGCGCGGCGAGATGCCGAACAGGCCCGCGTCGAACTCCGCGGCGCTGTGCAGGAATCCGCCACTGCGCGTGTAGCAGGTGCCGATCCGGTCCGGGTCGGGATCGTAGAGGGCGGCCAGGTCCCAGCCCCGGTCGGTCGGCAGGTCCGAGATCGCGTCCCTGCCCTGAGACACCAACTCCCAGAGCCCTTCGGGGGATTCCACGTCGCCGGGGTAGCGGCAGGCCATGGCGACGATCACCACCGGGTCCCGGTCGTACGGCTCCTCCGGCTCGGCGGTCCGCGGTGCGGGCGCGGGTACGGGTGCGGCGGGCGCGGGTACAACAGGTGCGGCGGGTACGGCGGCGAACAGTTCCGTGTGCAGGTGGCGGGCGACGGCGGCCGGGGTGGGGTGGTCGAAGACCAGCGTCGTCGGCAGGCTCAGCCCGGTCGACGCCGCGAGCCGGTCGATCAGCTCGATGGCGCCGAGCGAGGTCAGCCCGAGGTCCGCGAAGGAACTGTCCGCGAAGGAGCCGTCCACGAACGAGCGGTCCGCAAACGAGCCGTCCGCGTCGAGCCCGCTCTCCGGCGCGCGGCCTCGGACCCGGACCGTCTCGGCGCACACCCTCGCGCACAGCGCGCGTTCCTGCTCCTCCCGGGGCAGCGACAGCAGCCCGCGGTCCAGGGAACCGCCGCCCGGGGCCAGCGCCGCAACCGGGTCGCTGAGCACCGCATGGCGGACGATCTTGCCCGACGGCGTGCGCGGAACGGCCGCGATCTCGCGGACCTCGACGGGGACCTTGTGGTCCGCGAGCTGCGAGCGGCAGACGTCGAGCACCAGCCGCGGGTCCAGGCCCTCCGGGCCGGGCACCACGAAGGCGACCGGGACCTCGCCGAGGACGGCGTGCGGCAGGCCGAGGACCACGGCGTCCCGCACCCCGGGACAGCCCCGCAGGACGTGCTCTACCTCCGTGGGGTGGATGTTCTCGCCGCCCCGGATGATCAGTTCGCTGACCCGGCCGGTGAGGACGAGGTGGCCGTGTTCGGCGCGCCGGCCGAGGTCCCCGGTCCGGTACCAGCCCTCGCGCAGCGCGGCGGCCGTCGCTTCCGGCTGGTCGTGGTAGCCCGTCATGAGATTCGGACCGCTGACCCAGATCTCGCCCTCGCCGCCCGCGAGGACGTCGGCGCCGCTGTCCGGATCGACGACGCGGACCTCGACGCCGGGTACCGGCAGTCCGCAGGACCCGTCGATCCGGGGGCCGTTCGGGCGGGTCACCGCGATCGCGCCGCAGGTCTCGGTGCTGCCGTAGACGTCGAGCAGCGGCGCGCCGAGCGTCTCCTCCACCACCCCGCGCAGCTCGGGCGGACACGGCGCGCCCGCCGTGACGCAGAGCCGCAGCCCGGGCCGCGGCGCGGGGAGCGGGGTGTCCCTCGCCGAGGCCATCAACCGGTGGTACGTCGTGGGGACGCCTGCCAGGAGGGTGAACGGCCCGCCGAGGGCGGCGCTCGGGGTGCGCAGCGTGCGCCACAGGTCGCCGGGCGTCAGGACCTCGCCGGACGTCGGCAGTTCGCCGGCGATCGCGGTGCTCGCGCCGACGGCTGTGGTGCCCAGGATCGCGAGGGAGTGCCCGAAGCTGTGGAACAGCGGCAGCGGCCACAGCAGCCGGTCCTCGGGGGAGAGCCCGAAGACCGGCACGTAGCAGGCCGCCACCGACCACAGTGCGCCGCGCTGCGTGGAGAGCACGCCCTTGGGGCGGTGGGTGGTCCCGGAGGTGTAGAGCAGCCAGGCCGGATCGTCGAGCCCCAGGTCGTCGGGGGCCGCGGGCCCGTCGCTCCCGGTCGAGGCTGCGGCCTCGGCCTCGAAGAGGACGGTGCCGTCGGGGGCGTTCGAGGGGATCGGGCCCGCCCCGGTGAGCACGGTGTGCAGGCCACGGTACGCGGCGCCGAGGCGGTGGAGCTGTGTGAGGTGCGCGGGGTCGGTGATGACGGCCGAGGCACCGCTGTCCCGCAGGTAGTAGTCGAGTTCGTCGTCGGAGGACCGGGGATTGAGCAGGACACCGACCGCCCCCGCCCGCAGCACGGCGAGGCAACCCTCCACCAGCTCCACGCAGTTGCCCAGGCAGAGCGCCACCCGATCGCCGCGCCGGACCCCCGCCCGCGCGAGCGACCCGGCCAGCCGCCCGGTCCGCCGCTCCAACTCGGCGTAGCTGACGCCGCGCGAGAAGTCGTGGAACGCGACCCGGTCCGCCGACCGCTCGGCGTGCCTCTTCAACAACTCCGGCAGCGGCCGCACCAGATCGTCATACCGCAGTTCACCACTCACGCCCCAGCTCCGACCTCTCGCCACTCGCGACCCGCTCCCCCGTCGATGTCCTCCGTACCCACCAGCACGCGGGCACAGACCCAGTCCTGCGGACTCGCCGCAGTTGCGCGCGGCCGCTGAGGACTGCGGCGCTTCTTCTTCGTCCAGGTGGGCGCGTTCGGGTCGGACTGCCGCCAGGCGGCGAGAGCCTGCATGACCGGCTGTTCCATGAACACCTGGTAGGGCGAGCTGGTGGCGGCGGGTCCGGAATGGCCGCGTTCCCCGTGGTCGACTCGCCCGGCGACATCAACGGTGACGGGAACCCGGACCTGATCACCACCGACACCGCCGGCACCCTGCCCACCGGCACCGGTGGGCGCTGCGTCGGCATCAAGGACAACGCCACCGACCTCGGCACCCAGGTGGTCATCAGCGACTGCGTCGGCGCGACCGGCCAGGTCTGGACGCTCCGCGCCGACGGCACCCTCCACAACCCGACCGCCGACCCGCCGACCCGCCGACCCGCCGACCCGCCGACCGCTGCCTCGAACTCCCCAACTGGGCCGACGGCAACGGGACGGCGCTGGGCGTCTGGTCGTGCATCCCCGGCAACGCCAACCAGCGCTGGACCATGTACCCGAACAAGGCCTGATCCCACGACCGTGCCGGGCCCGCGACGCAGCCGACGTCGCGGGCCCCCGCCGTCCCGGAACGACGGGGTGTGGACCCGCGGCCCCTTGACCAGTGTCTACGTATGCGACGGGCACTTGGCCGTTGTTGCTCCGGGGCATGCTCGGAGCATCCCACGTCCCCACGGGCCCTTTTCTTTATTCCGCACGTTTTGCCCGAACCGGCAATCGGCGCGTGTAGGCACCGATGTTGCTGGTTCAAGGTACGGACTGCTTTCGCGTCCGGGTTGAGGCGCGCCGCGAGGCGGGCGGGCCGGGCGGCCCTGGACCTGGACGACGGCGCCGCGCGGCGCGCGGGGAAGGGAGCGTCGGGCGAGCGAGGCGCCGTGGGCGGCGGTGGATGGCTGTCACGTGGTGCCGGTGGTGCCGACGTGGCCCCGAAGTACCGCGGTCGTCTGTGTGCGGCGGGCTGGGGGCGTGGACTGTCAGGAAGGTTCAGGTTTCGGCGTAGCACCCTGTCCCGGTAGGGGCGGCGCGCTGTAGAACTGGCGGGCCCAGCGGCGGTACTCCATGATCGGGCCGTCTCCCCGGCTGAGTCTGGGGTGTTCTACGTACTTCTTGTTGCTCCAGATGTGGAAGTCCTTTGTGACGTCCGTGAGGTAGAACGGCGCTACCGCCTGGGTCAGGATCTGGGACAGGGTTCTGGCTGCCCAATCGGGACAGGCGGAGAACCCGGATGAGCGGACGGACAGCGTGAAGTACGTTTGAACACGAATAGGGTCGATCGGGGTGGCCATGGCCTGGCCCAGGAAATCGGCGCCAAAGCGATCGAGGCGCCCTGTGAGGTGTTGGCACCCGAGGCCGTGTACCACCGCCACGATTTTTGTTTGCACCGACCCGAGGAGAGGGAATGCCCTTTCGAAGGTGACCGGGATGCCGAGGTGGGGTCCATCCGCTTGCAGTGGATTTGCGATCATCGCGTTCTGGAACCCGTGGATGGGCGCGAAGTGCGCAAGGTCGACGGTGTTCTCGAATACATCTTGCGGATGGTCGACCAGGGTGAACGCCCGCCGCGTCGGTGGCGGGAACTCATCCACCGGGAGGGTCGGGACCTGCCAGGTCGGGGCGGAGCCCCCTGCATGGCGCCATACCGAGATGAATCCGTTGACCTCACAGGAAACCCAAGGTTTCAGGGACGCCCGAGGCGGGGTCGACCCGTCGCCGGTCCGGACACATCTCCCCGTCAAGTCATAGGCGAAATGGTGGAAGGGGCAGACGATGTTCTCGCCGTCCACCGAACCCCCGAAGCCGAGATGGGCGCCAAGGTGAGGGCAGTGCGCGTCCACCACTTGCACGGCGCCTGAACGCGTACGATAGGCCACCAGTTCCTCGCCCATGAACTTCCGTCGGATGACCTTTCCACGAGGCAGTTCATCGCTGAAGGCGATGGCGAACCACCCGTCCGGGTAGGGCAGCCGGGGCTGGTGTACCGGGTTCGAGGATTCGTCGATGTCCATCTCGGGCCTTTCTCCATCAGACTGACGGCGGGGGCACTGCTTACCCGCGGCGGATCGTGTTCGCCGTGTCCGCCCCTACGGGCGGCGCCCCGACGGCGCTGAGCCGCTGTTCTGGTTCCCCGGTGGGATTCGTCTGAGCCTTCGGTCAGGCGCGGGGCTTCTTCGATCAGGGCGTCGACGATCCGGTGTTCGGGGACGGTCCGGATGGCGTGGCCTTCGACGAGGACTGGCCTTTGTCGCGTTGCCGCAGGAGACGCCGGGGTCGGCTTCGCGGGCTTCGCCGGGCCGTTGACGACGCAGCCCATGGCGGCGACGCGCAGGGGGTGGGGGAAGTCGTCGAAGGCGGCTTCGACGCGCTGGGCCAGGGTGTGGATGTCGACCTGGAGGCGGCCGCAGCCGGGGCAGGAGACGATCTCCAGCTTGCGGGGGCGCAGTCCCAGGGACTGCAGGATGTGCGCTCCGGCCTTGACCTGGTCGACGGGTGGGGCGGAGAGGGAGACGCGGATGGTGTCGCCGATGCCCTCGGTGAGGAGGACTCCGAAGGCGACGGCGGACTTGATGGAGCCCTGGAGGGCGGTGCCGGCTTCGGTGACGCCGAGGTGGAGGGGGTAGTCGCAGGCCGCTGCGAGGAGGCGGTAGGCGGCGATGACGGTGAGCGGGTCGTGGTGCTTGACGGCGATCTTGATGTCGGTGAAGCCGTGCTCCTCGAAGAGCGAGCACTCCCACAGGGCGGATTCCGCGAGCGCCGCGGGGGTGGCGGAGCCGTGCTTGGCGAGCAGGCGCGGGTCGAGGGAGCCGGCGTTGACGCCGATCCGGATCGGCACGTTCGCTGCCTGGGCGGCGTGGGCGATCTCGCGGACCTTGTCGTCGAACTTTCGGATGTTGCCGGGGTTGACGCGCACGGCGGCGCAGCCGGCGTCGATGGCGGCGAAGACGTAGCGGGGCTGGAAGTGGATGTCGGCGATGACGGGCAGCTTCGACTTGGCGACGATGGCGGGCAGGGCGTCGGCGTCGTCCTGGGAGGGGACGGCGACGCGCACGAGGTCGCAGCCGGCGGCGGTGATCTCGGCGATCTGCCGGAGCGTGGCGTCGACGTCGGCGGTCGGGGTGGTGGTCATGGTCTGGACGGAGATGGGTGCGTCGCCGCCCACGGGGACGGTGCCGACGTGGATCTTCCGGCAGTGGCGGCGTGTTGGGGTGCGCGGCGACGGTTGGGGAAGCCCCAGATCGGTCGAGGCCATGGTCGCTCCTGCGGGCTCGGGCGGGCGGTGCCGGAGGGCGGCGGTGCCGGGTTCAGTGGTTCCACCACCAGGCGATGGAGGGAATGGGCAGGGGGCTGGATTCCAGTCCGGGAGGTTCCTGGCTGACGATGCTGAGGAGTGCGAGGTCGCCGCCGTATCGGGGGTTTCCCGCGTGCCAGTGGATCACGTTGGTGATCATGGTTCCGGTGTCTCGCAGGAACCGGGTCAAAGCGGGGCTGGACCCGATGGCGATGCGGTCCCGAAGGCGCAGGTGGACCACCATGACGCGGTTCCAGAACTCGATGGCCTTCCGGGTGGCGTGCGTGACGTCGAGATCTTGATGCCGCATCAGCGTCATGACGATGTTCTTGTGCGCGTCGCCGCCCCGCAGGTCCTTTTCGATGGAGTAGATGTCGTTGCACCAGGCGAGGAGGATTCCGGCGGACTCGAGCCATGCGCGGGTGGCGGGGGCCTCGAACTCGTGGGCCGGGATCTCCATCCCGTTGTAGATCTCCGATGCCGTGATGTAGGCGGCGAACGCGGTGAGCCACAGGCGCATCACGGGAAGGACCGCGGGCGTTACCTGTCGGCCGGCGAGACGGTGGCAGGTCTCCCACGGGATGGCCATGTGATACGAGGTGTAGCCGGCGGCGAAGCGGGCGTACTGCACGTCGGTGGCACTGTCGCGGAAGTCTTTGATCAGCTCCGCGAAGTGTCGCATGAAGGGGAGGTCGGTCAGGGGCGGTGCGCTCGGATCGTCCACGACGCGCTGCATGGTGCAGCATGCCTCGATGACCTCTTCCAGCGTGGTGAGTTCCTCCAGCCAGTCGTCCACGGCGAAGGCGAGCAGGTACCACTTTCCGCCGAGCTCCAGGCGTTCCTCGATTCCGTCGGGGCTGGAGCAGGCGACGTAAGCGGCGCTTCGGGACCGGAGGAGCGCGTCGCGGGTGTCGGGGTTCGTCGGGATCGGGCAGCTTGCCATCCACCGGGTGGCGCTCTCGTCGATCTCCCGGGCTCGGGGGTGGAGTGAAACCGGGAACGGGCAGTAGAGGGCGGGCGCCTCCGGCTGCGGGTCGGACACCGAGGTGTCAACGGACATGTCGAGGGCCGCCTTTCGGTGGGTAACGGAACCGTGAGCCTTTCCGGGCCCGGGAGGGAGTTGTTCGCAGGTGACGGGTTAGCGGTCGCCTGTGCGGTGCGGACGGCGGTTTCGGGAAGCGGAGCCCCTGAACCGCCTGCCGTCGACGCGTTCCCGCACCGCGGGCTCCCGTCGACGGCGGCATCCGACGTACGCGCCGTCCGGCCGTGTCCGGGTGCGACGTCGAGGAGCGGGGCGTGTTCGCCGCCCGTGTCTCGCCCGGGTCCGGAGCCGTGGGCACACGGCCCCTCCCCTCCCCGGGCCGGTGGTGCGGCAGGGGCCGCGGTCGTGTCAGTGTTCGCGGTGGGTGACCAGGTGGGCGAGGGCGGTGAGTTCGGCGGCGGGCAGGGGCGCGGGGTCGGCGAGGGCGAGGCGGTGGAGGGCGTCGGCGCTGTGGCGTCGGGCGCGGTGCAGGGTCCAGTCCCTGGCACCGCTCTGTTCGATCAGCTTGGCCGCGTGGCGGCATTCCTCCTCGCTGGGGGCCTGTGTTGCGCGGTAGAGGGCGCGCAGGGCCTCGGCTTCCGGGGTGTGGCCGGCCATGGCGGCGGCCACCGGCAGGGAGACCTTGCGCCGTCGCAGGTCCGAGAGGGCGGGTTTGCCGGTGGTCTGTTCGTCGCCCCAGATGCCGAGCAGGTCGTCGGCGCACTGGAAGGCGATGCCCAGGTGTCGGCCGAAGGCCCGCAGATGCTCCGTGCGCTGCGGGTCGGCGCCACCGGCGATGGCGCCCAGCGCGCAAGCGGCGGCGAGGAGTTCGCCGGTCTTGCCCACCGCCACCGCGAGCGCGTGGTCCTCGCTGACGTCGGTGCCGGTCTCCAGGAGCGTGTCGAGGTACTCGCCCTCGATCAGGAGCTGGACGCTTTCCAGGAGTACGGGAATCGTGAGCTCGGCGCGGGGGGCCTGGGTGAGGGTCTGCACGGCGGCGAAGAACAGGGCGTCGCCGGCGAGGATCGCCGCCGGGATCCCCTTGGCCGCCCACAGGGCGGGTCGGTGGCGGCGCATCCGGTCGCGGTCGATGACGTCGTCGTGCAACAGGCTGGCGTTGTGGATCAGTTCCACGGCCACGGCCGCGGGACGGGCGGCCTCCGGGTCGCCGCCGACGGCCCGGCAGGCCAGGAGGGTGAGGGCGGGGCGCAGGGCCTTGCCGTCGCCCTGGTGGTCGAGGTGGGTTCGGTCGTCGGTCCACCAGCCGAAGTGCAGCCCGGCGAGGTGACGGATGTGCGCGGGCAGGCGGTTGACCTGGGTGCGGATCAACGGCCTGACGGTGTGTGCGCTGTACGCCAGGATGTCTTCGCAGTCGCGGGGTTCGTCGGACACCGGGCCTCGCCTTCGGGTGGCAGTGCGTCAGGATCGGGCGAGAGGCGGCGGGCCGGGCCTGAACTCCGGCTGCCTTGAGGAAAGGCCCTGGGCCGAGCGGCGCACGGGGTCCGGGGGGGCGCGGTCGGTCCTTTGGGGCTTGTGCCCCTGGGGCCTTCTGCAAGTTCGTACGACCGCCATCCCTCAGGGGCTCACGTGACAGCACCCAGGCGGAGAAGCCCCCGCTCGCGCTCGAACCCGGGGCGTCTAGTTCCGGGGCTCTTCGACTCCGTCCTGCGGGGAGTAGAACTGCTGGGCCCAGCGCCGGAACTGCATGATCGGGCCGTCCCCTTTCGCGAGCCGCGGATGACTCAGAGGGATCTTGTTCTGCCAGATGTCGAAGTCCCTGCTGGCATCCCAGGCGAACAGGTGAGCGATGCCTGCGCTGGCCAGCGCGTTGGCGGGCCCCGCGAGCCCATGGCGTACGAGCCGCATCGACGCCGCCATGGTGAAGGTGAGCCGCCCGGGGTCGACGGGCGTGGAGAAGACCCAGAAGCGGAAGTGAAGTCCGAGCCTGACGATCTCGACCTCGCTCTGGATGACGCCGAGGCCCTGGGCGATGATCCGACCCGTGGGCGAGAGCAACGAGAACGCCCCGGGCCGGGGGTCAACGCCGCTTCTCTGTACGGTCATTGACACGACTGCGCGGGTCCCGTCGAAGAGTGGTTCGTGGAGGTAGGTCACGGGCACCCCGTGCACCGGACGGAAGTGCCCGAGGTCGAAAGCGTTTTCCAGCACCTCCTGGGGATGGTCCTCCAGGTCCCGGACCACGCAGTACGGAGTGGGGAAGTCCGCCGGCGGCAGAGGCTCGATCTCCCAGGACGGCGCCTGGCCCAGGGCATGGCGCCATACGAAGATGAACCCGTCGATCTCCCGGTGCTCCAGAACCGAGAGCCGGGTCTTCAGCGGGGGCGGCGTTTCGTATCCGGTCTTCACGCACGCCCCGTCGAGGCCGAACTGGAAGTGGTGGAAGGGGCAGCGCAGGTTGTCCCCCTGCACCGTTGCCCCGTGGCCCAGATGAGCCCCCAGGTGAGGGCAGTACGGCCGTACCGCACGCATCGTGCCGCCGGCGGTGCGGTAGAGCACGACGTCCTCACCCATCAGACGGCGGGTGAGGACCTTGCCCGCTTTCAGTTCGTGACTGGCGGCCAGGGCGAACCAGCCATCGGGGTAGGGAAGACGGGGCACAGTCGCCTGCGCCGTCCGCGGTGACGGGTTCCAAGGGGTCACAACGCACCTCGTTCGTCGTTGTGGTGGCGGGCTCCTCTGGGGTGAGGCTGTCCGGGCCGGACCTGGGCGATGCGCGGGGCCATCCGGTGTCGCGGTGGCGGTGCGGGCCCTACCTGGGTCGCGGCACCGGTTCGACTCGGCGGTTGCCGGGCCGGGCACGTCAGGTCCCTGTCGACCGCCCGGGAAGGCGGCCGGTGACGGTTTCTACACCAACAGATGAAGGACCGTCCCGGAACGGCGTGCGGCCCTCGCGTCGGAGCACGGCCCGCTCCGGTTCACGCCCTCGCCCCTCCCCCCTCACGCCTGCCTCCGTGACGCCGCAGGTCGGCGGCTACAGGGACCATTCGGCGGGCCGGGCCGCCCCTGAAGCGCCCTGGCGGGCCGCTGCCGGGCCTGCGGAGCCGGTGGCGACCACCGGGACAGGGGACGGCCCTCGCATCGCCCCACGGTGCAGGCGGCCAGGTGACACCACTCGCCGCCTTCGCGCCACCACACCATGTCGCGGACTTCCTGCGGGTGCCGGGGCGGCGGAAGACGTGTCTCGACCGGCAGAACGGGCGTGTGTACGGCGCCATCGGCGCGGGCGTCCGGGGCTCGTTGCCTCCCGAGCCCCCGCACTCGGGGTTGCCGCCGACGTACGGACTGGCGTGCACTCAAGGGGCTGAACGCTTCCCGCCCGAACGTCGGCCACCGGGACGCAGGATGACGGGCGATCAGGCCTTCTCGCATGCTCGCACCCCAGCAGGGAGGAACACCCCCTCATGAGTGAGCCCCGGCAACTGCGCGGCATCATCCGGTCTCTGCGTACCATCGTCGACGACGTCAAGGAGATCGTCGACGGACTTATCGAACGCGCGGCGGAGCTGGAGTGCAACCTCCGGGATGCCGTCATCGACCTGCTGAAGGAGAACACGGGGAGCGGGCCCACCGGTGACACCCCCGCTCGCCCCGTGGACGAGACGGCGGAACTGGCCGGCCTTCGGGCGGAACTGGCCGGCCTTCGGGCGGAACTGGCCACCCTGCGGGAAGAGCTCACCCGCCTGACCAGGACGTCGCCGGGTACGTGACTGACCCGGAGAACCGCGAAGCCGACGACGGTGACGGTGTGTCCGGTCCGTCGCCGGACGTGGAGCATCGCCTGATCCGGGCGCAGGACGGGATTCTGGCGGACTCGCTCACCGGTCGGCAGGTCGCCTTGGCGGAGCTGGCCGACGATGTATGCAGCGGGCCGCCGGGCCCAGGACGGCGGCGGCGGCGGAGAGTGCACCTACCAGGTCCTGGTCCAGGTCCTCCTGGCCACGCTCGCGTCCGGGCCGGAGGCGGGCGCGCTGCCGGGGGTTGCGGGGCTGCTGTCCGCCGCGGCCCGCGGCAGCTCTACCCGCTGGCCGAACGACGTGGGACACGGACAGGGGGCGAGCGAAGCGGAGTTCGGTAGCCGGGCAGGACCGGCCCGGCCCTCCCCCCTTTTGCTCGACGCGCTGTTCCCGGTATCGGCCCGTACGTGGCCGCCCTGTCTCTGGAGGCTGTGTGTCCGCTCGTGCGCTCTACGTCTCGGGGGTCCTGGGGCGTCTGCTCGCCGACGAGTTGCGGCGCCC
>NZ_JBWKER010000092.1:0-18412 GCF_056435345.1 Kitasatospora sp. NPDC043950
CGACGTCCGCGCGCTGCTGATGCTGCCCGCCGCCTTCACCATGCAGGTCGCGCACCCGGCCATCGCGGCCGGCGTCGACGAGTACTCCGTCTTCCGCACCGACCCCTGGGGCCGCGGCGAGCGCTCCCTGCGCTCGGTCCAGCTGTGGGTGTACGGCGGTGAGGACGCCGCCGAGGAGGGCCGCCGGGTACGCCGCCTGCACAAGGACATCCAGGGCACCGACACCCGCGGCCGCCGCTACCACTCCCTCGATCCCGCCTGCTACGCGTGGGTGCACGCCACCGGCTTCCCGGTCTACCTCTACGCCGGGCGCTACCTGCTGCGCCGCTTCACCCCCGCCCAGGAGCAGCAGCTCTACCGGGAGTGGCTCCAGGTAGGCCGGATCCTCGGGCTGCGCGACCGGGACATGCCGCAGACCATCGAGGAGTACTGGACCTACTGGGGGCGGATGCTGGCCGAGGAGATCGAGCCGACCGCGGTCGCCCGCGAGCTGGTCGCCACCGACGTGCCGCTGCCCCGGCCCGAGGGCGGCCCGTTCCCGGTACGGCTGCTGCTCCGGCTGACCTGGCCCGCCGTGCGGGCGGCCTTCCTGCGCCTGCGGGCCTTCGTCACCGCGGGGTACATGCCGCCGGAGGCCCGCGCCGCGATCGGGCTGGAGTGGAGCCCGGCGCAGGAACGCCGGCTGCGGCGCTTCAGCACGGCCGTCCGCCTGATCGTCCCCCTGCTCCCGGAGCGGCTGCGCTACCTGCCGATCGCCTACCGGGCCCGCGCCGCATGGCACGCGGGACGCCGCTGACCGACGCCGGGACGCGGGGGCCCCGCCCGGGGGGGGGGGCCCCCCCCCCCACTGCCGTGTGGGGGAGGGGTGGGGGTCAGGGCTGCTGGTCCTCGGGGAGGCTGATCACCCAGCGGGTGTCCTGGCGGGGGCGCAGGTAGAACAGCCAGTAGAGGGTGGCGGCGGCGGTGATGCCGCCGGTCCACAGCAGGGGCTCGGTGTCCAGCTGGGTCATCACGTAGACGAGGACGGCGATCAGCACCACCGGGACGGCCGGCCACAGCGGCATCCGCCAGGCGGCGGCGTGCTTGTGGTGGGCGCGGCGGGAGAGCAGCGCGGCGATCGCGACCAGCAGGTACATCCCGGTGACGGCGACGCCGGTGATGTTGCTGAGCAGTGCGCCCTTGACGAAGCAGAGCGCGGCGCCGGGCAGGCCGACGGCCAGGGTGGCGACCCACGGGGAGCCGAACCGGCCGAGGGTGCCGAAGGCCTTGTTGACCGGCTCGGGCCAGGCCTTGTCGCGGGCGGAGGCGAACAGGACCCGGGAGTTCTGGATGACCATGACGATGCCGGCGTTGATGATCGCCAGCGCGACGCAGAGGCTGATGAAGGTGCCGACCGCGGAGTTGCTCCAGGCGGTGACCATGCCGGAGATGTCGCCGGAGCTCAGGGTCTGGAGGTCGGGGGCGCCCATGGTGATGGCGACGACCGGGACCAGGATGACGGCGGAGGAGATGCCGAGCGTCCACAGCACGGTGCGCGAGACGTTGCGGCGGGGGTTCTCCAGCTCCTCGGAGAGGTAGACGGCGGTGGAGAAGCCCTGGGTGATGAACAGGGCGATGCCGAGCGCGCCGACGATGGCGCCGATGCTCACCGTGGTGGTGGCGCCGCCGTCCCCGGTGACCACGCCGTGCAGCAGGCTGGGGGCGTCGCCGTTGGCGTGGGAGAACCCGAGCACGGAGACGACGCCGGCCGCGATGACCTCCAGCACCAGGAAGACGCCGGTGAGCCAGGCGTTGGCGCGCAGGTCGAGCAGGCCGGCCAGGGTGGCGGCGAGCATCACGGCGGCGCCGGTCATGGCCTTGTCGAGGTGCAGCACGGGGGCGAGGTAGTCGGCGGTGCCGAGGGCGATGACCGAGGGGACGATCATCACGACGATCAGCGAGAGCACGAAGACCAGCCAGCCGGCCAGCCGCCCGGCGAGGGTGCCGACCATCGCGTACTCGCCGCCGGCGCTGGGGATCAGGGTGCCGAGCTCGGAGTAGCAGAACGCGACGGCGACGCACAGCACGGTGCCGATGGCGATGGCCAGGGCGGTGGCGCTGCCGATGCTGGAGAACAGCTCCGGGACGATCACGAAGAGCGTGGAGGCCGGGGTGACGCAGGACAGTGTGAGCAGGGTGCCGCCCACCACGCCGATCGAGCGCTTGAGTTGCTGGGGCGCGACGGCGACGGCGGTGTCGGCCGTCGCGGGGGTCGCGGCGCGTGGCGGGCGAAGCGTGTCGGTCATGTGGCTTCCGATCGGCTCTGTGCGGTCCTGTGGGTGGGAGCGGTATCGCCTCCGCTGGCTGTCTGCTCGGGGTTCTGGTGGGGTCGCTCCTGGGTCGCAATGGAACCTGGGCGTATTGATTGCGTCAATGGCCGAAATGCTTCGGAATCCGTTGCGCGGAAGGGCATAGACATGCGATCCGATGATCACGTACGGTCATTGCGAGCTTTGCCCGACTTGTTACCTCTGCCACATTGCAACTGAATCCAAGGTGAACAGAGTGTTGCAAGCCACCTTTCAAAGGTGTCCGTGGAGTCGGACGGCGATACGCCCAGGCGCCCCCCTGTGCGGCCGCAACCCCCGGGCGGGGTGCGGGAACCGCAGCCCCGCGCCGGAAAGATCTAGGTAACGTTTCGACACCTGGGACGCGAAAGGGGTCGGGCTCCCGTGAGCCCGACCCCTCGATCACCGTCCGTAGCCGCCGGCGCGGTGCGCCGGTGCCCTCACACCAGCGGCAGCCAGCCCGTCTGGACCATCTGCCCGCCGGTCGCCCGGCGCGACACGTACACCCCGCGCCCCGGCGGCAGCGGCATCGGCTTGACCGTCCCCAGCAGCGCGCCCTCGTCCCGGTTGCCGGAGAGGATCACGCCCTGCCCGCCCAGCTCGCGCATCCGCTGCAGCACCGGCTCGTACAGCGAGCGGCCGGCGCCGCCCGCGCTGCGGGCCACGATCACCCGCAGGCCGATGTCCCGGGCGAACGGCAGGAACTCCGCCAGCGGCGCCAGCGGGTTGCCCGAGCCCGTCGCGACCAGCTCGTAGTCGTCCACGATCACGAACATGTCCTTGCCGCTGTACCAGCTGCGGTTGCGCAGCTGCTCGGCGGTGACGTCCGGGCCGGGCAGGCGGCGCGCGCAGGCCCCGCGCAGCATGTCCACGATGGCCGTCATGGCCGGCTGCGCGGCCGCGTACTCCACCAGGTACTCCGGCGGCACGGCGCCCAGCAGCGCGCGCCGGTAGTCGCCGACCACGATGCCCGCCTGGTCCGGGGTGTACCGCTCGGTGATCTGCTTGACCAGCATCCGCAGCAGCGCCGACTTCCCCGACTCGGTGTCGCCGAAGACGATGAACAGCGGGTCGGTCTCGAAGTTCACGAAGGCCGGTGCCAGCTCGGCCTCGTCCACGCCGAAGGCGATCCCGCGCTCCGGGCGCTCGGAGCCCTTCGGCAGCGAGTTCCCGTCCAGGACGGCCGGCAGCATCCGCACCTGCGGCGCGCGCGGCCCGGTCCAGGCCCCGTCGACGGCGGCGACCAGGCCGGCCACCCCGTGCTGGAGGTCGTCCACCGCGCAGGAGCCGTCCAGCCGCGGCAGGCCGGACAGGAAGTGCAGCCGCTCCGGGGTGATGCCGCGCCCGGCCAGCGGCGGGACGTTCTGCGCCACCCGGCGGTCCACCTCGGACTCCATCGGGTCGCCGAGCTTCAGCTCGGTCCGGTTCTGCAGCAGGTCCTTCAGTGCCGGGCGCACCTCCGCGTACCGGGCCGCGGTGATGACCAGGTGGACGCCGTAGCCGAGGCCGCGCTGGGCGATGTCGCCGATCACCGGCTCCAGCACCTCGAACTCCTGCTTGAAGGTGTTCCAGCCGTCGATCACCAGGAACACGTCGCCGAACGCCTCGTCCGGCAGCTGCCCGGCCGCCCGGCGGGCCCGGTAGGTGCCGATGGTGTCGATCCCGGCGGCCCGGAACAGCTCCTCGCGCCGGTTCAGCACCCCGTGCACCTCGGAGACCATCCGGCGCACCTTGTCGACGTCCAGGCGCCCGGCCACCCCGCCGACGTGCGGCAGCCCGGCCAGCGACTGGAAGCTGCCCGCGCCGAAGTCCAGCAGGTAGAACTGCACCTCCCGCGGGGTGTGGGTGAGCGCGAACGAGGCCACCGTGGTGCGCACCACCGTCGACTTGCCCGAGCGCGGGCCGCCCACGACCAGGCCGTGGCCGGCCGCCCCCGCGTAGTCGACCTCCAGGACGTCGGTCTTCTGCTCGCGCGGCTTGTCCACGATGCCGATCGGCACCCGCAGCCGGCCCGCCGGGAAGCCGGGCGCGGTCAGCCCGCGCTCCGGCACCACCTGGAGCGGCGGCAGCAGGTGGTCCATGCTCGGCGCCTCCTCCAGCGGCGGCAGCCACACCTGGTGCGCGGCCGGGCCCTGGCCCGTCATCCGCTGCACGAACACGTCCAGCACGGTGTCGACCAGCGCGTCGTCCTGCTCCGGGGCGAGCGGCGCCTCCTCCTCCACCGCCGGCTCCGGCGGCTCCACCCGGGCCGCGGTGAACAGCACCGGGCGGGCGTTCACCCGCCGCCCGCCGGTCGACCGCTGCTGCCCCGGCGCCCGGTAGGGCCCCGAGACGTACGCGGCCTTGAACCGGTCCATCACGTCCTCGCCGAACTTGAGGTACCCGACGCCCGGCACCGGCGGCAGGTGGTAGGCGTCCGGCACCCCGATCGCCGCCCGCGACTCGGCCGCCGAGAAGGTGCGCAGACCGATCCGGTAGGAGAGGTAGGTGTCCAGGCCGCGCAGCTTGCCCTCCTCCAGGCGCTGCGAGGCCAGCAGCAGGTGCACCCCCAGCGACCGGCCGATCCGGCCGATCTGGATGAACATCTCGATGAAGTCCGGCTTGGCGGTGAGGAGTTCGGAGAACTCGTCGATGATCAGCACCAGCGAGGGCAGCGGGTCCAGCGCCGCGCCGGCCGCCCGGGCCCGCTCGTACTCGTGGATGTTGGCGTAGTTGCCCGCCGAGCGCAGCAGCTCCTGGCGGCGGTGCAGCTCGCCCTCGATCGCGTCGCGCATGCGGTCGACCAGGGTGAGTTCGCCCTCCAGGTTGGTGATCACCGCGGAGGTGTGCGGCATGTCCGCCATGCCGGAGAAGGTCGCGCCGCCCTTGAAGTCGGCGAGGACGAAGTTCAGGATCTCCGAGGAGTGCGTCATCGCCAGCGCCAGCACCAGGGTGCGCAGCAGCTCCGACTTGCCGGAGCCGGTCGCGCCCACGCACAGGCCGTGCGGGCCCATGCCCTCCAGCGCGGCCTCCTTGATGTCCAGGTAGACGTGCTCGCCGTTCGCGCCGACCCCGATCGGCACCCGCATCCGCTCGTGCTGGGCGCGCGGGCGCCAGCTGCGCGTCACGTCGAAGGAGCCCGGGTCGCCCGAGTTCATCAGGTCGGTGAAGTCCAGGTTCGACAGCAGCGGCTCGTCGTCCCCGCCGGCCGAGAGCCGGTACGGCGCCAACTGCCGCGCCAGCGCCTCGGACTGCCAGACCGAGAGCAGGTCCGGCGTGCCGGTGTACGTCGCCCCGGAGGCCGAGCGCAGCACCAGCTCCTGCGGGCTCACCGTCACCATCAGGTGCCCGCTCGGCTCGTCCAGGTCGCCCGGCACCACCTCGATGACGGTCACCCCCTGCACGCCCTCGGGGCTCGCCAGCAGCGAGTTCGGCGGCACCCCGGCGCCGTCCATCACCACCACCAGGTGCGGCTGGTCCGGCGCGGGCGCCGCGTCCCGCACGAACCGCTGGCGGCCGGCCAGCTCGTCCTGCAACAGGAACTCCAGCTCGCCCAGGTCGGTGGCGATCAGCCGGCGCGAGCCCGCGCCGTCGGCCTCCTTGCGGTGCTGGTTGTGAGGGAGCCACTTGGTCCACTCCCACTCCTCCGCCGCGCCCGGCGCCGCGGCCACCGCGACCAGCAGGTCGTCCGGCGAGTGCAGGGTGGTCAACTGGGCGATCATCGCGCGCACGTTGCCGTACACCGAGTCCGCGTCCCCGCACACCGTGACGTGGTAGAAGGCGCGCAGCGACACCGCCAGCGGCAGGTCCTGCAAGGTGCCGTGGGCCTTCAGGAAGGAGTGCATCGCGGCCGCCGACAGCGGCTCCAGCTCGTCCATCGGCGCGGTCTGCGGCGCCACCAGCGGCGTCGACAGCTGAACCGGGCCCAGGCCCACCCGGATCTGCGCGAAGTCGCCGTCCCCGGTGCGGCGCTCCCACAGCCGCCGGCCGTCCGCCACGATCGACCACAGCTGGTCCGGCGCCGGGTTCAGGAACAGCAGCGCGCCGCGCTGGCGCTCCGCCGTGCGGCGCACCTGGCGGCGCATCTGCTGCAGGTACTTGAGGTAGTCGCGCCGCTCGTCCGCCATCGCGGTCGAACCGCCCTTGCGGGCCCGCATGATCTGCGCCAGCACCATGCCGACCGTCGAGGCGACCATCAGGCCGCCCATGATCTTCATCGGGGCCGCCGCGCCCGGCGCGAAGAAGAACACCGCCGAGCCGCCCATGCCGAGCATCGGGAGGATGCTCATCAGCCAGTCCTCGCCGCCCTGCCGGGGCAGTTCGGGCGGGGTCACCAGCTCCACCGGCTCGTCCGGCACCGCCGGCGGATAGGCCCGGCCCGGGCGCTTGACCGTGATCACACCCATGTGTCATCCACCCCGCGGCGTCGATCGATCACTTCGGCATCAGCCCTCACGCAACTGGACTCGTACGACTCGTACGGCTCGTACGGGTTTCGCCAGGGCGAGGACGCACCACACGGCGCCGCCCCCCGTACCGCGCGCAGGGGCCGATCCTAACGGTCGCCCCCGCACCGCCCGCCAGGCCCGCGTCCGCACCCCCCGCCGGGGGCCCGGCCCGCACCGGGGCCGGGCACGAACCGAGCGGGTAGGGTAACGCCGCGCCAACTCGCGGCCCGGTCGGGCCGGTTCCACTGCCACACCGAGCGCCGCCGTGCCGCGGCACCGTCAACAAGGGGGAGCGCCCAGTGCGTCGAAGGACCGAGGTGCGGCGATGAGCGACACCACCGCGACCGGCTACTGCCGGGTCACCGTCGTCGCCCCGGACCGCCGGATCGACGTCGCCCTGCCCGAGGACGTCCCGCTCGCGGACGTCTACCCCGAGGTGCTGCGCCTGGCCAACCAGAGCCAGCCCGACGGCGCGCCCACCGGCTTCCACCTGGTGCGCCGCGACGGCACCGTCCTCGACAGCGGCCTGCCGCTCGCCGCCCAGCAGGTCCGCGACGGCGACCTGCTCGCGCTGCGCCCCTTCGCCGAGTCCCTCCCGCCGGCCGTCTACGACGACGTCGCCGACGCGATCGCCAGCGCCGTCGAGACCGACCGCCGGCTCTGGAGCGCCGAACTCATGCGGGCCTTCGGCCTGATCGGCGCCGCGCTGCTGCTCGTCCTGCTCGGCTTCGCGCTCTGGTTCGCCGACCTGCGCCACGACATGCACGGCCTGCCCGGCGTCCTGGCCGGCGTCACCGCCGTCGTCCTCACCGCGCTGGCCGGCGTCCGCGCCCGGGTCTACCAGGACGCCCACGCCGCCCTCGCGCTCGGCCTCGGCGCCCTGCCGCACGCCATGATCGGCGGCAGCGGCGTCCTCGCCGTCGCCCACCCGTGGGACGGCCCCGGCCGGCTCCAGTTCCTGGCCGGCTGCGTCGCCGTCCTGGTGGTCGCCGTGCTGCTGGTGGGACTGCTCCCCGAGAAGGACGCGGTGTTCGTCGCCGCCGCCCTGGTCGCCGCCGCCGGCGCGCTCGCCACCTTCGCCGCCGTCCTGCTGCCGGACACCCCCGCCGGGCACATCGCCGCCGTCACCGGCATCACCGCCGTCGCGGCCGTCGGCTTCCTGCCCGGCCTCTCCGCCCGCTTCGCCCGGCTGCCCGTCGGCTTCAGCGCCCCGGGCCAGACCCGCACCCGCAGCCGCGACTACGACGAGGAGGCCGAGCGCGCCGAGGCCGTCCAGTACGAGCGGATCGCCCACCAGGCCCGCCGCGGCCACGAGGTCCTGGTCGGCCTGGTCGGCGGCTGCGCCGCGGTCGTGGTCGGCTCCTGCGCCGTCCTCGGCTTCACCGACCGGACGTTCCCCGAGCTGCTCGCGCTCGCCCTGGGCCTGGCCACGATGCTGCGCGCCCGGCTGTTCCGCTACACCGCGCAGGTCTTCAGCCTCACCATCGCCGGGCTGCTCGGTCTGGCCCTGCTGATCATCGGCCTGTCCCTGCACACCCCGCAGTTCATCCTGCGCGCTGCCAGTTCCGCCGAGGTCGACCTGCGCACCGTCTGGCTGGCCGCCTCCATCGCGTTCGGCGCGGCGCTGCTCGCCGCGATCGCGCTGGTGGTGCCCCGGCTCGGCGTCTCCCCGTTCTGGGGGCGCATCCTGGACCTGGTCGACAGCCTGACCCTGATCTCCCTCGTCCCGCTGGCGCTCGCCGTCCTGGACGTCTACCGGCTGGTCCGCGGCGCCACCAGCTGACCGGCCGGCCCGTGCCGCCCGCCCCGTTCGGCCCGTCCGGCCCGCCGACCGGCCGGGTGGGCGGCACTGGTACCCTTGGCCTTCGAGCGCAGCCGTGTGTCCGCCTCCGGTGGGTCGCAGACCGCCGGCCGCGCTCCGTCACGACACCGAGTCCTCATGAGTCCTGTGTTGTCGACCAGGACCGCTCGGTACACCCTGAAGGAGTTGCAGTGGCTCTCGCCTCTGACGTCAAGAAGCAGATCTTCGCCGAGTTCGGCCAGAAGGAGGGCGACACCGGTTCCCCCGAGGTCCAGGTGGCCATGCTCTCCCGCCGCATCGCGGACCTGACCGAGCACCTCAAGATCCACAAGCACGACCACCACTCGCGTCGTGGCCTGCTGATCCTGGTCGGCCAGCGCCGCCGCCTGCTGCAGTACCTGGCCAAGAAGGACATCGAGCGCTTCCGTACGCTCGTCGACCGCCTGGGCATCCGCCGCGGTGCCGCCGGTGGCGCCCGCTAAGACCGCCGCTCGGGGCGGCTCCCCACACCGGGGAGCCGCCCCTCGCGCGTATGCCGCGGACACCCCGAGCCGCGGCGCCCGGACATAACAACTCGCGCGTACCTCCCCAGGTGGCCGAGGATTGCACCGTAGGGTTGTGGGCATGCCCGGTGATGGCGCACCAGCGCGCCACCCGGGCAGACGAACCCGAACCCCCCCGCGGGCCGAAGGCTTCAAACGGAAGCCGCCCGCATCCGAGAGAGCGTCCAGACGCGGACCGCCCGTCCCGGCCCGGCAGCCGTGAGGCGCCGGTCCTCGGTAGTGGCCCCCGGAAGCCCCGCAGACCGAGCGGAGCACCCCGGAGGCTTCGATCGAAGACCGGCCCGACTGCCGTCCTCCTTGCCAGGAGGGCCAGGGCCAGCCGGCAGGCAGCGCGGGGACGCTCTCCCGGAGACGTACGAAAGAGGAGATCTTCCAGGTGGAAGAGAACGTGTTCTACGCCGAGGCCGTGATCGACAACGGTTCCTTCGGCACCCGTACCATCCGCTTCGAGACCGGCCGTCTGGCCCGTCAGGCCGCCGGCTCCGCCGTGGCCTACCTGGACGACGACACCATGGTGCTGTCGGCCACCAGCGCGTCCAAGCAGCCGAAGGAGCACTTCGACTTCTTCCCGCTGACCGTGGACGTCGAGGAGCGCATGTACGCCGCGGGCCGCATCCCCGGCTCGTTCTTCCGTCGTGAGGGCCGGCCCTCCGAGGACGCGATCCTCACCTGCCGCCTGATCGACCGCCCGCTGCGCCCGTCCTTCGTCAAGGGCCTGCGCAACGAGGTCCAGGTCGTCTGCACCGTCATGGCGCTCAACCCCGACCACCTGTACGACGTGGTGGCCATCAACGCCGCCTCCGCCTCCACCCAGCTGGCGGGCCTGCCGTTCTCCGGCCCGATCGGCGGCGTCCGCGTCGCGCTGATCAACGGCCAGTGGGTGGCCTTCCCGACCCACAGCGAGCTGGAGTCGGCCGTCTTCGACATGGTCGTCGCCGGTCGCGTCCTGCCGGACGGCGACGTCGCGATCATGATGGTCGAGGCCGAGGCCACCGACAAGACCATCAAGCTGGTCGAGGGCGGCGCCGAGGCGCCGACCGAGGACGTCGTCGCCGCCGGTCTGGACGCCGCCAAGCCGTTCATCAAGGTGCTGTGCGCCGCCCAGTCGCAGCTCGCCGCCCAGGCCGCCAAGCCGACCGGCGTGTTCCCGGTCTTCCTGGACTACCAGGACGACGTCCTCGCCGCGCTGACCGCCGCCGTCAAGGACGAGCTCGCCCAGGCCCTCACCATCCCGGGCAAGCAGGAGCGCAACAACGAGCTGGACCGCGTCAAGGCGCTGGCCGCCGAGAAGCTGCTCCCCGAGTTCGAGGGCCGCGAGAAGGAGATCAGCGCCGCCTACAACGCGCTGACCAAGAAGGTCGTCCGCGAGCGCGTCATCAAGGACAAGGTCCGCATCGACGGCCGCGGTGTCACCGACATCCGCACCCTGGCCGCCGAGGTCGAGGCCATCCCGCGCGTGCACGGCTCGGCCCTGTTCGAGCGTGGCGAGACCCAGATCCTGGGCGTCACCACCCTCAACATGCTGCGCATGGAGCAGCAGTTGGACACGCTCTCCCCGGAGACGCGCCGCCGCTACATGCACAACTACAACTTCCCGCCGTACTCGGTCGGCGAGACCGGCCGCGTGGGTGCGCCCAAGCGCCGCGAGATCGGCCACGGCGCGCTGGCGGAGCGGGCGATCATCCCCGTGCTGCCCTCGCGCGAGGAGTTCCCGTACGCCATCCGCCAGGTCTCCGAGGCGCTGAGCTCCAACGGCTCCACCTCGATGGGCTCGGTCTGCGCCTCCACCATGTCGCTGCTGAACGCCGGTGTGCCGCTGAAGGCCGCCGTCGCCGGTATCGCCATGGGCCTGATCTCCCAGGAGATCGACGGCGAGACCCACTACGTCGCGCTGACCGACATCCTCGGTGCCGAGGACGCGTACGGCGACATGGACTTCAAGGTTGCCGGTACCCGCAACTTCATCACCGCCCTGCAGCTGGACACCAAGCTCAACGGCATCCCGGCGTCGGTGCTGGCCGCCGCGCTGAAGCAGGCCAAGGACGCGCGTCTGCACATCCTCGACGTGATGAACGAGGCCATCGACACGCCGGACGAGATGTCCCCGAACGCCCCGCGGATCATCACCATCAAGATCCCGGTGGACAAGATCGGTGAGGTCATCGGCCCCAAGGGCAAGATGATCAACCAGATCCAGGAGGACACCGGCGCCGAGATCACGATCGAGGACGACGGCACCATCTACATCGGTGCCGCCGACGGACCGGCCGCCGAGGCCGCCCGCACCACGATCAACCAGATCGCTAACCCGACCATGCCGGAGGTCGGCGAGCGCTACCTGGGCACCGTGGTGAAGACCACGACGTTCGGCGCGTTCGTCTCGCTCATGCCGGGCAAGGACGGCCTGCTGCACATCTCGCAGATCCGCAAGCTGGCCGGCGGCAAGCGCGTCGAGAACGTCGAGGACGTCCTCGGTGTCGGCGCCAAGGTGCAGGTCGAGATCGCCGAGATCGACCCGCGCGGCAAGCTCTCCCTCATCCCCGTCGTCGAGGGCGAGGAAGCCGGCGAGACCGCTTCCGAGTGAAGCGCCGCTAGCTGACCCTTGCGGCCCGTACGCCTCCCGGCGTGCGGGCCGCACCCTGTTGCCCCCGCGTTCGTCCATGCGTTCCCACGCGTGTTTCCTCTGGAGGTACCCCCCGTGGCTCAGGCCCCGGCGGCGAAGCAGCGCCCCGGCTCCACCCGGACCCTGCTCAAGGGCGCCGACGGCGCCGGCACGGTGCGCCGCACCGTCCTCCCCGGCGGCCTTCGGGTCGTCACCGAGACCCTGCCGACGGTGCGCTCAGCCACCTTCGGCATCTGGGTCGGCGTCGGCTCGCGGGACGAGACCCCGCAGCTCAACGGCGCCACCCACTACCTGGAGCACCTGCTCTTCAAGGGCACCGCGCGGCGCAGCGCGCTGGACATCTCGGCTGCCCTGGACGCGGTCGGCGGTGAGATGAACGCCTTCACCGCGAAGGAGAACACCTGCTACTACGCCCGGGTCCTGGACACCGACCTGCCGCTGGCCATCGACGTGGTCTGCGACATGGTCACCGGCTCGCTGATCCGCTCCGAGGACGTCGACGCCGAGCGCGGCGTCATCCTCGAGGAGATGGCGATGGCCGAGGACGACCCGGGCGACGTGGTGCACGACCTGTTCGCCAAGGTGATCTTCGGCAGCGGCCCGCTCGGCCGCCCCATCCTGGGCACCCAGGAGACCATCAAGGTGCTCACCCGGGAGCAGATCGCCGGCTTCTACCGCCGCCGCTACCGGCCCGAGAACCTGGTCGTCTCGGCCGCCGGCAACCTCGACCACCACACGGTGGTCAAGCAGGTCGAGCAGGCCTTCGCGGCGGTACTGGCCCGCTCCGACGCGGCCCCCGCCGAGGCCCGCCGCGGCGTCAAGGCGCTGCGCACGGCCGGCCGGGTCGAGGTGCTCAACCGCTCCACCGAGCAGGCCCACCTGGTGCTGGGCGTGCCCGGGGTGCCTCGGCACGACGAGCGCCGCTGGGCGATGGGCGTGCTCAACGCGGCCCTCGGCGGCGGGATGAGCTCCCGGCTGTTCCAGGAGGTGCGGGAGAAGCGCGGCCTGGCGTACTCGGTGTACTCGTACTCCTCGTCCTACGCGGACAGCGGCCTGTTCGGCATCTACGCCGGCTGCCAGCCCAAGCGGGTCGAGGAGGTGCTGCGGATCTGCCGCGCGGAGCTGGCCAAGGTGGTCGCCGAGGGCATCACCGAGGAGGAGCTGCGGCGCGCGATCGGCCAGATCTCCGGCTCCACCGTGCTGGGCATGGAGGACACCGGCTCGCTGATGAACCGGATCGGCAAGGCCGAGTTGAGCTACGGACACCACCTGTCGGTGGACGAGATGCTGGCGCGGATCGCGGCCGTGACCCTGGACGACGTCCACGCGGTGGCCCGTGATGTGCTGGGCGCGTACCGGCCGTCGCTGGCGCTGATCGGACCGGTCAACGACAAGCGGGCCGCCAAGCTCGCCGATCTGCTGGTGTGAGAGGACATTTCGCTATGACGCTGCGTGTCGCCGTGATCGGTGCCAACGGTCGGATCGGCTCCGAGGCGGTCAAGGCCGTCGAGGCCGCGCCGGACCTCGAACTGGTGGCCACCCTGGGCCGCGGGTCCGAGCCGGCGGAGCTGACCGAGGCCGGCGTCCAGGTCGCCGTCGAGCTCACCCACCCGGACTCGGTGATGGGCAACCTCGACTACTGCCTGCACCACGGCATCCACGTGGTCACCGGGACCACCGGCTGGACGGACGAGCGGCTGGCCACCGTCCGCGGCTGGCTCGACCAGGCCCCCGAGCTGGGCCTGCTGATCGCGCCGAACTTCTCCATCGGCGCGGTGCTCGGCATGAAGTTCGCCCAGACCGCGGCGAAGTACTTCGAGTCGGTCGAGGTGGTCGAGCTGCACCACGACCGCAAGGCCGACGCCCCCAGCGGCACCGCCACCCGTACCGCGCAGCTGATCGCGGCGGCCCGCGCCGAGGCCGGCCGCCCGCAGCAGCAGGACCCGACCACCCACAGCCTGCCCGGTGCCCGCGGCGCCGACGTGGACGGGGTGCCGGTGCACGCCGTCCGGCTGCGCGGGCTGCTCGCCCACCAGCAGGTGATGTTCGGCGACACCGGTGAGACGCTCACCATCCGGCACGACTCGCTGCACCACAGCAGCTTCATGCCGGGCATCCTGCTCGGTGTGCGCAAGGTCGTGGAGACGCCGGGGCTCACCCTGGGCCTCGAACACTTCCTGGACCTGTGAGCCCGGCATGACGTCCCGTACCGGATTCTTCGTCCTGTCCGGCGTGCTGCTGCTGGTCGCCCTCCTCTGCGTCGGGGAGGGCGTCCAACTGGTCGCCACCGGTAAGCCGCTCGGCATCGGCATCGGCCTGTGCGCCTTCGTCATCCCGGTGATCGGCGTCTGGTTCCTGCGCCAGACCGTCCGGTTCGGCCGGGCCAGCGAGCAGCTCGCCCGGGAGCTGGAGGCCGAGGGCGGCCTGCCGGTGGACGAGCTCCAGCGCACCACCGGCGGGCGGATCGACCGGGCCTCGGCCGACGCGGTGTTCGCCCGCCGACAGACCGAGGCGGAGGCCGCGCCGGCCGACTGGCGGGTCTGGTTCCGCCTCGCGGTGGCGTACGCCGACGCCGGCGACACCCCGCGCGCCCGCAAGACCATGCAGCACGCCATCAAGCTGCACAGCACCGAACCCGCAAGGAGCAACGCGTGAGCGACCAACCGACGGCCCCCAGCTTCCGCAGCGACGTCACGGTCGAGCTGGTCCGCAGCGCGGCCGCCGACTCGGACGTCATCTGGGCGGCCCGCGTCTCGACCGCGGGGGAGCAGTCCCTGGAGGCGGTCCAGCAGGACCCGGAGAAGTCCAAGGGCCTGATCAACTTCCTGATGCGGGACCGGCACGGCACCCCCTTCGAGCACAACTCGATGACCTTCTTCATCAGCGCGCCGATCTTCGTGTTCCGGGAGTTCCACCGGCACCGCAGCGGCTGGTCCTACAACGAGGAGTCCGGCCGCTACCGCGAGCTGCAGCCGGTCTTCTACGTCCCGGCGGAGGAGCGCAAGCTCGTCCAGCAGGGCCGCCCGGGCCGCTACGAGTTCGTCGACGGCACCCCCGAGCAGCACAGGACCACCACCGAGGCGATGGAGGCCGCGTACCGCGAGTCCTACGCGCGCTACCAGGAGATGCTGGCGGCCGGCGTGGCCCGCGAGGTGGCCCGGGCGGTGCTGCCGGTCGGCCTGTTCTCCTCGATGTACGCGACCTGCAACTCCCGTTCGCTGATGCACTTCCTGTCGCTGCGGACCAAGCGGGAGCACTCGGCGGTGCCGTCCTTCCCGCAGCGCGAGATCGAGATGGTCGCCGAGCAGATGGAGCAGGAGTGGGCGCGGCTCATGCCGCTCACCCATGCGGCCTTCGAGAAGCACGGCCGGGTCGCTCCCTGACCTGGGACGATAGGCATATGGGCGGAGTGTCACGCATGTCTGGATTGCGGCTTTTCTAGCCGCTCCCTACATTCATGAACACGGATTCCGGTGCTGCCCGAACCCCCGAGCGGGCAGCACCGGAATCCCATGTCACCGCCTGTTTCCGCCGCTTCGCGTGGTATGCCCCTGTCCGAACACTGGACCGGTGTGGGTACCGCCCCACCGCCTACGAGTAGCTTTGGACGCATGGCTCCGACCTCCACCCCCCAGACGCCGTTCGGCCGGGTCCTGACCGCGATGGTCACCCCGTTCACCGCCGACGGCGGACTCGACCTCGACGGCGCCCAGCGCCTCGCCACGCACCTCGTGGACTCCGGCAACGACGGCCTCGTCGTCAACGGCACCACCGGTGAGTCCCCGACCACCAGCGACGCCGAGAAGGCCCAGCTCGTCCGCGCCGTGGTGGAGGCGGTCGGGGATCGCGCCCACGTGGTGGCCGGCGTCGGCACCAACGACACCCACCACAGTGCCGAGCTGGCGCGACAGGCGGAGGCCGCCGGAGCCCACGGCCTGCTGGTCGTCACGCCGTACTACAGCAAGCCCCCGCAGGAGGGCCTGTACCGGCACACCGTGCACATCGCGGACACCACCGGGCTGCCGGTCATGCTCTACGACATCCCGGGCCGCAGCGGCGTCGCGCTGAGCCACGAGACGCTGGTCCGCCTCGGCGAGCACCCGCGGATCGTCGCCAACAAGGACGCCAAGGGCGACCTCGGCGCGGCCGCCTGGGCCATCGCCCGCTCCGACCTCGCCTGGTACTCCGGCGACGACATCCTCAACCTGCCGCTGCTGTCGGTCGGAGCCGCCGGAGTGGTCAGCGTCGTCGGACACGTCGTGGCCGGCGAACTGCGTGCGATGATCGAGGCGTACCTGGCCGGCGATGTGGCCAAGGCCACGGCGATCCACCAGGGCCTGCTCCCGGTGTTCAGCGGTATGTTCCGCACGCAGGGTGTCATCCTCGCCAAGGCCGCGCTGGAGCTCCAGGGACTGCCGGCCGGCCCGCTGAGGCTGCCGCTGGTCGGCGCGACTCCCGAGGAGATCGCACGATTGACGAAGGATCTCGCCGCCGGCGGGGTACACCTGTAACAGACGAAGACGTGCGCGCCCCGGCTCGCCGGACCCTCACGGGCCCGCCGCTGGACCGGACCGACGGCGCGAGAGCACCGACCCAGTAGGAAAACGACACTGAGTACGCACGCCATATGTCTTCAGGGGGAGGACCCCGGGCATATGGCGTGCGTCGTGAGGAGAGTCTTTTGAGTCACCCGCACCCCGAACTCGGCGCACCCCCGGCCCTGAAGGAGGGCGCCCTCCGCATCACCCCGCTCGGCGGTCTCGGCGAGATCGGCCGCAACATGACGGTCTTCGAATACGGGGGCCGCATCCTGATCGTCGACTGCGGCGTCCTCTTCCCCGAGGACGAGCAGCCCGGCGTGGACCTGATCCTCCCGGACTTCACCTACATCCGGGACCGCCTCGACAAGATCGACGGCATCGTCCTCACCCACGGGCACGAGGACCACATCGGCGCCGTCCCGTTCCTCCTGCGGGAGAACCCGGACATCCCGCTGATCGGCTCCAAGCTGACCCTCGCCCTGATCGAGGCCAAGCTCGCCGAGCACCGCATCCGGCCGTACGTGCTGGAGGTCAAGGAGGGCGAGCGCGAGCGCATCGGTCCCTTCGACTGCGAGTTCATCGCGGTCAACCACTCCATCCCGGACGCCCTGGCGGTCGCCGTCCGCACCCCCGCGGGCATGGTCGTGGCCACCGGCGACTTCAAGATGGACCAGCTGCCGCTCGACGGCCGCCTGACCGACCTGCCGACCTTCGCCAAGTTGGCCGAAGAGGGCATGGACCTGCTGCTGGTGGACTCCACCAACGCTGAGGTCCCCGGCTTCATCCCGCCCGAGCGGGACATCTCGGCCGCGCTGCGGAACGTCTTCGCGAACGCCGACAAGCGCATCATCGTCGCCTCCTTCGCCAGCCACGTGCACCGCATCCAGCAGGTGCTGGACGCCGCGCACGAGTACAAGCGCAAGGTCGCCTTCGTCGGCCGCTCGATGGTCCGCAACATGGGCATCGCCCGCGACCTCGGCTACCTGAAGGTCCCCGGCAACATGGTCGTCGACGTCAAGCAGCTCGACGACCTGCCGGACAAGGACGTCGTGCTGATCTGCACCGGCTCCCAGGGCGAGCCGATGGCGGCGCTGTCCCGGATGGCCAACCGCGACCACCAGATCCGCATCGTCGAGGGCGACACCGTCGTCCTGGCCTCGTCGCTCATCCCGGGCAACGAGAACGCCGTCTACCGGGTGATCAACGGCCTCACCCGCTGGGGCGCCAAGGTCGTGCACAAGGGCAACGCCAAGGTGCACGTCTCCGGCCACGCCTCGGCCGGTGAGCTGCTGTACTTCTTCAACATCTGCAAGCCGCGCAACCTGATGCCGGTCCACGGCGAGTGGCGCCACCTGCGGGCCGCCGCCGACCTGGGCATCGCCACCGGCATTCCGCGCAACCGCGTGGTCATCGCCGAGGACGGCGTCTGCGTCGACCTGGAGAAGGGCGTCGCCCGGATCGTCGGCAAGGTGCAGGCCGGGTACGTCTACGTGGACGGCGCCTCGGTCGGCGACATCACCGAGGCCTCGCTCAAGGACCGCAGGATCCTCGGCGAGGAGGGCTTCATCTCGGTCTTCGTCGCGGTTGACTCGACCAACGGCAAGATCGTGGGCGGCCCGACCTTCCAGGCCCGCGGCTCCGGCATCGACGACAACGCGTTCGTGCCGGTCGCCGCCAAGCTCCAGGAGGCCCTGGACCGCTCGGCGAGCGACGGCGTGCTGGAGCCCCGCCTGGTCCAGCAACTGGTCCGCCGGACCGTCGGCAAGTGGGTGGCGGACAACTACCGCCGCCGGCCGATGATCCTGCCGGTCGTCGTCGAGGTCTGAGCCTCCGGCGGCTGGTTTGACGTGGGGCAGCCCGGTGCGTAATGTTCTCCGGGTTGCCCCACGGGACGGCCCCGCAGGAAGTCTCGAATGCGAATTCGAGAATGACCGCGGAAAACGGCCCGAGAAACTCTGGTAGAGTTCGGGAGCGCCGAAAGGCGAAAGCCGATCAGGTAAATGAAACTCCGGAAAACGGAGCGGAAAACATCTGATAAGCTGGAAACACGAAAGAACGAAGCGCCCGGAGGGCCCGCTGGAAGGCGGTCCGAAGGAAGTGTCCGTTCCTTGAGAACTCAACAGCGTGCCA
>NZ_JBWKER010000093.1:0-17931 GCF_056435345.1 Kitasatospora sp. NPDC043950
CCCCCCCTCCCCCCCCCCCCCCCCCCCCCCCCCCCCCCCCCCCCCCCCCCCCCCCCCCCCCCCCCCCCCCCCCCCCCCCCCCCCCCCCCCCCCCCGGACCCGGATCCGCTCAGTGGGCGGAGTGCTTCTCCGCTCCGCGGTGCCGGTGGCCCTTGAGCTCGGCGTGCATCGACGGGGCGGCGTGCCCCGCCGAGGCCGCCTGATCGCGGCCGCCGTGCCGGAAGGCGTCGGGCGCGGCGTACCCGGCGGTGGCGGAGGACATGGCGTCGGCGCGCAGCATCGGCACCAGCCGGGTGGGCGCGGTCGCCATGCCGCGGCGCTCCAGCAGTTCCTGGGTGCCCCGGCGGAGCTGGGCAGTGCTGCCCGGTGTTCGCCTGGTCATCGTCGGCCTCCCTTCGGCGGTCACCGGCGGGACGGATGTCGACCGGAGGGGCCGGGGGCCGCGCGGGCGTTATGTCCGGATTTTATCCGGGTTGCGCCCGGATGCCACCGGAAACGGGCCCCGGCTTCCCCGGACCGGCCCGATCCGCGGGACGCGCCCCGCGCCGGGCCTCAGCCCATGACCTCGTGGACGAAGCACCAGCGCCAGTCCTCGCCCCGCTCGTACGAGCGGATCACCGGATGCGAGGTGTTGTGGAAGTGCGCGGTGGCGTGCCGCTGCGGCGAGAAGTCGCAGCAGCCGATGTGGCCGCAGTCCAGGCAGATCCGCAGGTGCACCCAGTCCCGGCGCCCCTGGGCCAGGCAGTCGGCGCAGCCGTCGGCCGGGGGGAGGGGCTCGATGTCCTGGGGGGCCGCGGCGAGGTCTTCGCAGGCACTCATGCCCGCAGGGTAGTGACGGCCCGGCCGGCCCCGGCCTCAAGACACGCCGCGCGCCCGGTCGGCCTTCCCGACGCCAGGGTGGTACCGCCGTACCCAGGAACGCGGATCCCGGGAGGGCCGCACCCGGGACGCACACGGCCCTGGGCGAACCTCCGCCGCCCGCACACAGTTGTCGTCGTCAGCCCCACCACCCTCCCAGGCCCAGGAGCCACCGATGAGCTACCCCGCCCTCGCCGCCCGCACCGCCGTCGTCACCGGAGCCGCCAGCGGCATGGGCGCGGCCACCGCCCGCCTGCTCGCCGCCCACGGCGCCCGGGTCGCCCTGCTCGCCCGCCGCACCGACCGCCTCGACACCCTCGCGGCCGAGCTCACCGCCGCCGGCGGCCAGGCCCTCGCCGTCACCGCCGACATCACCGACCAGGCCTCCGTCGACGCCGCCGCCAAGGCCGTCCACGACGCCTACGGCCGGGTCGACCTGGTGGTCAACAGCGCCGGCGTGATGCTGCCCAACCCCCTCGCCGACGGCCGGACCGACGAGTGGACCCGCATGGTCGACACCAACCTCACCGGCGCCCTGCGGATCATCCGCGCCTTCGCCGACGACCTCACCGCGGCCGCCGCCGACGGCCGGGCCGCCGACCTGGTCAACGTCTCCTCCATCGCCTCGCGCGTCGTCTTCCCCAACTACGCCGTGTACAGCGCCACCAAGGCCGCGCTCACCCAGCTGTCCGCCGCCCTGCGCTCCGAACTCAGCCCCCGCGACGTCCGGGTCAGCTCCATCGAGCCCGGCCTGACCGACACCGAACTCGGCGGCCACATCGACAACCCCGCCCTGCGCGAACAGCTCGGCGGGATGTTCGCGGCCATCCCCGCACTCACCGCGGAGGACCTCGCCGACCTGATCGCCTACACCGTCAGCCGCCCCCGGCACGTCAACCTGAGCCACACGGTCGTCGTGCCGACCCGGCAGGCGTAGGGCCTCCCTCGGACTCCCCCGATCCGGGCCGGCTTCCGGGCTCCGGCTCCACCATCGGGGGAGGCATGGGAGCATGCCACCCGTGGCGATCGTGACGGGGAGAACGAACGGCGACACCGGCGGTGGCGACACCGCCGGCACGCCCGCACCGGCGGACACCGGCATACCGGCGAGCGCCGGAGCCGGCCGGGGCCCGGCCCGGGCGGTGTCCGAACCCGGCCGGATCCGGCAGCCCGTCGCCCTGATCCGGCTGCTCACCGGGCTCATCGCCATCGCCCTCACCCTGCTGCTCGCCGACTACGCCCGGGCCACCACCGGCGGCATCGCCGCCGACGTGGCCGAGGCCGCCGAACTGGTGCCCCGGCCGCTCGCCGGCCTCGCCGGCGGCCTCACCACCGCCGCCGTGCTGCTGGTGCCCGTCGTCCTCGCCGCCCGCCGCCTCCTCGGCCCCGATCGGCGACGCGCCCTCCAGCAGGTCTCCGACGGCCTGCTCGCCGCCGTCCTCGCCTACGGCGCCACCCTGCTCCTCGACCTGTGGGCCGACGGCGTCGCCCCCGTCTCCCTGCTCGCCGCCCTCACCCAGGCCCTACCGGGCGGCGCCCTCGGCCACACCGAGCCCGTCTACGGCTACCTCGCGCCCGTCCTCGCCTTCATGACCGCCTCCGGCAACCGCGAACACCGGGCCCCCTGGGCCGTCCTCGCCCTCTCCGGCCTCGCCGGACTCGCCGGCGGGTACGCCACCCCCACCGCCCTGCTGCTCGGCCTGCTCATCGGCTGGACCGGCGCCCACGGCACCCTCTACGCCGTCGGCACCCCCGACCCGCTGCCCAGGCCCGGCGAGATCCTCCGGGCCCTGCGCGAGAGCGGCCTGCACCCGGCCGAGGCCCACCCCGCCGGGCCCGACCGCTACCTGGTCCGGCAAGCCGACGACCGGCCCGACCTCGACGTCCAGCTCCTCGACCGGCAAGCCGTCACCGCCGCCGCCGTCCAGCGCGCCTGGCGCCGCCTGCGGCTGCGCACCGCCCCCCACCCCCGGGCCCTGCGCTCCCCCCGCGCCGGCCTCGAACACGAGGCGCTCGTCACCTACGCGGCCCTCGCCGCCGGCGTCCGCACCCGCCGCATCGCCGCCACCGCCGGCCTCGGCCAGGACACCGCCCTCATCGCCTACGAACACCTCCCCGGACGCACCCTCGACCGGCTCCCCGACGAGGAGATCACCGACGACCTGCTGGCCGACGCCTGGCGGCAGCTCGCCCGCCTCCAGCGCCGGGAGACCGCCCACCGGGCGCTCGTCCCGTCCTCGCTGCTGGTGGACGCGACCGGCGCGGTGCACCTGGTCGACTTCGCCGACGGCGACATCGCGGCCAGCGAACTCGTGCTGCGCTGCGACATCGCCCAGCTGCTCACCACCCTCGCCCTGCGGGCCGGCGCGGCCCGCTCCGTCCACACCGCTGTCACCGTCCTCGGCGCCGACACCGTCGAGGCCGCCCTCCCCCTCCTCCAGCCCATCGCGCTCGCCCGCACCACCCGCCACGCCCTCAAGCACACCGCCCGCCCGACCGCCGCCGCCCGCACGGACGGCCCGGCAGGCCCCGGGCCCGACGAGGCCGCCGCCGGCGGGGGCGGGCTGCTGGAGGAGATCCGGGCGGAGGTGCTGCGGACCAGGCCGCAGGCGGAGGTGCGGCCGGTGCGGTTGGAGCGGCTGCGGCCGCGGACCCTGCTGGCGGTGGTGGGCGGGGTGGTGGCCGGGTGGCTGCTGATCCCGCAGCTGTTCGCGGCCGAGGACAACCCGATCTCGGCGGTGGCCGACGCCGATCCGGCGTGGCTGGCGCTGGCGCTGCTGGCGGCGGCGCTGAGCCACGTGACGGCGGCGATGGGGTTCGTCGGGTTCGTGCCGGAGCGGCTGGACTTCCGCAACGCGGTGCTGGCGCAGCTGGCCGGGGCGTTCGTGAAGCTGGTGTCGCCCGGGGGCGTCGGCGGGATCGCGCTGAACACCCGGCTGTTGCAGCGGGCCGGGATCCCGACCGCGCAGGCGCTGTCCAGCGTCGGGGTGGGGCAGTTGATCGGCCTGGTGCTGCACCTGCTCCAGCTGGGCGCCTTCGTCTACCTGCTGGACCTGCAACCGGGCGGTTCGGAGCTGGACGCGCTGCCCGCCGTGGTGGGCGGGCTGGCGGGGGCGGCGGCGCTGCTGGCGGTGGTGTCGGCGGTGCCGCCGGCCCGGCGCTGGCTGGCGGCGCGGCTGCGGCCGCTGACCACCGAGGTGCTGCCGCGGCTGCTGGACCTGCTGCGCAGCCCGGCCCGGCTGGCGGTGGGACTGACCGGGCAGCTGCTGGTGTCGATCTGCCTGATCGGCTGCCTGTACTGCTGCACCCGGGCGATCGGCCGGGAGCCGTCCTTCGCCTCGGTGGCGGTGGTGTTCCTGGTGGGCAACGCGGCGGGCAACGTGGCGCCCACCCCGGGCGGGGCCGGCGCGGTGGACGGGGCGCTGATCGCGCTGCTGCAGCAGACCGCGTCGATGGAGAAGGGCGGCGCGCTGGCGGCGGTGGCGACGTACCGCCTGCTGACGCTGATCCTGCCGGTGCTGCCGGGCTGGGCGGCGATGACCTGGCTGCAGCGCCGCCGGGCGCTGTAGGGCCCCGGACAGCGCGCGCACCCCGGACGGCGCCCCGGACCGGGCCCGGCGGCGGCTACTCGCGGTACTCGTCCTCGTCGAGCTGGACGACGCGGCTCTGCTCGGCGGCGTCGGCGACATCGGTGGCCGGGTCGGCTCCGACGGCCCGGCGTTCGGCCACCTCGTCGTACTCGTCGCCCTCGGGTGCCTCGTCGTCGGGTTCGACGGTCTCGACGGCCTCGTCGATCAGGTAGTCCTCGTGATTCTGCGGCATGGCGTCCGTCCTCACTGTTCGGAGGCACTGTCCGGAGGCTCCCACGGGCGCGGGGGCGGTACTGGCAGTATCCGTCGCCGGGCGGCCGGGCGCGATTGCGCCGCGGCGGCCCCGCGGCGCCCGGGCCGCCGGCCGGCACGGAACGCGCCGCAGGCCACCGGGGGTACGATCGGTGCCGTACCAAGGGCTTACCCACACCCACCCGGTGGCCCCGAGGCCCTTACGAACGACGGGGAAATCATGTCCGGCTCGCACTACTTCACCGGTGCACCCGAGGTCGCCAGCGAGCGCCGGCCGATCACGGTCTCCCTGCCGGACCTCACCCTCGAACTGACCACCGACACCGGAGTGTTCTCGCGCGGCCGGCTCGACCCGGGCACCCGGATCCTGCTGGAGCACGCCCCGCAGCCGCGGGTGCGCGGCCCGATCCTGGACGTCGGCTGCGGCTACGGCCCGATCGCGCTGACCTGGGCGAGCCGGCGCAGGCGGCTGCCGGTCTGGGCGGTGGACGTGAACGAGCGCGCGCTGGAACTGGTGCGGCTGAACGCCGAGGCGCTGCGGCTGGGCAACGTCCAGGCCGCGCTGCCCGAGGACGTCCCGCAGGACGTGCGGTTCGCCACCATCTACTCCAACCCGCCGATCCGGATCGGCAAGGCCGCGCTGCGCCGGCTGCTCACGCACTGGCTCGGCCGGCTGACCCCGGACGGCTCGGCGTTCCTGGTGGTGCAGAAGCACCTGGGCTCGGACTCGCTGCAGAAGTGGCTGAACGAGCAGGGCTACCCGACCACCCGGGTCGCGTCGGTCAACGGGTTCCGGATTCTGGAAGCACGACCCCGCCCGGAGCCGGGCGAGGGCACGGAGAGTGGACGGGGAACGTCGTCGTGAAGCAGTTGCGCGGGACCGAACTGAAGCGACTGCACCGCTCGTGGCGGCGCAGCAACGAGTTCCGGCTCGCGATGATCCTGGAGAACCTGCAGTCGCCGTTCAACGTCGGCTCGGTGGTCCGGACCGGGGCCGCGATGGGCGCCGAGAAGCTGTACCTGGCCGGGGAGACCCCGTCGGTGCGCTCCTCGGGCGCGCAGAAGGCCGCGATGGGCACCGACAAGTACCTGAAGGTGGAGCACTTCCCGACGGTCGCGGAGGCGGTCGCGGCGGCGAAGGCGGACGGCTTCAAGGTGGTCGGCCTGGAGCTGGCGGACGAGGCGGTGCCGATGTTCGCCGCCGAACTGACCCCGGCGGTGGCCTTCGTGCTGGGGCACGAGGACCGCGGGATCACCCCCGACGCGCTGGCGCTCTGCGACCAGGTGGTGTTCGTGCCGCAGCTGGGCCGGGTCGGCTCGCTGAACGTGTCGGCGGCCGCGACGGTGGCCTGCTACGAGGCGCGCCGCCAGGGGTACGCGATCAGCGGCACCCCGGACGGCACCGACCTCGGCGACCTCGGCGGGGCCGACGACGAGTAGGACCTGATCCGATCCGGAGGGGTGTGCCGAAAGGCCCACCCCTCCGGTCGTTTCCGCCCGGCGGTACGGGACGGTCGACCACGCCTGCGGGCCGGACCTCCCCGGCGTCCACGGGGAGCGCGCCCCGGCCCCGCCGGCGGTGGTCAGCGCAGCGTCAGCTAAGCGTCAGCGCTCCAGGCGACTGTAGTTGGCATGACGTCGATCACGGCAGTCTCCAGCTGTCTTCCCGACACCATCCCGATCGCGCGCTTCCAACAGGAACTCCAGCTGACGGATGTGCAGCTCCGGCGCTACCAGCGCTTCTACGGGCTCTCCGAGGTGTGCCGCGACCCCGCGGCCACCGAGACCGAGCTGCTGCTGCGCGCCGCGACCAAGCTGGTGGAGCTGCGCGGGCAGGAACAGCGCGTCAAGTACGTCCTCCAGGCCCGCACGATGCCGTCGCCGCTGCCGTACCCGATGACCTCGCTCCGACCGATCCAGGTCGAGCTCGGCCTGGAGCACGCCGCCGGCTTCGTCGTCTCGCACCACGCCTGCGCCTCCGGGCTGCTCGCGCTGGACCTGGCGGGCACCCTGCTAGCCGCCGACCCGGATCCGAACGCGCTCGCCCTGGTCCTGGCCGGGGAGAAGGCGTGCACCACCCGGACGCAGTCCATCCCGGACGTCACCGTCATGGGCGAGGGCACCGTGGCCTTCCTGGTGAGCGCGGACCGTGCCGGCTCCGACCGGATGCTCGGCTACGCGACGCGCACCCACACCCAGTTCGGCGACGAGTTCATCATGGGCGACGCCGCCGCCAAGGAGTTCCAGGACCTGTACGGGCCCGGCCTGTGCGAGGTGATCGGCGCCGCCCTGGAGGAGGCCGGCTGCGGCCTCGACGAGCTGGCGCTCGTGCTGCCGCACAACGTCAACCGGCTGTCGTGGATCGGCGTCTGCAAGGCGCTCGGGCTGCCGCTCGACAAGGTCTTCCTCGACCTGGTCGGCGAGACCGGGCACTGCTTCTGCGCCGACCCCTTCATCAACCTGCAGAAGGCCACCGAGCTGGGGCGGCTGCGCCCCGGCGACCGCTACCTGATGACCAGCGTGGGGCTCGGGGCGACCTTCGCCGCGATGGTCCTGGAGCACTGACGGCCGCCCACCGGATCGGCCGTCCCCCGCAGTACCGGCGCACCCGCACCACCGCAGCACCGCAGTACCCGCGCACCCGCCGCACCGCGCCCGAGCGCACACGAGAAATGACGAGGTCGACATGCATCTACCGTCCTCCGGCTTCAGCGCGCGCCTCAAGCGCGCCGTGACCGGGTCCGCGGACACCCCGCTGGTGTTCCTGGGCAACTTCGAGGTGGAGAACCACTGGGCGCTCGGCGAGCCCGCGCTGCCCCGGGTCGCCTCGCACGCGGGCAGCGCGGTGGTGAACCGCATGGACGAGTTCGCGCTGCTGCTCGGCGACAAGGACGACCACGTCGTGCTGAAGACCGCCCTGGACGAGGGCTACCGCGGCTACCTGGAGGGCCTCGGCCTGGAGCTGCCCACCGTGCACGTGGTGGCCGGCCAGGACCCGCAGCGCACCGTCAGCGAGGACGCCCTCGCCGACCCCGAGCTGCTGCGCGCGCTGTCCGCCGTCGCCGCCGAGGGCGCCCGGCTGACCGCGCACGGCATCTCCACCGTCGAGGAGGAGCTGGCCGAGCGCACCGGGCTGCGGCTGGGCGCGCCGACCGCCGCGGTCTGCAAGCGGGTCAACAGCAAGGTGTACAGCCGCCGGCTCTCCGACGAGCTGGGCATCCGCCAGGCCCGCGGCTGGGCCTGCGAGACGCTGGAGGAACTGGCCGAGGCGGTGGCCGCGGCCGGTGAACTGCTGGCGGCGGGCCGCAAGGTGGTGCTGAAGGACGCGTTCGGCGTGTCCGGCAAGGGCATCGTCGTGCTGGACTCCGAGGCCCGGCTGGGCCGGCTGCACCGGATGGCGGTCCAGCAGGCCGAGCGCGCCGCCAAGGCCGCGGGCGGGGCCCCGCGCACCGCGCTGGTGATCGAGGAGTGGGTCGCCAAGCGCTGCGACCTCAACTACCAGTTCACGGTGGGCCGGGACGGCTCCACGCACTTCGACTTCGTCAAGGAGCTGCTGACCGAGGGCGGCGTCCACAAGGGCCACCGGATCCCGGCCCGGCTGACCGACGGGCAGGTCGCCGAGATCGGGGCGACGGCGCTGCGGCTCGGCGAGCGGCTCGCCGCCGACGGCTACTACGGCGTGGTCGGCGTCGACGCGATGGTCGACCCGGACGAGGGCCTGTACCCGGTCATCGAGATCAACGCCCGCAACAACATGTCCACGTACCAGAACGTGGTGCACGAGGGCGGCCTGGCCGGGGCCGACGAGGTCGCCGTCGCCCGGCACTTCCCGCTGCGGCTGACCCGCCCGCTGCCCTTCGCCGAACTGGCCGAGGTGCTGGACGGGCTGCTGCTGACCGAGCGGGGACCGCGCCCGCGCGGCCTGTTCGTGAACAACTACGCCACGGTGAACGCCGCCGCGGGCACCGCCGCCGACACCGAAGCGGACGGCTTCGAGGGCCGGCTGTACGGCGTGCTCGTCGGTGCCTCCGACGAGGAGATCGAGGCGCTCGACACCGACATCACCCGCCGCCTCGCGGCCTACCCGGAACGGAGCTGACCGTGAGCGTCGCATTCGAGGTGCAGGGCCTCGGGATCACCGAGCTCGCCGAGGAGTTCGGCACCCCGCTCTACCTGTACGACGGCGAGGAGATCACCACCCGCTTCCAGGGGCTGCGCGAGGCGCTGCACCCGGCGCTGGAGGTCTTCTACTCGCTCAAGGCGAACCCCAACATCTCCGTCTGCGCGCTGCTGCACAGCCTGGGCTCGCGCGCCGAGGTGTCCTCGCTGACGGAGCTGGTCACCGCCCGCCGGGCCGGGGTCGAGCCGCGCGACATCATCTTCCTCGGCCCGGGCAAGAGCCGCGGCGAGGTGGCGGCCTGCCTGGACGAGGACATCCACGCGATCGTCTGCGAGTCGATCGGCGAGCTGGACCTGATCGACGAGGTGGCCCGCGAGCGCGGGATCACCGCCCGGGTCGCGCTGCGGGTCAACCCGAGCTTCTCGGTGAAGGGTTCGGGCCTGACCATGGGCGGCAAGCCGCGCCAGTTCGGCACCGACGAGGAGCTGCTGCTGGCCGAGGGCAAGGACCTCGCCGGCCGCTACCCCAACATCCGGCTGATGGGCGTCCAGGTGTACCTGGGCACCCGCATCCTGATCGAGGAGTCCGTCGTCGAGAACACCCGGCGGATCCTGGAGCTGGCCGAGCGCCTCTCCACCGAGCTGGGCTTCCCGCTGGAGACGGTCGACGTCGGCGGCGGCCTCGGCATCGCCTACTTCGACAACGAGAAGGACCTCGACGTCGCCGAGCTGACCGCCGGGCTCAACCCGCTGATCGCGGACTTCCGCACCCGGCACCCGGACACCCGCATGATCATGGAGCTGGGCCGCTTCCTGGTCGCCGCGTCCGGCACCTACGTCACCCGGGTGCGCTACACCAAGACCTCGATGGGCGAGAACTTCGCGGTCACCGACGGCGGCACCAACCACCACATGGCGGCCGTCGGCATCGGCTCGTACGTGAAGCGCAACTTCCCGATGGCCGCGCTGGAGCGGCTGGACGAGCCGGCCACCGAGCCCTGGCACATCACCGGTCCGCTCTGCACGCCCAACGACGTCATCGGCAAGAAGGTGCCGATGCCGGCGCTGCGGGCCGGCGAGCTGATCGGGGTGCAGCGCTCCGGCGCGTACGGGCCGACGGCCTCGCCGGTGCACTTCCTCAGCCACGGCTACCCGGCGGAGGTGCTCGTCCTGGACGGGCGGGCGCACCTGATCCGGGAGCGCGACGACGTCGAGGCCATGCTCGGCCGCCAGCGGCTGTACGCGGCCCCCGGCGACGACCAGAACTGACCACCGACCGGCCGACCCACGGCCGGGACCAGCCCGAGGAGAACACCATGAGCGACACCGCCAACACCGTGGCCGACGTGAAGTACGTCGACGCCGTCCGCAAGGGCCTGTCGGAGGTCCTCAACAAGGACGTCTCCGGCGCCGACCCGGGCGTCCGCCTCTTCGACGAGCTGGGCCTGGACTCCAGCAGCGCGCTCGAACTGCTCATCACCATCGAGGAGATCCTCGACGTGCAGTTCGACGCCGACGAGCTGGACATGACCCACTTCGAGACCGTGGGCTCGCTGGCCGGCTTCGTCGCCGCGGAAGCGAGCGCCTAAGCATGTTCCGCGCGACTGCGCCCGTGCGGCGTCCGGCCCCGGCCGGCGCGGACGGCCCGCCCGGCACGCCCGGCCCGGCCCCGGCGGCGGTCCTGCCGCGGCTGATCCGGGCCGGCGCCCACACCCCGCCGGGGCCTGGCGCGCCGTACCGGCCGGAGGCCGCGCGGGAGGACTTCTACCGCGAGCTCGGGGCGCTCTACGGCGCGGACTTCGACCGCGAGCAGTTCGCCGCCTCGGGGCGGCGCACCTCGGTGGAGCTGGCCCACGGCGCGCTCGACGCGCTGGGCCCGCTGACCGCCGAGGAGTGCCCCGAGGTGGTGGTGGTCGCCTACTCCGCACCGGACTTCGACCACGCCGAGCTGGTCGCCTCCTGCGTGAAGGGGCGGCTGCCGGGCGAGCCGCTCTCCTTCGCCCTGTCCGACCAGGGCGTCCTGGCGCCGTTCAGCGCGCTGCGGGTCGCCGTGGAGTACGCCCGGCGGTGCGGCTGGTCGCGGCTGCTGCTGCTGGTCGTGGACCAGGGCACCCAGCCGTTCCCGCTGCCCGCGACGGGGCAGAGCGCCGTCCACGCGGACGCCGCGGTCGCGCTGCTGATCCACTGGGACGGCGGCGACGCGCCGCTGGGCGGCGCGGCCCAGGGCCTCCCGGAGCCGGGGCTGTTCGCCGGCTGGGACACCTCGGCCGCGCTGGTCACCGGCTCCGGCCTGTCCGACGGCTGTGCTGAACTTCCGACACACGGCGGTCCGTGGACCAAGGTGGCGGCCGGACAGCCCGCCACCGGCGGCTGGGCCGCCCTGCTCGCCGCCGCCGACCGGGACCGCCCGGTGGTGGTGGCCGACTACGACCGGGAACGCGGATTCCTGGCCTACTGCACACTCGACACGGGGGAGTTGGGGGTCCGATGACGGTTCCGGCCGAGGTGCGCGAGCACTGGCAGGAGGCCCGGACGAGCGCGCGCAACGACGGCCTCGTCCCCGCACTGACCCTGCTCTCCCGCGCGCTGTCCCCCGGGGTGGCACCGCGCGGCCCGCGCGGGCACGCCGTGGTCCCGCGCGAACTCCTCGGCGAGTACTCCGAGTTCGGCGACGACGAGGACGGGGACGGGGGCCGGGATCCGGTGCCCGGCCTGGCCGTCCTGGGCCCCGCCGGCGGCGATCGGGCCCCCGCCGGCCCCGACGCCCACGACTGGGGCACCGGCCTCGCCTGGCTGCGGCTCGGCGCGTCCGAGCGGCTGCGGGAGGCCTGCCTGGCCTACCTCGCGGGCCGCCAGGTCGAGGGTTCCTCGCTGCTGCTGCAACAGCTGGTCAAGGGCGCGCTCGCCGACGTGCTGATCGACCACCTGGAGATCGAGGGCGTCCTCGACGACCTCGCCGAGGGGCCGGACGACTCCCCGTCGGCCCCCGCCCACCCCCTGGACGGCCCGGCCCTCGCCCGCCTCCAGGCCCAGATCACCCAGGCCGACCGCGCGCTGCTGCGGCTGCTCGGGGCGTACGGTTTCACCGCCGAGGGGCCGGGCCGGGCGGCGTACGCCTCCGAGCTCCTCGCCGACGTGTACTGCGGCTGGCCGGGGCCGGCCGGGGACACGGCACAGAACGTCGACTCCCGGAAGGGGAACGTGTGATCAGCCTGCCCGGCCCGCTGGAAACCACGCACCGGTACGTGCGGCGGTGGGCCGAAGACCTGCGGGCGGGCGCGCTCGACCTCGACCGGGACCCGGACGCCGTCCACCGCTTCCTGGACCTGCCCGCCGTGCGCTTCCTGGCCGGCCACCAGGTGCCGCCGGAGTGGGACCGGGCGTCCGCCGAGGCCGGTGCCGGCCCCGCGCACGGCCTGGCCACCCTGGAGCGGGTCCTGGTGAGCGAGGAACTGGCGCGCGGCGACGCCGGAATGATGCTGGGCGCGCCCGGCGCCTCGATGTGCGGGGTGCTGCTGAGCGTGCTCGGCAGCCAGGCGCAGAAGGACTGGGTGTACGGCCGGCTCGCCGAACGCCCCCGCTGGACCTGCTTCGGCCTCACCGAGCCCGACCGCGGCTCGGCCATCGGCGAGATGACCACCACGCTGACCCCGGTGGGCGACGGCTCGTACGTCCTGGACGGCGAGAAGCGCTACGTCGGCAACGCCGCCCGGGCCGACCTGGGCGCCGTGTTCGCGCGGGTCGCGGGCACCGAGCGGCTCGGCGTGCTGGCCGTCCTGGTGGACACCGCCGACCCCGGCTTCCGGGCGGAGCCGCTGCCCACCCTCGGCCTGCGCGGCGTCCAGCTGACCCGGATCACCCTCGACGGGGTGCACGTGCCCGCCGAACGGGTGCTCGGCGCCCACCTGCCGCCGACCCGGCGGGGGATGTGGAGCATCGTCTCGGTCTTCAACCAGCTCCGCCCGAGCGTGGCCGCGATCGCCCTCGGTATCGCCCGGGCCGCCCACGACTACGTCGCCGAGAACCGCCGGGAACTGCGCGGCGCGGAGCGCGAGCTGTTCGAGTCGCTCGGCCAGCGCATCGACGCGGCCCGCCAGTTGACCTACCGGGCGGCCCTCGCGGTGGACCGCAGGCCGGCCGCCGGGCACCTCTCCTCGGCCGCGAAGGCCCGCGCCTGCGAACTCGCCGAGGACGTCACGATGCGCGCGCCGGGTTTCTTCGGGCCCGGCGCGCGGCTGGACCACCCGCTCCTCGACAAACTCGCCCGGGACGCACGGGGCGTGGAGTTCATGGAGGGGACACGGAACATCCAGAAGCTGAATCTGTTCCAGGGGCTGCACACCGGAAAGGTGGGCCGGTTCTGAACGGGACAGAACAACCGGTCGGTCGGGACACGGTCGAGATCTGGCAGATTCCGCTGACCGGTGGCGAGCACCCGGACCGGCCGGGCGGCGAGGCCGTCCGGGGCGCCCCGGACGGGTACCCGCCGCACCTGGAGGAACTGCTCGACGAGCAGGAGCGGGCCCGCGCCCGGAGCGGACAGCTGCCCGGGCTGCGGCGCCGCTTCGTGCTCGCGCACGCCGCCACCCGGATCGTCCTCGGCGAGCGTCTCGGCCGCCACCCGGCCGGGCTGCGCTTCAGCCGCGGCCCGTGGGGGAAGCCGGCCGTCGAGGACGCGCCGGGCCTGCACTTCAACCTGTCCCACTCGGGCGAGATCGCCCTGCTCGCCCTGGCATCACGGCCGGTCGGCGTGGACGTCGAGCTGGCCCGTGCCGAGCTGGACACCGCCCGGCTGGCCGGTCGCTTCTTCCCCCCGGACGAACGGGAGCTGGTCGCCCGGGACGGGCCCGACGCCTTCACCCGGCTGTGGACCAGGAAGGAGGCGTGCGTGAAGGCCTCGGGCGCCAGACTCACCCAGGGCATGGGGATCCCGGTCGCCCACGACGGACCGGAAGCCACCGTGTACGCACGCTCCGGGCCGTTGCCCGGGCCGTGGAGAGTCACCGACCTGCCGCTGCCCGAGGAATACGCGGGGTCCGTCGCACTGATCGGCGACGGGCCCTTTAACGTGTCCCGGCGGATGTGGTATCAAATTCCGCCCGGGGAATCCGGCGGCAGCCCTCTCGGGTCGGCTGTCAAGTAGAAGAAACTCCCCCTCCAATCGTCGAAGTTGTACCCGTGATCATGCGTCGAAGCGTCACTAGATTCAGTGATGCAGGCGAACGCCGCACCGCACCGGCCGGACTCATAAGTCAGGCCCGTGTCTTGATCCGGGCATTTCTTTTGAGGAGGGGAACGTGATCGTGGAAGGCAGGAACGTGATCACCAGGGCCGCTCGGTGGAGCGCCGTCCACCCCTGGTGGGCGATCGCGCTCTGGGTGGCGTTCGTCGTGGCGGCCCTCGTGGTCGGCGGCGTCACGGGCACCCGGCAGGCCACCACCTCCGACCTCGCCATCGGCCAGTCCGGCCGGGCGGCCGCGATCGCCCGCAGCGGCGGCCTCCAGGAGCGCGCGGTGGAGAACGTCCTCATCACCCCGTGGGGCGGCGGCCGGCTCGACCCCGTCCAGGCGCAGTCCGCGGCCTCGGACGCCACCCGCGACCTGAAGGCCCTCCCCGGCATCAGCTCGATCGACGCCCCGGTGCCCGCACCGGACGGCTCGGCCCTGCTCGTCCCGGTGACCCTCGACGGCGATCCGGAGACCTCCGCCGACCGGGTGCAGCCGCTCATCGACACCGTGGCGAGGACCCACGCGTCGCACACCGAGCTGCGGATGGAACTCGTCGGCGCCGGCTCGATCAAGGCCGGGCTCAACGAGATGCTGAGCAAGGACCTCGGCAAGGCGACCGTGCTGAGCCTGCCGGTGACGCTGCTCGTGATGGTCTTCGTCTTCGGCGCGATCGTCGCCGCGAGCGTCCCGGTCGTCCTCGGCCTGTCCTCGGTGCTCGCCGGGCTGGGCCTGTGGGGGGTGGCCTCCCAACTGGTGCCCGACCCGGGGCCGGTGACGCACGTCATCGTGCTGATGGGCATGGCCATCGGGGTCGACTACTCGCTGTTCTACCTCAAGCGCCAGCGCGAGGAGCGGGCGTTGGGCGCCAACAACATCGACGCCATCGAGATCGCGGCCGCCACCTCCGGGCACTCGGTGCTGGTGTCCGGCGTGGTCGTCATGATCTCGATGGGGGCGCTCTACCTCGCCGGGCACATCGCCTTCGAGTCGATGGCCACCGGTGCGGTGCTGGTGGTCGCCATCGCGATCACCTCCTCGCTGACCGTGCTGCCGGCCATGCTGTCCCGGTTCGGCCGCTACCTGGACGCGCCGCGGGTCCCGCTGGTGTGGCGGCTCACCCAGAAGGGCGGGGTCAAGCCGCGGCTGTGGTCGACCATGCTCAAGCCCGCCCTGCGCCACCCGGTGATCGCGCTGGTGCTCTCAGTCGGCGCGCTGCTCGTCCTCGCGCTGCCCGCCCTCGGCCTGAAGCTCAAGGCCACCGGGATCGACGACCTGCCCCGGTCGATCCCGGCGATGCAGGCCAACGAGCGGCTGACCGACTCCTTCCCGAGCCAGGCCGACACCCACACCGTCGCGGTGAAGGTCCCGGCCGACCGGACGGCGGAACTGGGCGGCGCGGTGGAGGCGCTGGTCGAACGCGCCTCGCAGGACGCCCTCTTCGTGCACAACCCGGCGCCGACCGTCCGCACCTCCCCCGACGGCACGGTCGCCACCATCGCGATCGGCACCCACTTCGACAGCGGCTCCCCGCAGGCCCGCGCCTCGCTGGCCCGGCTGCGCCAGGACCTCGCCCCGCAGACCCTCGGCACGGTCGCGGGCGCCGAGTTCGCGGTCGGCGGCAGCGACGTCGCGTTCGACGTCGACTACCGGGCGAACGTCATGCACAAGATGCCCTGGGTGCTCGGGGTGGCCCTGGTCCTGACCTTCCTGGTGATGACCGTCGCGTTCCGCTCGGTGATGCTCGCGCTGATCACCGTGGTGCTCAACCTGCTGTCCGCGGCGGCCTCCTTCGGCCTGCTCGCGCTGATCTTCCAGCACACCTGGGCGGAGGACCTGCTGCACTTCGAGTCCACCGGCCGGGTGGTGGCCTGGCTGCCGCTGATGCTCTTCGTGATCCTGCTCGGCCTGTCGATGGACTACCACGTCTTCGTGGTCAGCCGGATCCGGGAGGCGGCGCGCGGCGGGCTCTCCGTGAAGGAGGCGGTCGAGCAGGGCATCACCCGCACGGCGGGCGTGGTGACCAGCGCCGCGGTGGTGATGGTCTGCGTGTTCGCCCTGCTGGCCTCGCTGAACTTCATCGAGATGAAGCAGATGGGGGTGGGCATGGCCTGCGCGGTGCTGCTCGACGCGACGGTGATCCGGATCGTCGTCCTGCCGGCCGTGGTCACCCTGCTCGGCTGGAAGACCTTCTGGCCCTCGCGGCTCGCGCGCCAGACCACGACCCGGACCCCGCGGATGCCGGCCATCGTGGCCGCGGCGGCGGCGGCCTCGGCGGCGCGCACGACCCTCCCGTAACACGGGACCCGTCCAACTCGACGGCCGGGGAAGGGCTTAGCCCCTTCCCCGGCCCTTTTCGTGTGCGTTTCGTGCAGGCACCGGCCACAACCAGTCGTGGCAAGGGGTTTGACGCCGACTGTCCCGTGGTGGTTTGTTACGGGAGTTGTAGAATCGCATGCGCGTTCGTCGGCACGTGAACGACCTTCCCGGTGACGGGGGGGCGCAACTGCCGCCGGACGCACCACGGGGAAGCAGGGGGCGGTCAGGGGGGTGGCCATGCACAGTGACGGCAGCCTCGCCTCGGCGCGCTGGCGCAACGAACTCACCCGGGTCGGGACGCTGTCCGGACGGGAACGGCAGGTCTTCGACCTGATCGGTGCCGGACACTCCAACCGCGGCATCGCCGCCCGACTGCACGTCACGGAGCGCACGGTGAAGGCGCACGTCGCCAACATCCTCGCGAAACTGGGAGTGGAGTCGCGGCTTCAGGTGGGGTTGGTGGCGCAGGTTCATCAACTCATGTACGAAGGTACATGGCCGGACGACCCAGGCGTGTCCGATACTTGACCAGCGCGAATGATACCCAGGCTTTTCCCCTTTGTCAGGCCACCCCAAACACGTCGACCACTGTTGGCGGTGGCCGGGCCGAGGTCACAGGAGAAAGGCTTGTGGCTGGAGTTCACCGCTAGGGACGGGGAATTTGGTGTACATCTCCATATTAGGCCCACTATTGATCGGCGACGGTCAGCGCACCGTAGGTCTACGGGCGAAGAAGAATCGCGTGATGCTCACCATGCTGGCGCTCAACGCCGGCCAGGTGGTCGCGTTCGACGAACTGATCGACGAGCTGTGGGGGGAAGCGCCGCTCAAGAACGCGCGCAACGCCTTGCAGGCCAATGTCAAACGCATGCGCAAGTCGTTGGCGGAACTTGGTCTGGAGGGGCCGGACCAGGAACTCATCCGCACGGTTGACAACGGTTACATGCTCAACGTCTCGGAGGACGCGGTCGACGCGTACCGATTCCTGCGGACGGCGGAGAAAGGCGCGGGGCTGGTCAGCGACCGGCCGTACGAAGCGATGGACACGCTCCGCAAGTCGCTCGCGATGTGGCGCGGACCGGCCCTGCTCGACACGAGCGACGGGCCCTGGTGCCGGGCCGTCGCGCTGCGTCTGGACGAGCAGCGCAAGACCGCGCGGGAGGACCTCATCTCGGCGCAGCTGCAAGCGGGCGAGGCGGGGGCGGTGGTGGCCGAGCTGAAGCAGTTGCTCGCCCAGTACCCGGAACGCGAGCGGTTCAGCGAGCAGTTGATGATCGCCCTCTACCGGTGCGGCCGGCAGTCGGAGGCCGTCGACATCTTCCACCGCACCCGGAAGTGGCTCGACGACGAGTTGGGGCTCAAACCGAGTCGTCGTCTCCACCACCTCTATCAGGCGATCCTGATGCAGGACCCCTCGCTGTAAGTCCCGTCGGGGCGAGGGCAGTTCGCCCCGGCACGGCGGGGGGGTCCCCTCCGGGGGGGATGCGGGCGACCCACGGGGGGGGGGGGGGGGGGGGGGGGGTAGGGGGGTGGAGGTGGGGGGGGCTGGGGCGGCGGATGGGGGGGGC
>NZ_JBWKER010000094.1:0-16629 GCF_056435345.1 Kitasatospora sp. NPDC043950
TGGGCTCACCTGGCCATGGGCTCACCTGGCCATGGGCTCACCTGGCCATGGGCTCACCTGGCCATGGGCTCACCTGGCCATGGGCTCACCTGGCCATGGGCTCACCTGGCCATGGGCTCACCTGGCCATGGGCTCACCTGGCCATGGGCTCACCTGGCCGGGCGCCGGCCCGGTCCGCCGTGGCGTGGGGCCGGGCGGCTGCCGAGCCTCGCAGCCGCCGGGCCCGCGCCCGGTAGGTTCTCTCCTCGGCCAGGCCCGCGCCCGGCAGGTTCCTCTCCTCCTCACCTCGGTGGCTGCGGCTGCCAGAGGCACCCGCAGTCCGGGTGTCCGCGCAGTCGCAGACGTCGTGGCATCCCTTCGCCGGCCGACACCTCGCACCACCCGTCCACGCTCGGCGGCCGCCCGCCGTCCAGGTGGACCTGGACGTGCAGCGCCGCCAGGCCGGCCACCATCGTGGCCAGGGCCGTGTCGCAGGCCGGGGTGCGCGCCCGGCCGGGCCCGCCGTCCGCCAGCTGGGCCAGGATCCGGGGCCAGCCGGCGTCCTCGTCCTCCCGGCGCAGGACCAGGCAGTGTCCGCAGGCCGACACCCCTGGCAGCACCAGGGGCCCGACCACCCCGAACTCCTCGACCACTCCGACGTACAGGTGCGGCACCCCGGCCCGGAGCAGCAGTCGGGCCTCGTACGTCCCGCCGGCGAACGCCCCGCTCCCGTCCCGGGGCGCGAGCACCACCAGGTCGGGCGGCGGCCCGTCGGGCTTTCGCCGGGGCACGGGCACCAGTGGTCGGCCCGCCGCCCGTTGCACGGCCTCCCGGGCGGCCGTCAACCGCAGCCGCCCGACGTCCCCCGGCGGCAGTCCTGCCGGGGAGCAGTCCCCGGGGCGCACCCGGCCGCCGTCCACCACGGTGACCGTGCCCGCCCCGCCGGCCGAGAGCACGGCCGCCACGGCGGCGCCCACCCGGCCCGCGCCGCGGACCTCGATCCGGGCGCCTGCCCGCCGGGCCAGGACGGCCGGTGCGGCGCCGGGGCCGGAGTGGACCAGGGACAGCGAGGCGAGGTCGGGGCCGAGCAGGTCCCGGTGGGGCTGGGGGAAGCGGGCCAGTGCGGTGCCGGCCGCCTCCGCGTCGTCCAGTAACCCGGTCTCCTCCAGGTCGGTCAGCAGTGCGTCGGCGGGCTCCCGGCCGAGGCCGAGCTGCTCGCCGGCCTCCAGCAGTTCGGGGCGGTCCCTGGTCCCGTCGACCAGGCCGAGGAAGTCGCAGAGGGTCTTGTCGGCCTGGCCGAGCACCCCGGCGTAGCGGGTGATGGTCCCGAACTGCAGGGTGTCGGAGTCCCGCCAGCTGCGGGACAGGGCGGGCTTCAGTACGAGGCGCACGGCGATCTCCCTTCCGATCGTTTCCGGACGGCTGACCGCAGCATGCCCCATCGCGCCGACGTCGTGAGCAAAGTTATCCACAGGCCCAGGCTCATGATCACATCATCTGTTCGCAGACCCTGTGGATAACCGCCCATCCGCTCCGGCGCCGGTTTCCGGACATCCGCCGTCGACTTTTCGTTCCCGATCACTCCATGAAAGATTTCGGCCACGGCACCGGACTTCTGTCCGTGGTACCGGGTAACGTCGTGTGCCATGGCAGCCGAGCGGGACTCCCATCCACCGGCGTCGCGTCGGCGTGCCCGTGCAGCGTCCGGGTCGCAAGTGGCGGCGCCCAGCACGCGTGGGCGTCGGGACCAGGATCAGCAGGCGAGGCCCGCGTCGCCGCAGCACCCACCCGCCGCAGCGCCACCGGAGCCGCACGACCGCGGCCGGGTGGAAGTGCGCCGCAGCGCCCGTCGCAGCCGCACCGTCTCGGCCTACCGCGAGGGCGACCGCACGATCGTGCTGATCCCGGCCCGGATGTCGCACGCCGAGGAGCAGCGCTGGGTCGCGCAGATGCTGGAGAAGCTCGCCGCCCAGGAGAGCCGCCGGATCCTCGGCGACGACGCGCTGATGGACCGGGCGCGCGGGCTGTCGGCCGCCTACCTGGGCGATCGCGCCCGGCCCGCCCAGGTCCGCTGGGTCACCAACCAGAACTCGCGCTGGGGCTCGTGCACCCCCAGCGAGGGGACGATCCGCCTCTCCCACCGTCTGCAGGGCATGCCGGAGTACGTCCTGGACTACGTGCTGCTGCACGAGCTCGCCCACCTGCTGGTGCCGGACCACGGCCCGGCGTTCTGGGCCCTGCTGGAGGCCTACCCCCGGACGGAACGGGCCCGCGGCTACCTGGAGGGCGTGGTCTCGGCGGCCCGGCTGCCGCACATCCCCGGCGCCCGGCACGCCGACCGGGATGCCGATCCGGCCTGTTCCTGCGGCTGACGGCTTGACGCCCGGCCGGGAGGCGGCGGCGGAGAGGGTGGCGAGGAGAACGATGCGGGGAACGATGCGGGGAACGAAAAGAGGGGGCGGGGGGGGGGGGCGCCCCCCCCCCCCCCCCCCCCCCCCCCCCCCCCCCCCTCTTCGCGTTTCACCTCAGCTGGTCAGCCGGCGGGCCCGTGCCACCAGGTCCCGCACCGAGTGGTCGGTCAACTCCGGCAGCCGGTCGTAGTCGAACCAGCGCAGGTCCAGCGACTCCTCGCTGATCAGCGCCTGCGCACCGGCCGGTGCCACCGCGATGTACTGGACGTCCAGGTGGGTGTTCTCCGGCCGGTCCTTGCCGGTGCAGCGGACCCGGTGCCGGTCCAGCTTGGCCGGCACCGGGACGCCGTCCAGCTCCAGCAGGGCCAGGTCGGGGATGCCGGACTCCTCGACGGCCTCCCGCAGCGCCGCCGACGCGAGGTCCCGGTCGTCGGGCTCGCAGTGCCCGCCCATCTGCAGCCAGATGCCGACCTTGGGGTGCAGGGTGAGCAGCACCCGCCCGGCCGCCGGGTCGACGACCGCCGCGCTCGCGGTGATGTGCGCGGGCAGGCAGGACCGGTACAGGCCCTCGGGCTGCTCGGCCAGGTGCGCCAGGTAGTCGAGCCGCAGCCGGTCCTGCTCCTCGTCGGCGGGGCGCCACCCGGTCAGGGTGCGCACGGCGTCCGCGTGCAGGGACATCGCCCCGGTGTCGGTGGCCGTCATGCGGTGGGCTCGCCCTTTCCGTCGGTGCCGTCGCCGTCGCCGTCCCGCTTCGGCTCCTCGCTCTTCGCCGGCCCGTCGTTCTTGGTGAGGTCCGGCTTGGCGGCGGTGCCGCCCGCGGCGGCCTCGCCGAGCAGCTTGTCGATCGCGTCGAAGTCGAGGCCGCCCTCCAGGTCGCCGGTGCCCCGGTGCACGAAGGCGTCCGGGTCGTCCAGGTCGGCGGCGGTGGGCAGCATGTCCGGGTGCTGCCAGAGCGCGTCGCGGCCCTCGATGCCGCGCGCGTCGGCGAGCAGCGCCCACAGCCGGGCGGCGTCGCGCAGCCGGCGCGGGCGCAGCTCCAGGCCGACCAGGGTGGCGAAGGTCTGCTCGGCGGGCCCGCCGGCGGCGCGGCGGCGGCGGACGGTCTCGCGCAGCGCGCCGGCCTGCGGCAGGTGCGGTTCGGCGGCGGCGTGCACGACCGCGTCGACCCAGCCTTCGAGCAGCGCGAGCGCGGTCTCCAGGCGGGCGAGCGCGGCCTTCTGCTCGGGGGTGTCCTCGGGCTGGAGCAGCCCGCCGGCCAGCGCCTCCTGGAGCGCCTCCGGGTTGTTCGGGTCGAGCTGGCCGACGAGCTCCTCCATCCGGGAGGTGTCGACCTTGATGCCGCGGGCGTAGGCCTCGACGGCGCCGAGCAGGTGGGCCCGCAGCCACGGCACGTGGGCGAAGAGCCGCTGGTGGGCGGCCTCGCGCAGGGCGAGGTAGAGCCGGACTTCGTCGGCGGGCACGTTGAGGCCCTCGCCGAACTCGGCGACGTTCTGCGGCAGCAGTGCGGCCTTGCCGGCCGGGGCGAGCGGCAGGCCGACGTCGGCGGAGCCGACCACCTCGGCGGCGAGGGCGCCGAGCGCCTGGCCGATCTGGGTGCCGAACATGGCGCCGCCCATCGAGCGCATCATGCCCATCAGCGGGCCGGCCATGGCCTGCATCTCCTCGGGCAGGACGCCGCCCATGGCGTTGCCGACCCGCTCGGCGACCGGGTCGACGAGGTCCTTCCAGACCGGGAGGGTGGCCTCGATCCACTCGGCGCGGCTCCAGGCGACGGCGGTGCCGGCGCCGGAGGGGAACTCGGTGGCGCCGTCGAGCCACAGGTCGGCGAGCCGGACGGCCTCGGCGACGGCGGAGTGCTCGGCGGCGCTGACCGAGCGGTCCTTGCTCTTGCCCTCGGCGGGTTCGGCGACGACGCTCTGGCGGGCGATGTTCTTGGCGAGGTCCCAGTTCACCGGGCCGCCCTCGAACGAGAGCATCTGCCCGAGCTGCTGGAACGCGCTGCCGAGGTCGTTGGGGTTGAGGCCGCCGAACATCGCGGCGAACGGGTTGTCGGCCCCGCCGGGGCCGCCCGGGGCTCCGCCGCCGGGCATGCCGAACAGCGCGCCGAACGGGTTGCCGGCGCCGAAGCCGAACGGCTGCGCGCCGCTCTGGTCGGAGCCTGCGGAGCCCTGGTCCTTCTTCTGCTGCTCGTTGTCGGGCTTGGCCTTGCCGTCCTCGGGCTCCTCGGGCGGAACGCCGAATCCGAAGGGAAGGTCGCTCACGGGGTCCTCGATCCGGTCGGCCGTCATACGGGTGTGGCGGGAAGTGCTGCCCGCCCGGGGCACCAGCGGAGTGGGGGACTCGTGGGCGGCTCCAGTGCGGCAGGCCCGCGCCGGGTGCACCGCCGGGCCTTCGCCTCGGGCAGGATGGACGTACGTGACACACGTCCGTACGCACATAAGCTAACCGTGGAGGATGGTCGGTGAGTTCCCCGCCTTCGGACGTTCGCTCTGGGCTGACCGGAGACGAGGACGCCCCGGACATCACGGCGTCGCCGCCTCCAGCCTACGGCGGACGGCCGCTGACCGTGGCCGTCACCGGTGCCGCCGGCGTGATCGGCGAACGGGTCGCGGCCCGTCTGGTCGCCTCGCCGCACGTGCGCAGGGTGCTGGCGGTGGACGACCGGCGCGGTGAGGTGCCGGGTGTGCAGTGGCGGGTGCTGGACGTGCGCGACCCCGCGGTGGCCGAGCGGCTGTCCGGGGTGGACGTGGTGGTGCACCTGGCGATGGACTTCGGCATGGAGTCGGATCCGCGCGCCCGCAGCGCCTACAACGTGCGCGGCGCGCAGACCGTGCTGACGGCGGCCGCGGCCGCCGGGGTGCACCGGGTGGTGCTCTGCACCTCCGCGATGGTCTACGGCGCGCTGGCCGACAACGAGGTGCCGCTGGCCGAGGACTCCGAGCTGCGGGCGACCGAGGAGGCCTCGCTGGTTGGGGACCTGCTGGAGATCGAGCGCCTGGCCCGCCGGGCGCCGCGCGCCCACCCGGGGCTGCAGGTGACGGTGCTGCGTCCGGCGGTGGTGGTCGGCCCCGGCGTGGACACCGTGCTGACCCGGCACTTCGAGGCGCCGAGGCTGCTGGTGGTGGCCGGTTCCCGCCCGTGCTGGCAGTTCTGCCACGTGGACGACCTGGCGGCGGCGCTGGAGTACGCGGCGCTGGGCCTGGTGGAGGGCGAGGTGACGGTCGGCTGTGACGGCTGGCTGGAGCAGGAGGACGTGGAGCGGCTGTCGGGGATCCGGCGGATGGAGTTGCCGGCCTCGCTGGCGCTGGGCACCGCGGCCCGGCTGCACCGGCTGGGCCTGACCCCGGCCCCGGCGGGGGACCTGGCCTACACGATGTACCCGTGGGTGGTGTCCGGCAGCCGGCTGCACGAGGCGGGCTGGCGTCCGGAGCACAGCAACGAGCAGGTGCTGGCCGAGCTGCTGGGCCAGGTCGCCGGGAAGCACGCGGTGGCCGGGCGCCGGCTGGGCGGCAAGGAGGCCGCGACCAGCCTGGGGGCGGCCGGGGCGACGGTGGCGCTGGTCGGTACGGCCGCGCTGGTGCGCCGGGCCCGCAAGCGGCGCCGCTTCTGAGACCGGCGGCCCCGAGGGACGGGCAGGTTTTCTCACGATGCGGAATCCCGCCATCGTGATGCGGAACCTGCTTGCCTCAAACCACCCGGGATGGGGAATCATGGGGGCATGTCCGAGAACCACGACCCCATCCGCCTGCTCGCCATCCGCGACACCCCGCTCTCGCTGGACGAGGTGTACGAGGCGGTCGGCGACGACGCGGCCGGCGGGACGACCGTCTTCGTCGGGACGGTCCGCGACCACGACGGCGGCAAGTCGGTCACCGCGCTGGAATACAGCTGCCACCCCACCGCCGAGCAGGAGATGCGCCGGATCGCCGAGAAGGTCGTCGCCGACTTCCCGGTGCGGGCGCTGGCCGCGGTGCACCGGGTCGGCCGGCTGGAGATCACCGACAAGGCGGTGATCGTCGCCGTGTCCTGCGCCCACCGGGGCGAGGCCTTCGCGGCCGCCCGGCGGCTGATCGACGACCTCAAGCACGAGGTGCCGATCTGGAAGCACCAGGTCTTCACCGACGGCGAGGAGGAGTGGGTCGGCGCCGGCAGTTGCTGACCCGGGTGCCCCTGTGGATCGGACCGGATCGGACCGGGGCGGACCCGAAAAGGGCGATTGGCTGCGGAGAGTGGCCACCTGCGCACGGAATGCGACGAACATGCCGGGCGGGCCGGGCTCTCACTCGAACGGGTCTGGGTCAGTGGGCCGAATACTCCCTGGCAGTGAGCCGATCGGCCGTCCCGTAACCCGGACGGCGCCGGCCGCGTTGTCCGCCGGAGTGGTTAATCTGCTCATAGACACGACGAGCTGGGAGTACTGATATGGGTGCGCTCGCCTGGTTGATCATTCCGGTCATCGCCGTCCTGCTCGCCGCCCTGTGGGCGGGCTGGGCCCAGCGTGCCCCGAGAGCCACGGGGGACCCGGCCTCGCTCGCCGAGCACCGGCGCTTCATGGCCGCGATGGAACGCACCACCGCCGGAAGCGCCGCCTCCGAGGACGGTTCCGGCCGCTAGCCCGGGGGGCGCCCGCTCATCCGCGTCCCGTACTGTCGAGGCATGCCACGCCGCTCCGCGACGATGCTCGCTGCCACCCTGCTGCTCATAGCGCTGCTCTGCGTCTCGGTGCTGATGAAGGTGCCGTACACGGAGATGAGTCCGGGGCCGACGTACAACACGCTCGGCAACCAGGGGGGCAAGTCGGTGATCACCATCACCGGGCGCGACTCGTACCCGACCACCGGGCACCTCAACATGACCACCGTCCAGGTCACCGGGGCCAAGTACGAGCCCAGCCTGGTCAACGCGGTGGTCGGGTGGCTGCGCGACGACGTGATGGTCGTGCCGCACGACAACGTCTACCCGAAGGGGCAGACGGACGCCGACGCCAAGAAGCAGAACGCCGAGGAGTTCGCCTCCTCCGAGGACAGCGCCCGCACCGCCGCGCTCAACCAGATGGGCATCCCGGTCGGCACCGAGCTGATCATCAAATCGGTCACGGCGGGGGCTCCGGCGGAGGGCCGGCTGCACGCGGGCGACCAGATCGTGGCCGTCGACGGCACGCCGGTCAGCACGGCCGAGCAGGTGGTGGCCGCGGTCACCAGGCACAAGCCGGGTGAGTCGGTGGTCTTCACCGTGGTCCCGCGGGTCAAGGACGCGACCGGCAACGGCGGCGCCAACCCGGGGGACCGGACCGACGTCACCGTCCCCACCGTGCGGGCCAAGGACCTCGACCCGAAGGCCCCGGCCGAGCGGGCGGAACTCGCGGTGGTCGGCATCGGCACCACGATCCGGCACACCTACCCGTTCCAGATCGACATCGGCCTCCAGGACGTCGGCGGGCCGAGCGCCGGACTGATGTTCTCGCTCGGCATCATCGACAAGCTCACCCCCGGCGGCGACCTCACCGGCGGCCGGTTCGTGGCGGGTACCGGCACCATCGACGACGACGGCAAGGTCGGCCCGATCGGCGGGATATCGATGAAGCTGATCGCCGCCCGGGACGCCGGCGCCGAGTACTTCTTCACCCCGTCCTCGAACTGCGCCGAGGCGACCAAGAACGTCCCGTCCGGGCTGAACCTGATCAAGACGGACACGCTGGACGGCGCGCTGAAGTCGCTGGAGCAGATCCGCTCCGGGCAGACCTCCGCGCTGCCGTCCTGCGCCGTGAAGTAGTGCCGTGAAGTAATGCCGTGACGTAGTGCGGTGAACGTGAAGGGGTGCCGCCGGGGCGGCCGGGGGCTACGAGAAGGTCGCCAGCAGCGCCGCGGTCAGGCCGGGCACCAGGTCCGGGCCGGTCAGCACCTCGCGGGCGACGTCCTTGGAGCGCAGCCGCAGCGCGATCTCCTTCTTGCCGTTGCGCAGCACGGCGGCGGTGATCCGCACCTCCTCGCGCTTGGGGTGGTTGGCCACCCACTCGGCGAGCTGGGCGTCGCTGGCGTTGCGCGGGCGGGTCTGCTCGGAGCCCGGAGGCAGCATCAGGCGCTCGACGACCAGGGCGCAGCCGACCACCGCGTCGGGCCAGGCGATGGTGCCGAGGAACTTGTCCAGCTCCATGCCGGCCGGCAGCTCGTCCTGCTCGACCGGGGTGAGGCCGGCCGTGTCGTCGTCGCCGAGGCCGAGCTGGGCGGCGATCTTCGGGTCGGCCTTGCGCAGGGCGGTGCTGTCCACCAGGGCGAACAGCCGGGCCGGGAGGTCCCAGCCGAGCGTGGCGGCGTACTCGTCGATCTCCAGCGCGGCCCGGGTGAGCGGGGTGGCGGCGGGGAGCTTGGAGACGTCGTCGGGGGAGCCGGGGGTGTTGAGTGCATTGGACGCGTCGGACATGCCTCAATCCTCACACGCCGGGCGGGGGCCCGGGCGCCGGGCGCCGCCGGTGGGCCGGGGAGCGGCCGGGACGGGGAACGGCGTCGTAACCGTCTGCTAACGGTGGGAACTCGGCCAAAGCCTGGTTAAGTTTCCCTGAAGACCGACTGACTCCAGACGACACAGCTGAGGTGCCACCGTGGTATTCCAGATGCCGGAACGCTCAGGGCCGGGTTTCCGGCGCAGGGTAGGGCCGCCCTCCCGGCGGGCGCGGGTGGCCCTGCTGACCCTGGGCGTGCTCGCGGTGCTGTTCCTGCTGTTCGTCATGTTCGCCGGGTTCTGGACGGACTGGCTGTGGTTCAGATCCGTCCGTTACTCCTCGGTGTTCACCACGCAGCTGTGGACGAAGATCGGCCTGTTCGCGGTGTTCGGCCTGCTGATGGCGGTGATCGTCGGCTTCAACGTCTGGCTGGCGCACCGGCTGCGGCCGCCGCTGTCGGCGATGTCGGTCGAGCAGCAGAGCCTGGACCGCTACCGGTCGGGCCTGGCGCCGTTCAAGCGCTGGGCGCTGATCGGGGTCTCGCTGGTGATCGGCCTGGTGGCGGGCGCCGCGGCGTCCGGCCAGTGGCGGACCTGGCTGATGTGGACGAACGCGACGCCCTTCGGCGAGAAGGACGCCCAGTTCGGCATGGACGTCTCGTTCTACGCCTTCGACCTCCCGTTCTACGAGTTCGTGCTGGGCTTCGCGTTCAGCGCGGTGATCGTCTCGCTGCTGACCTCGGCGCTGGTGCACTACCTGTACGGGGGGCTGCGGCTGCAGGGCCCGGGCCGTCGGGCGAGCGCGGGCGCGCAGGGGCACCTGGCGGTGCTGCTGGGCGTGTTCGTGCTGCTGAAGGCGGTGGCGTACTGGCTGGACCGGTACGCGCTGGCGGTGAAGACCGGCTCCTACAAGGGGGTCTCCGGCTGGACCGGCCTGCGCTACGTGGACGCCAACGCGTTCCTGCCGGCCAAGACGATCCTGTTCTTCGTGGCGATCATCTGCGCGCTGCTGTTCTTCCTGACGCCGGTGCGCCGCACCTGGGCGCCGGCCCTGATCGGGCTGGGGCTGATGGTGCTGTCGGCGGTGCTGATCGGCGGGCTGTACCCGGCGATCGTGCAGCAGTTCCAGGTCAAGCCGAACGAGCAGGCCAAGGAAACGCCGTACATCCAGAAGAACATCGACGCGACGCGGCAGGCGTACGGGATCGCGGACGCGCAGACCACCCAGTACAGCCCGCAGGGGTCGACGACGGCCGAGGCGCTCAAGCCGGACGCGCAGACCATCTCCGACATCCGGCTGCTGGACCCGAACGTCGTCTCGCCGACCTTCCAGTCGATCGAGCAGCAGCGCAACTACTACGCCTTCCCGAACACCCTGGACGTGGACCGCTACGGCTCCGGCACGGACAAGCAGGACACCGTGATCGGCCTGCGCGAGCTGGACCTCAACGGCGTGCAGCGCAACTGGATCAACGACCACTTCAAGTACACCCACGGCTACGGCGCGGTCGTCGCCAAGGGCAACCAGGTCAGCGACAAGGGCGAGCCGGTGTTCACCGAGTCCGGCCTGCCGGCCACCGGCGCGCTGGGCGACTACCAGCAGCGGATCTACTACGGCGAGAAGACGACGTCGTACTCGATCGTCGGCGGCTCGAACAAGGAGATCGACTACACCACCAAGACCGGCGAGAACAAGGAGTACACCTACACCGGCAACAGCGGTGTCTCGCTGGACAACCCGATCACCCGGGCCGCGTACGCGGTGCGCTTCGCCGAGCCGCAGATCCTGTACGCGGGGGCGATCACCGACGGCGCGAAGGTGATCTACAACCGGACGCCGAAGGAGCGGGTGGAGAAGGTCGCCCCGTGGCTGTCGATCGACGCCGACGCGTACCCGGTGGTGCAGGACGGCCGGGTGGTCTGGGTGCTGGACGGCTACACCACCTCGGACGGCTACCCGTTCTCGTCGAAGACGACGCTGGGCACCGCGACCAAGGACTCGCTGACCAACCAGCGCGGTGAGCTGCTGACCGTCGCCAACCAGGTCAACTACATCCGCAACTCGGTCAAGGCCACGGTGGACGCCTACACCGGCGAGGTGAAGCTCTACCAGTGGGACGACCAGGACCCGGTGCTGAAGACCTGGATGAAGGCGTTCCCCGGCACCGTCGAGCCGAAGGCGGACATCCCGGGCACGCTGCTGCCGCACCTGCGCTACCCGCAGGACATGTTCAAGGTGCAGCGCGACCTGCTCGGCCAGTACCACGTGACCGACGCCAACTCCTTCTTCAACGGCAGCGACATCTGGCAGATCCCGGTCGACCCGACCAGCGACACCAAGCAGGTCCAGCCGCCGTACTACGTGACGGTGCGGATGCCGGACCCGCAGGTCACCTCGGCGAGCTTCTCGCTGACCACGACCTTCGTGCCCAACGGCCGCCCGAACCTGGCCGCGTTCATGGCCGTCAACGCCGATCCGGGACCGGACTACGGGAAGATCCGCATCCTGAAGATCTCGGGGGACAACAGCGCCCCCGGCCCGGGCCTGGTGCAGTCGACGTTCAACTCCCGGCAGGAGGTGGCCTCGCAGATCTTCGCGCTGAAGAGCGGCGGTGACACCGAGCTGGAGTACGGCAACCTGCTGACCCTGCCGGTCGGCGGCGGGCTGCTCAACGTCGAGCCGGTGTACGTGCGCGGACGCGGCGCCAAGTACCCGACGCTGCAGAAGGTGCTGGCGGTGTACGGGAACGACAACGTGGCGTTCGAGAACACCCTGGAGGACGCGCTGAAGAAGGTGTTCGCCGGGGCGGCCCCGGGGACCACGCCGACCGCGCCGTCCACGCCGAACAACCCGGGGACGCCCACCAATCCGGGGACGTCGACCGGTCCGGGGACGGCGACGCCGGGCGGGACGATCTCGCCGGAGCTGCAGAAGGCGCTCGGGGACGCGGAGAAGGCGTACAACGACAGCCAGACCGCGTTCAAGAACGGCGACTGGGTGGCCTACGGCAACGCCCAGAAGGCGCTGGGCGATGCGCTGAAGGCGGCCGAGGCGGCCCGCGGCGGGAGCCCGGTGCAGGCCCCGACGCCGGGTGCGACCCCGGGTGCGACGCCGACCGGATCGCCGTCCGGGCAGCCGTAGCCGCAGCCGTAGCCCGCTGAGCTGCGGCAACCGATTCCTGTTCCACCCCGCACCCGTGCTATGGTTCAACTACCGACGCGGGGTGGAGCAGCTCGGTAGCTCGCTGGGCTCATAACCCAGAGGTCGCAGGTTCAAATCCTGTCCCCGCTACTCAGTGGCCAGAGGCCCGGAGGATTCTTCCTCCGGGCCTCTGGCGTTTTTCCCCCGAAGCGGTGGGAACCGCTCCGGTACCATCAACCGTCGCCAACGACGACGGCACGGGGTTTGTGGGGCCCGAGTGTCGGGAAATCGACAAAGCGCCGAAGCAATTTCGTCGGCTTCGGGTCGGCCCCGCCCGAATTCGGCCGGGGCAGGTGTACGCGGGTTGCGGGTGGTGCGACGATGGGACACATGGGGGACGGTGCGCGGCTGCTGACCGGCCGTCGGTTCCGGTACCTCCCCTGGGGGTCCCCCCGGCCGCGGGCCGGGGCACGATGCCGCGACACTCTGGGGGAGCGGGAGTCGGCATGAGGCTGATCGGCAAGAACGGGTCAGGCACCAAGTCCGCGGCGGCCACCGAGGCGGACACCGACGCCTGGGCGGAGAGCCCCGAGAGCCGCCCCGGAGCCCTGCCCGCCCAGCGCACCAGCGGCCTGTCCGAGCGCCCCCCGGTCGCCGGCTACGGCCCCGACAGCCTGGTCCGCGTGCCCACCCGTCAGTTCGCCGACGCCGTCCGCCCGTACGGGCCCGACGGCGCCGCCGCCGACGGCCCGAACGCCGCCGCACTCGACCCGGCCGGCCTGGACACCACCAGCTTCGAGACCGCGCTGGCCGCCCGCGAGAGCGCCGCGCTGGAGGCCCGCCACCGGCAGGCCGCCGACGACGGCGACCCGGACGCCGCCAGCCGGCTCGGCACCCTGCTGCTGCGCCGCGGCGACCTGGAGGACGCCGAGCCCTACCTGCGCGCCGCCGCGGCCGCCGGGACGCGCGCCGCCGCCAACAACCTCGGCGTGCTGCTGCACCAGCAGGGCCACCGCGCCGAGGCCGCCCAGTGGTGGCGCCAGGCCGCGGTGGCCGGCAGCGCCCCCGCCGCGCACGCGCTCGGGCTCCAACTGCGCGACCAGGGCGAGGAGGAGGCCGCCGAGTACTGGCTGCACTTCGCCGCCGACCACGGCCACCCGCTCGGCGCCTACGCGCTGGGCGACCTGATGGAGCACCGGCGCGACGTGCGCGCCGAGCGCTGGTTCAAGGTCTCCGCCGACGCCGGGCACCGGGAGGCCGCCTACCGGCTGGCCCGGATGCGCGAGGCCGCCGGGGACAAGGAGATCGCCGAGGCCTGGTACCGCACCGCCGGCGCCCGCGGCCACGCCCGCGCCGCGCTGCGCCTGGGCGTGCTGCTGGAGGAGCGTGCCGCCACCGACCAGCCGCTGCTGGAGGAGGCCGCCCGCTGGTACCGGCAGTCCGCACAGAACGGCGAGCCGCGGGCCGCCTGCGCGCTGGGCTTTCTGCTGCGCGACTCCGGGGACCTGGCCGCCGCCGCCGAGTGGTGGCGGGAGGCCGCCGAGGCCGGCGACGGCAACGCCGCCAACGCGCTGGGCGCCCTGCACGCCGGCCGCGGCGAGTCCAAGGAGGCCGAGCACTGGTACCGCACCGCCCTGGACGCGGGCGACCAGAACGGCGCCTTCAACCTCGGCCTGCTCTGCGTCGCCACCGGCCGCGACCAGCAGGCCGAGCAGTGGTACCGCCGGGCCGCGTACGCCGGGCACCGGGAGGCCTGCAACGCGCTGGCCGTGGTGCTGTTGCAGCGCGGCGAGGAGACCGGCGCCGAGCCGTGGTTCTCCAAGGCGGCCGAGGCCGGCAGCGTGGACGGCGCGTTCAACCTGGGCGTGCTGCACGCCGGGCGCGGCGAGCAGCGGCAGGCCCAGGAGTGGTACGCGCGGGCCGCCGCCGAGGGCCACGGCGAGGCCGCGCTGCAACTGGCCGTCGCCCAGGAGCAGCGGGGCAACCTGGCCGGCGCGCTGGAGCGCTACCGGCAGGCGGCGTCCGGCGGGTCGGCGGAGGGCGCGTTCCGGCTGGCCTCGGTGCTGGACCGGCGCGGTGACGCGGACACCGAGGCCGAGCACTGGTACGCGCTGGCGGCCGATGCCGGGCACCGGCGGGCGCAGGTGCGGATGGGGGTGCGGGCGGCCGAGCGCGGCGCGCTGGAGATCGCCGAGAGCTGGTACCGGCGGGCGGCCGAGGCCGGCAGCCGCAGTGCCGCCTTCAACCTGGGGCTGCTGCTGGCCCGGCAGGACCGCGAGGCGCAGGCGATGCTCTGGTACACCCGGGCGGCCGACGCCGGGCACGGGCGGGCGGCGCTGCGCCTGGCACTGCTGGCGCTGCGCCGGGGGGAGCCGGTGCAGGCGGAGAACTGGTGCCGCCGGGCGGCCGACTACGGGCCGGCCGAGGTGGCGGAGCGGGCCGGGCGCCTGCTGGGCGCGCTGCACGCGGAGCTGAGCGCGTAGGGCGTGTCCGGAGGCCCCCCGGGGCGGCGGTTTCTGGGGCCGTGTTGGTTTCTGGGGGCCGTGTTACGGCGTGCCCGTGCAGTCCGGGCAGAGGCCGCGGTAGGTGACCTCGGCGGTGGTGACGGTGAAGCCGAAGCGTTCGCCGGCCGGGAGGGCGGCGAGCGGGTCGCCGTGCGGGTGGACGTCGCGGATGGCGCCGCAGCCGGAGCAGACCAGGTGCTGGTGGGCGCGGTGGGCGTTGGGGTCGTAGCGCTTGGCGCGTCCGTTGGTGGCGACCTCCAGGACCTCGCCGAGGCCGACCAGTTCGCCGAGGGTGTTGTAGACGGTCGCGCGGCTGATCTCGGGCAGGCGGGCGACGGCGCGGGCGTGCACCTCGTCCGCGGTGAGGTGCACGTGGTCGCCGTCGAGGACCTCGGCCACGACCCGGCGCTGTGAGGTCAGCCGCCAGCCGCGTCCGCGAAGTCGTTCCAGCAGGTCGCTCATGGGAACAGGATAAGTCACGCTCCGAGATTGGCTCCAGTGTTGACTTGGACAAAGTCCAAGTTAGGATCGAGTCGTCACGACCGGATAACGCGGAGGCCCTCTTATGACGACCCAGGACGAGCTGCGCCCCACCCTCACCACGGAGGCGGGTGCCCCCGTCGCCGACAACCAGAACACCGAGACCGCGGGCCCCGGCGGCCCGGCGCTCATCCAGGACCAGCAGCTCTTCGAGAAGCTCGCGCACTTCAACCGCGAGCGGATCCCGGAGCGCGTGGTGCACGCCCGCGGCGCGGCGGCCTACGGCACCTTCACGGTGACCGCCGACCTGACGCCCTACACCCGGGCCTCGTTCCTGTCCGAGGTCGGCAAGCGGACCGAGGTCTTCCTGCGGTTCTCCACCGTGGCCGGCAACCTCGGCTCGGCCGACGCGGTGCGCGACCCGCGCGGCTTCGCGCTGAAGTTCTACACCGAGGAGGGCAACTACGACCTCGTCGGCAACAACACCCCGGTGTTCTTCATCAAGGACGCCGTGAAGTTCCCCGACTTCATCCACACCCAGAAGCGCGACCCGTACACCGGCTCCCAGGAGGCGGACAACGTCTGGGACTTCTGGGGCCTGTCGCCCGAGGCCACCCACCAGGTGACCTGGCTGTTCGGCGACCGCGGCATCCCGGCCAGCTACCGCCACCTCAACGGCTACGGCTCGCACACCTTCCAGTGGCAGAACGAGGCCGGCGAGCACTTCTGGGTCAAGTACCACTTCAAGACCGACCAGGGCATCAGGAACCTCACCCAGGACGAGGCCAACCGGCTGGCCGGCGAGGACCCGGACAGCCACCAGCGCGACCTGCGCGAGTCGATCGAGCGCGGCGAGTTCCCCAGCTGGACCGTGCAGGTCCAGATCATGCCGGCGGCCGACGCGGCGAACTACCGCTTCAACCCCTTCGACCTCACCAAGGTCTGGCCGCACGCCGACTACCCGCCGGTCGAGATCGGCCGGCTGGAGCTCAACCGCAACCCCGACAACGTCTTCGCCGAGGTCGAGCAGTCGATCTTCTCCCCGTCGCACTTCGTGCCCGGCATCGGCCCGTCCCCCGACAAGATGCTGCAGGGCCGCCTGTTCGCGTACGCGGACGCCCACCGCTACCGCGTCGGCATCAACGCCGACCACCTGCCGGTGAACCGCCCGCACGCCACCGAGGCGCGCACCAACAGCCGCGACGGCCACCTGTACGACGGCCGCCACGGCCGACAGAAGAACTACGAGCCGAACAGCTTCGGCGGCCCGGTGCAGACCGGCCGCCCGCTGTGGGCCGCCACCGCGGTCACCGGCGCCACCGGCAACCACGAGGCGCCCTCGCACGCCGAGGACGACGACTTCGTGCAGGCAGGCAACCTGTACCGGCTGTTCTCGGAGGACGAGAAGCAGCGGCTGATCGCCAACCTGGCCGGCTTCATCGCCAAGGTCTCCGCCGACCGCGAGGACATCGTCGAGCGGGCGGTCGACAACTTCCGCAAGGCCGACGCCGACTACGGGCAGCGGCTGGAGGCGGCCGTCCGGGAGCTGCGCAAGCAGTAGCCGGGACGCGCCCCGATGAGCGGCGGGGGGGGGGGGGGGGGGGGGGGGGGGGGGGGGGGGGGGGGGGGGGGGGGGGGGGGGGGGGGGGGGGGGGGGGGGGGGGGGGGGGGGGGG
>NZ_JBWKER010000095.1:0-16493 GCF_056435345.1 Kitasatospora sp. NPDC043950
CCCCCCCCCCCCCCCCCCCCCCCCCCCCCCCCCCCCCCCCCCCCCCCCCCCCCCCCCCCCCCCCCCCCCCCCCCCCCCCCCCCCCCCCCCCACGATCGCGGGGCAGAGCGGAATATGTAGGCCGGTCTACAGATTTGGCAGGCAGGTGCGGGCGCGGGGCTGTGCCGGGTGGGGTGGGGGGTCGGCGAGTTGGGTGCGTAGGCGTAGCAGGGCGTCGCGGATGCGGGTCTTGACGGTGCCGAGGGGGGCGCCGAGGGCTTCGGCGGTCTGGGCTTGGGTGCGGCCGCCGTAGTAGACCAGCAGCAGGCATTCGCGCTGGACGTCGGTGAGGGTGGCCAGGGCGCGGCGGACCCGTTCGCGTTCCCGGCCGCGGTCCAGGTCGCGTTCGACCTGGTCGGCGACCTCGTCGAAGACCGGGGTGTAGGCGCGCAGGGCGGCGGTGCGGTCGCGGTCGGCGGTGGCCTGGGCGGAGCGGACCCGGTCGACGGCGCGCCGGTGGGCGAGGGTGAGCATCCAGGGCAGGACCTCGCCGCGTTCGGCGCGGTAGCGCGCCGCCTCCCGCCACACCTGCAGGAACACCTCCTGGGTGACCTCCTCGGCCTGGGCGTGGTCGCGCAGCACCCGTAGCACGAGGCCCAGGACGGTTCCGGCGGTGGCGGCGTACAGCTCCTCGAAGGCCCACTCGTCGCCGCCGGCCACGCGTGCCGCCAGGGCGCGCAGCCCGGCCTGTCCGCCGCCGCCCGGGGGTTCGGTGCCGGGGGGTTCGGTGCCGGGCGTCTCGTCTGCCGGGGGCCGGGGTGCCGGCCGGTCGATCAGTGCGTGCACACTGCGACCGTCTCGGAGCGGCCACCGCCCGGGCTACTCGCATCGTTTGCGCATCGCTGTGCCCGCGCGCGTGCTCCCCGGGCTGCCGCGGTGGTCCGGCCCGTTCGGCCCGTTCGACTTCGAAGCGCTGTGAGCCGCGTCACTTTCGCGGTGGCGGTGCAGCAGGGCGGTGCCGGGGGCCGTCATGGGGGCGAAGGTGACGGCGGAAGAGTGAAGAGAGCGAGGGCGGCGGGTGAGGCTGCGCAGGGCCAGTCCCGGGATCGACTTCGTCGAGTTCGTACAGCAGCGTTCGGGCGCGCTGTTCCGGACGGCGTACGTGCTCACTGGGGACGCGCACACCGCGGAGGACCTCGTCCAGGAGGCGCTGGAACGATCCTGCCGCAACTGGCGGCGGGTGGCGGCCGCGGAAGCGCCCGAGGCGTACGTGCGCCGGATCCTGGTGAACCTGGTCAACGACCGCTGGCGGCGGCTGAGCCGCTCCGGCGAGCGGCCCGCCGCGGCGCCCGGCCCCGAGCGCGCCGACCCGCGCGACGCCTACCGGTCGGTGGAGTTGCGCGCGGAGCTCGTCGCGGCGCTGCACACGCTGCCGATGGGGATGCGCACCGTGGTCGTCCTGTACTACCTCCACGACCTGGGGGACCAGGAGATCGCGCAGACGCTGGACATCTCCCCCGGCGCCGTGCGCTCCCAACTCGCCCGCGGCCTCGCGAAACTGCGGTCCGCACTGCCTCGGCAGGACGTCCCGTCCGCGCCGCCGACCTCGCGCGGAGGTGCGTGATGACCCGCTTCCCGTCCCACGATCCCGGTCGCGACGCCGACCACCCCGACTTCGACCCCGACCCCGGCTCCGACCCCGACTTCGACAAGGAACTCCTCGCCGCCATGACCGCATTCGCCGACAACACCCCGGCCCCCGTCATCGACGCCCTCGCCATCCGGCGCACGGTGCGCCGTCGCACCGTGCTCAGCGGCGCGGTGGCGGCGGCCGCGGTGGTCGCCATCGGCACGGGTGCGGCACTGCTCGCGCCGGGTTCGGGTCCGTCGCCCTCCGGCGGCCTGCCCGCGGGCCCCGCGAACGCCTCGGCGCCGATGTCGTCCGGCACACCCTCCCCCGACGCGCCCTCCGGCACGCCCGCGCCCGGGCCCTCGATGGCCTTCGGCACCCCCACGCCGCCGCCGATGCAGCCGACCGACGGGGTGCAGGTGAGTGTGCCGCCGCTCGCCAACCTGGCCAAGGACGCGGCCATCAGCGCGCTGGAGACGGCGGGACTGCGCTACGAGGTCCACGAGTTCACCGACTGGAACGTGCCCGCCGGGTCGGTCATCAACTCCGAGCCGCAGGCCGGCCGCACCGCACCTGCGCACTCGACGGTCCAGGTGTTCGTCTCCAAGGGCAGGCCGGGCCGCTGACCGGCACTGCCACGTCCAACGCCGCCACACAGGAGGCGAGTTGACGATATCCTCCGGCCTCCCGCCACGCGGGCGGCGAAGGGGCCGGGCGAGGCCGTGCGCAGCGGGGTGGGCGGGCCGTGGACTGGGCCGGCCGGGTGAGGAGCGACGCGGTGCCGGGCCTCTGCCCCGGCCCCCCTGCTGCGGGCCCCACCTGCGGCGATCTAGGGTGCAGGCATGATCTCCTCACCGATATCCGGCCCCGACCAGGCGATGCGGGTGCTGATGGAGGGCAATGCCCGTTTCGTCGCGGGCAGCCCGGAGCACCCCAACCAGGACGCCGGGCGCAGGGCCGCCCTCGCCCCGGCGCAGCGGCCCTTCGCGGTGCTGTTCGGCTGTTCGGACTCCCGGCTGGCGGCCGAGATCATCTTCGACCGGGGGCTGGGCGACCTGTTCGTGGTGCGGACGGCCGGGCACGTCACCGGGGCGGAGGCGCTGGGCAGCATCGAGTACGGGGTGAGCGTGCTGGAGTGCCCGCTGGTGGTGGTGCTGGGGCACGACTCGTGCGGCGCGGTGGGCGCGGCGATGGAGGCGCTGGACCAGGGGCGGCTGCCGGGCGGGTTCGTGCGGGACGTGGTGGAGCGGGTCACCCCGAGCGTGGTGTCGGCCCGGGCCGCGGGCATCGAGGACCCGGACGGGATCGTCGACGAGCACATCCGCCAGACCGTGGACCTGCTGCTGGAGCGTTCCCAGCTGTTGGCCGCCAAGGTGGCCGAGGGCGCGGCGGCCGTCGTGGGCCTGTCCTACCGGCTGCGCGACGGCCAGGCCCGTACGGTGGCCGCTCGCGGTCCGGTCAGCGCCGCGTTCTGACCGCCGGCCCGTACGGGTGCTGAACCCACCCGTACGGCCGAATCGGCGTGTCGGACCGAGCCGACGCGTGCAGGGCCGTCCGGCGTAGGGCCGTCCGCCCCCGCCGGGGCCGGGAACGCCGTGTCCGATCACCGCCAGCGCCCCCTCCCGGGCGGGGGCAGAGTCGGAGACCGGCAACGGTTTCCCACCCAAGGACGGCATTCCCGTGCACAAGGCCACCGACCTCAAGGTTCTCTACTTCGGCACCCCGGTGGTGCTGATCAGCTCGCGCAACGAGGACGGCGGCGCCAACCTGGCGCCGATGTCCTCGGCGTGGTGGCTGGGGCAGTCCTGCGTGCTGGGCCTCGGCAACACCGCCCAGACGGCCGTCAACCTGCGGCGCGAGGGCGAGTGCGTGCTCAACCTGCCCTCCTCCGGGCAGGTCGACGCCGTCGACGCCCTCGCGCTGCTGACCGCCAACCCGGATCTGACCGAGCACCGGCGGCAGCAGGGCTACCGCTTCGAGCGGGGCAAGTTCGCCGCCGCCGGGCTCACCGAGCAGCGGTCGGAGCTGGTGCGGGCGCCGCGCGTCGCCGAGTGCCCGGTCCAGCTGGAGTGCCGGTTGGAGGCGGCCGCGCCGCTGGCGGGCAACCCGCACTGCACCGCCTTCGAGGTCACCGTGGTGCGCGCGCACGTCGAGGAGCGCCTGATCGTGCCCGGTACGGACCACTACGTGGACCCGCTCGGCTGGGATCCGCTGATCATGAAGTTCTGCGAGTTCTTCGGCGACGGGCGCCGGCTCGCCCCCTCCCGTCTCGCCGAGGGCTGGCAGATGCCGGGCCGCCTGCCCGCCGGTGCCCGGGCCTGACGCCCCGCCGCGGGTCCGCGAGCTCCCGCCGCCCGCCCGGCCGTCCGACGAGCCGCTCGCCTACCCGACCGCCCGCCCGCCCGGCCGGCCGCCTAGTCGGCCGCCGCGGCGGGCACCAGGTCGTGGAGCAGGAAGTGGAGCTCCGTGTCGTCCGTCGACTCCACCCACAGCCCGTCGGCGTCGAGCACCGAGGCCGCGACCATCCGCGCCTCGGCGACGAGTTCGGGGTGGGAGTCGAAGCCCGGCCACGGCAGGACGGGGAAGTCGTTGTCCTCGCCGAAGCGCCGCACCCGTTCGATGTCGCCCAGGACGGCGGGCGGCAGCGACTCGTTCGCCCAGGACCACAGCCAGGTCTGCCGGGCGAGGCTGACGCTGCCGATCATCGTGAGCCGGCCGGTGAGGAACACCTCGCTCTTGCGCGACCACTTCCTCCTGCGCGACCAGGTGATCCGCGCGTCGTCCATCGACCAGTGGTACTGCACGTCACCTGACAGTCCGAAGCGCTCGACCATGAGGGCCTGCCGCGAGCGGGCACGTTCGCGGGCCGCGATCACGACGCCCTCCCACCGGGAGTGGTCGTGCTTCGAGTGGTCGTCCACCGTGCCTCCTCGTACGGAACTGCCGGCAAGATCATCCCATCCGGCCTGCTGCTCCGTCCGGGCCCGGCGTGATCCGCAGGAGAGCCCCTACGCGCTGGCGCCGCAGGAGTCGCAGATGCGGGTGGCGGGCAGTTGGAGGAAGCAGGAGGGGCAGATCGCCGGGGGGCGGGGCGGGGTGGCGGCGGCCGCCTTGCGGTTGACGGCCGCTTGCAGGCGCGGGGCCAGGGCGGGGGTGCCGCCGTCGGCGGGCAGCTGGGCGCCGAAGTGCCGGTAGCAGGCGAGGCGGGCGGCGGCGGCGTGGTGTTCGCGGTCCATGTCCGCTGCGAGCGGCGGCTGTCCGGCCACGGCCAGTACTTCCTGGTAGCCGACGCCGACCATGCCGTCGGTGGAGTGGACCACCAGTGCGGTCAGCGGCGGGTCCCCGCGGCGGTGTGCCTCGCGCACCACCAGGGCCAGGACTTTGCCGATCCAGGTGCGCTGGTGCACCCGGGTGCGCACCCCGGCCGCCTCCTGCACGGTCTCGGCCAGTTCGGAGTAGGTGATCACCGCGTGGTAGCGGCGGGCCACGTCCACCAGGGCCGGGTAGGCGGCCCTGGTCCAGGCGACCTGGGCCTGGGTGGAGCTGACCGCCGAACCGTCCGCGACCCGCCAGTAGCCGCGCTGTTGCTGTTCCATTCGACCGCCCCTGAAACCTCGTCCGCCGGCCCCCGCCGGGAGCGAGGCTACCCCGCCCTCCGGCGCCTCGGGCCGCCGGGGGCTTGACTTCAAGTGCTGTTGAAGTCGTCGAATGGGTCCCGACCGCAGCCGTACGGGCATCGCGGTCGATGCCCCGCCCGTACGGAACGACCCGGGTCCGGGGCCGCCTGCTTCCCGATCGTGCCGCAGGCGGCCCCGGCCCCGTCGTCGTCCGCCGGCCCACCATCCGCCACGGGGCGCAGGCCGGGCGTCACCAGCAGAGCCGGGCGACGGGCTCAGGCCGCGGCTTCGGCGAGGGTGTGGGCGACGAGGGCGTTGGCGTGGCCGTGGCCGAGGCCGTGCTCGGTCTTGAGCCAGGCGACGAGTTCCATGTGCTTGCCGAGCGGGGAGGCGCGGATGAGGTCCTTCCACTCGGCGACGGGTCGGCCGTACTTCTTCTCGATGGACGGGAAGTAGCTGGCGGGGCCCTTGGCGGGGGTGGCGGTCATGGTCGGTACGCCCTTTCGGGAACGGACGGGAACGGATGCGGTCGCGGTCTACACAGGTAGGACCGCGACCGCATCGTCAACTCATCGCCCAGCCGAAGTGATCTGCATCACACTCCGACCTTGCGCTTGGCCCGCCGCCCGGCGACGGGGGCGAGGGCGGGGTCGGCGTTCCAGGCGGCGACGGGGTTGCCGAGCCAGCGGGTGGTGCCGGGGACGTTCTCGCCGCGCATGACCAGGGAGGCGGGGCCGACGGTGGTGCCGGCGCCGAGGGAGGAGTTGAGCAGGACGATGGAGTGCGGGCCGGTGGTGGAGCCGGGGCCGAGGTGGACGGGGCCCAGGCGCATGACCCGGTCGTGGAAGAGGTGGGTCTGCAGGACGGTGCCGCGGTTGACGCTGGCGCCGGCCTCGACGGTGACGAGGTCGCTCTCGGGCAGCCAGTGGGTCTCGCACCACACGCCGCGCCCGATGTGGGCGCCGAGGCTGCGCAGCCAGGCGTTGAGGTAGGGCGTGCCGGTGATGCTGGAGCCGCCGAAGGGCATGGCGAGTTCCTCGACGAAGCTGTCGTAGAGCTCGTTGCGCCACACGAAGGTGGACCACAGGGGGTGTTCGGCGACGCGGAAGCGTCCGACGAGGAGCCACTTGGCGGCGGTGGTGACCAGGCAGGCGACGACGGCGGCGCCGATGAGGACGAGGCCGGCGGCGGCGAGGGCGCGCGGGAGACCGTAGTCGTCGCGCAGTTCCTGGAGGGTGGCGAGGACGAGGTCGCCGAGGAGGGCGGCGAGGACGATGGGCAGCAGGCGGCACAGTTCGACGCCGGCGCGGGCCCACATCAGGCGCCGGGGCGGGTTGTAGGTGCGGGCGTCGCCGCCGGCGGCCGCGACGCGCGGCAGGGCGAAGGCGGGGCGGCCGAGCCAGGAGGAGCCTTCGGGGGCGTTGACGGGGGTGTCGGACAGGACGCCGACGAGGGAGTTGTCGGGCAGTCGGCGGCCGGGGCCGACGATGCCGGAGTTGCCGACGAAGGAGCGGCGCCCGACGTGCGAGGGGCCGATGTGCAGCCAGCCGGCGCGCAGCTCGTAGGGGGCGACGAGGGTGTCGTCGGCGAGGAAGGCGCCGTCGTCGACGCGCATCAGGCCGGGCAGGGCCAGGACGGTGGAGGCTTCGACGCGGCGGCCGACCTTGGCGCCGAGCAGGCGCAGCCACACCGGGGTGAAGAGGCTGGCGTAGAAGGGGAAGAGGGTGCGCCGGGCGGTGTCGCTGAGCCGGGTGACGGCCCAGGCGCAGAAGGCGACGCGGCCGTGGGCGGGGTGGAAGCCGGGGCGCAGCGGGATGGACAGGAGGCGGACCGTGGTCGCTATCAGCGTGGCGTGGCACACCAGGGTGAGGGCGGCCAGCGGGATGGTGGCGGGCAGGAGTTGGAGGAGGGCCGCGGTGAGGGTGCGGTCGCTGTCGACCATCGTGAAGACGATGGCGAGCGCGGGGAGGGCGGCGATGATCGGCAGGAGGCCGAAGACGGTCAGGCCGACGCCGTAGGCGAGGTTCCAGAAGCGGGAGCGGGGGGTGGCGGCGGCCGCGGGCCAGGTGGTACGGGCCTCGGTGGAGGGCCGGGCCGGGGAGCCGTGCCAGTGTTCGCCGGCGGGTACGGCGCCGGTGACGCAGGAGCCGGGGGCGATGTCGGCGCCGGCGCCGATGCGGGCGCCGGGCATGAGGGTGGAGCGGCCGCCGATGCGGGCGCCGTCGCCGATGTCGATGTGGCCCAGGTGGAGGGTGTCGCCGTCGAGCCACCAGCCGGCGATGTCGGCTTCGGGTTCGACGGTGGCGCCGGCGCCGATGCGGGCGAGGCCGGTGACGGGGGGCAGGGTGTGCAGGAGGACGCCGGCGCCGATGCGGCAGCCGAGCGCGCGGGCGTAGCGCAGGGCCCAGGGGGTGCCGGCGAGGGCGCCGACGCCGAAGAGGGTGACGGCGCGTTCGGCGGCCCACAGTCGCAGGTGGGCCTGGCCGCCGCGGGGGTGGCTGCCGGGGCGCAGGCGGGCGGTGAGCAGGCGGGCGGTGCCGGCGGCGAGGAGGGTGCGGCCGGGGGCGCTGTAGAAGAGGAGGAGGCCGGCGGCGACGGGCCACCAGGAGCTGTGCGGGGCCCAGCTGAGGTGGTTGCCGATGAGGTTGTCGAAGGCGGTGAGGGCGAGGATCCAGCGCAGTCCGGAGATGCCGAAGACGCCGAGCAGGATGAGGGTCTGCCACAGGCCGGCGCTGGCGGGGGTGCGGCGCACGGTGCGGACGGGGGCGGGGGTGGGGGTGCGCGCGGCGCCGCCGGTATGAGGGGGGCCGGCGAGGTTGTCGAGGTAGTCGGCGAGGTCGCCGAGGACGGGGTGGGCGTAGAGGTCGGCGACGGAGACGCCGGGGTGGCGGGTGCGCAGTTCGGAGACGAGGCGGGCGGCGGTGAGGCTGGAGCCGCCGAGGGCGAAGAAGTCGTCGCCGTGGCCGGGGGCCATGCCGAGCATGCTCTCCCAGCGGCCGGCGAGCCAGCCGGCGGTGCCGTCCAGGGGGGCGGCGGTGCCGGGGGTGGCGGTGCCGGTGGTGGCGAGCGGCCAGGGCAGGGCGTTGCGGTCGACCTTGCCGGACGTGCGGGTGGGCAGGGAGTCGACGAGGGCGAGGACGGGCACGAGCGGGGCGGGCAGGCGTCCGAGCAGGTGCTGGCGGGCGGCGGTGAGGTCGGGGGTGGTGCCGGGCTGGGCGACGAGGTAGCCGACCAGCAGGTCGGCGCCGGCGGGGCTCTTGCGGACGGCGGCGGCCGCGGCGCGGATGCCGGGCAGGGCCTGGAGGGCGGCGTCGATCTCGCCGAGTTCGATGCGCCGGCCGCCGAGTTTGATCTGGTCGTCGGCGCGGCCGACGAAGACGAGGCCTTCGGGGTCGTTGCGCACGAGGTCGCCGCTGCGGTAGACGCGCGGGGAGGCGAGGGCGGGGTGGGCCCTGAACTTCTCGGCGTCCTTGGCGGGGTCGAGGTAGCGGGCGGTGCCGATGCCGGTGATGAGGAGTTCGCCGGTCTCGTACCAGGGGACGGGGTGGCCGGCGGCGTCGACGACGGCGATCTCCCAGCCGTCCAGGGGGGTGCCGATGCGTACGGGCTGGCCGGGGAGCATGCGGGCGGCGGTGGCGACGACGGTGGTCTCGGTGGGGCCGTAGGTGTTCCAGAACTCGCGGCCGGGGGTGGCGAGGCGCTCGACGAGTTCGGCGGGGCAGGCCTCGCCGCCGACGATGATCAGACGCACGGCGTCCAGGCACTCCTGCGGCCACAGGGCGAGCAGGGTGGGGACGGTGGAGATGGCGGTGATGCGGCGCTCGACGAGCCAGGGGCCGAGGTCGGTGCCGGCCTTGACGAGGGAGCGGGGGGCGGGCACCAGGCAGGCGCCGTGGCGCCAGGCCAGCCACATCTCCTCGCAGGAGGCGTCGAAGGCCACCGACAGGCCGGCCAGGACGCGGTCGCCGGGGCCGAGCGGCTGCTGCTGGAGGAAGAGGCGGGCCTCGGCGTCGACGAAGGCGGCGGCGGAGCGGTGGGTGACGGCGACGCCCTTGGGGCGGCCGGTGGTGCCGGAGGTGAAGATGATCCACGCGTCGTCGGCGGGGGTGGGCCAGGCGGGGTTGCCGCGGGGCTCGGCCCCGGAGCCGGGGGCGAGCCGGCGTTCGGCGCCGAGGACGGCGCACACCTGGGCGTCCTGCCAGATCATGTCGGCGCGCTCGTCGGGGTCGTCGGCGTCGACGGGCACGTAGGCGGCGCCGCAGCGCAGCACGGCCAGGATGGCGACGTACAGGTCGGCGGTGCCGGAGGGGATGCGCACGCCGACCCGGTCTCCGGTGCCGATGCCGTGCCCGGCGAGGACGCCGGCGAGGGTGTCGACCTCGTGCATGAGGGCGCGGTAGTCGAGTACGGCGGTGCCGGTGTCCAGCGCGGGTGCGTGCGGGTGGGCGTCGGCGGTGGCGGTGACGATGTCGAGCAGGCTGCGGGGGTGCGCGGGCCGGACGGCCGGCCAACCGGCGGCGTGGGCAGGCCCGGGACGGTTCAGCGTTCCCGGTCCTGCCATGTCCTGGCGTGCGTCCATAAGGAGTGTCCTCGGCTGGGAGTAGTCATAAGGATGAATGCGGGGAGTCACCTTGCGTGGTGCCTCACTCACCATGACTCGACTGGGAGCCCGCTGGATGCCGTGAAGGTGGAGTCAAAGGAACTTTTCATTTTCGGCGACATATGGGGGCATCAGGGAACGATTCGAAAGTCATTTCGGGGTTTTTCGATCGCTTTCGGTGGCGAAGGGTAATCGCCGGAGGCAGGAGGCATATGACGGGAAGGCGAAGAGTGGTCTACGCCATAGCGGCGGGGACGCTACCGGTAGTGAAAGCGGACCCACCAAATCTGGAGGTTTAGCGATGATGGTGGCCGGATCCCGCCGGTGGCCGGCCGACGCCGGGAGCAGCGTCGGGAGCGGCGTCGGGAGCGGCGCGTCCGGTAGCGCGGAGGGCGACGCGGCGGGCGACGCGCGGCTCGTCTGGTACGCGGCGTACGGGTCGAATCTGCACGCCGCCCGGCTCGCCTGCTACCTGCGCGGCGGCCGCCCCGACGGCGGCGCGCGCACCTACCCCGGCTGCCGCGACCGCCGCCCGCCGCGCCGGGACGTGGCCACGGTGCTGCCCGGCACGCTGTACTTCGCGCGGGAGTCGGCGGTGTGGGGCGGCGGCAGCGGCTACTACGATCCGGACGCACCGGGTGAACTGCCTTGTCGGATCTATCTGGTGACGGCCAGTCAGTTCAGTGACATCGCCGCCCAGGAGATGCACCGCTCCCCCGGCGCCGACCTCGACCTCACCCGCGCCCTCGCGCACGGACGCGACCAACGCGGGCCCGGCCGGTACGAGACGCTGGTGCACGCGGGCGCACTGGACGGGCACCCGCTGCTGACCTTCACCGCCTCCGAAGGCCTGGCCGGCGCCGCACTCAATCCACCCTCGGCGCCCTATCTGCGCACCCTGGCCGCCGGCCTGGCCGAGTCCCACGGCTGGAGCACGCGCCGCTGCGCCGACTACCTGGCCTCCCGCCCGGGCGCCGCCGGGCACTGGAACGCGGCGGACGTCCTGGCCGTACTGGGCGGTGGTCTGGACCTTTAGGCGTTGTTCACCCCGTGGTGACCGTACGGTGACAACTACACGGGTTCCGGCCACATCAGGCAAAGGAAGCGCCAGGCCACCGCACGGGTGAACCGGCACTTCCCGCCGGCGGGTGGCGGCGACCGGCGGCGGCCACCCGCCGGCTTCGTCAAAGGCGGTTTTAAGATCGCGCCCTTCAGCTTGAGCGTTGGCCGTGGAGGAGGAGAGGGACGGCGCGGTTGGCGAGGGCTTCGGCGGCGCGGGCGGCCTGGGCGGGGGCCATGACGTCCGGGAGTTCGTGGGCGGGGACGAAGCGGGCGCCGAGCAGGCCGCTGCGGTGCCGGGGCGGGACGGTCAGGCGGGTGTCGTCGCGCACGGTGCCGCCGTCGAAGACCAGGTTGAGGCGCTCCAGGTAACGGTCGGCGGGAGTGAAGTCGACCGCGAGGACGTCCGTGAGGCGCAGGTTGAAGCCGGTCTCGGCGTGGAGGTGACGGGCGGCGGCGAGGTGCGGGGGCTCGTTGGGCTGGGCGGCGCCGCCCGGGAGGATCAGGCCGTCCATGTAGTCCGGGTCGACGAGGAGGACGTCGCCGCGCGGGTTGCGGACGAGGACGAGGCAGCCGAGCCGGCACATCGGCGGCTTGGCGAGCAGACGGGGGTCACGCATCGGGCGGTTCACTTCCTGAGGGCGGCGAGGAGTACGAGGGAGAAGCCGGCCCACCAGAGCAGGCGGACCAGGAGTTCAGTCGTCATGCGTCAGGCGCTCGTAGCGCAGCCCCTTGCGGAGCAGGTCCACGACCCGCAGGAGTGCGGACGGGCGGGCGCAGCCGAGGCCGATGAGGTAGCAGCCCGTCCTGCGGCCGTGCTCCCAATCCACCTCGACGGAGGGCAACTTCACCCCGGCCAGGGCGAGGACGGTGGTCAGGTCGTCCAGGACGTCGGCCGCCTGCCGCCGCTGGTCGGCGGTGACGCGGTTGAGGGCGGATCCCATCACGCCCCCACCCGGCGTCGAACCTCGAACCCCCGCCAGGCGCTGAAGGCGGCGGAGAAGGAGGAGAAGGAGGCCAGCTCACCCGAGGTTCCGCTGCGCAGCCACTCCCCCGTCGTCTCGTTCCGCACCCGGTAACACCGGCCCTCCGGGTCCCAGCGGACCCCGTAGCCGTGCAGCCGGGGCACTTGGACATCACCCATGGGAGTAACCTTCCGCGATCAGAGTTTCACGTTCTGTGCACATGGTGGCTCTGTGTCGCCTAGCATCGGAAGTGGCAGACGACTTGACCTCAGTGGTCTGGAGAGTTGGAGCAGCCATGGTGAACATCAAGGAAATTGACCCGCAGTCATCTCCCTGGGCTCCGTTCGGGGTCCAACTCCGCAGGTCACGCAGGGCGATGGGGCTCAAGCAGGAACAGCTCGCGCGCAAGATCGGAGTCCACCCGTCCTACGTCTCGTTCGTCGAACTTGCGCAGCGACCGCCGAGTGAGAAGTTTGCTACCAAGGCCGACGAAGTCCTGCAGACCGGCGGGACCCTGCTGCTGATGTACTGGCAGCTCAAGCACACTGCCCTGGTCCCGGGCTTCCCCGAGTACGCCAACTACGAGAACCGTGCCGCCGAGGTCAGGCTGTTCTCGATCGACATCGTGTCTGGCCTGCTGCAAACCCCTGCCTACGCCAGCGCTTGGGAAGCGGGCAACGTCCGGCGTGGCAACGCCACCCCCGAGCAGGCCGAGGAGCGAGTGAACTTCCTCATGACGCGCCAGCAATTCCTGAACCGCACCCCTCCGCCTCTCCTTCATGCGGTTCTCGACGAGAGTTGCCTGCGTCGGACTGTCGGAGGAACAGAGGTGATGATCGAACAACTGCGGCACCTCGATGAGTTGGCCGCAAACCCGAACATCCTCCTCCAGGTAGCCCCGTATTCTTTGGGTGAGGACCGGCCTTTCAGCTCACACGTGACGTTGCTGACCATGCCGGACCGCAAACTGCTCGGATACACAGAAACCGAGCTGCGCGGGTACCTCGACCGCGATATCAACGCTGTCCTTCCGCTAGCCAGGGACTACGATCGGCTGCAGATCGGGGCACTGAATCAGGCCGCATCCGTGAAGATGATCCGTGCGGTACGGAAGGAATATGAGGATGGACGTTGACCTGGCTAGCGCCGGCTGGCGTAAAAGCACGTACAGCGGCGGGCAGAACGGCTGCGTCGAGGTCGCCGACGGCTTCACCGGCCTCATGCCCGTCCGCGACTCCAAGGACCCCGAGGGCCCGGCCCTTCTCTTCTCCTCCGCCGCCTGGCAGGCCTTCGTCACCGCCACCCGTACCGGCGAGTTCGACTCCAACTAGGCCTATCTGACGCCGGAGTGGGAAGTCATCCCCACCGACTTCCCACTCCACCCACAGGAGGCAACCGCGATGGACACCACCTGGCGCAAGAGTTCGCACAGCGGCAGTGGCGGTCAGTGCATCGAGGTAGCCGACGGCTTCACCGGCGTGCAGCCCGTCCGCGACTCCAAGGACCCCGACGGGCCCGCCCTCCTCTTCCCCTCCCCCGCCTGGCAGGCCTTCGTCACCGCAGTCCGCGCCGACGAGTTCGACGCCCGGTAGACCCGCCTCTCGGCGAACTGACCCGTGGCCTGCGGAGGAGGAAGCCGACTGCGGCGAGGACCCGGCCGTTCTCCAGCCGGATCCACGCGGCCTTCTCGATCGGCTCGGGCATCGCGTGCGCCCTCGTCAGGCCGCGACGGGCGCGCCGGCGACGCGGCGTTCGCCGCCGTTGCGCTCGCGCCACGCCCGGTAGACGTCGATGGCCGCGTCGCTGGGCAGGTAGCGCATCGGCAGCCGGCGCTCGTCCCAGTTCTTGGCGAACTCGGTGTAGAAGGTGGCGAGTTCGAAGTACTTGCGGTCGTCGACGTAGTGCGGTTCGTAGTCGTCGCGGGTGGTGAGGAAGACGACCTCGTCAGGGCTGCAGTAGTAGAGCGAGCCCAGGCACATCGGGCAGGGGTGGGCGAGGACGTAGATGGTGGTGCCGGTCAGGTGCTCGGTGCCGAGCCTCGTGCAGGCGTCGCGGATGGCGAGGATCTCGGCGTGCGCGGTGGGGTCGCCGGTCTGGGCGACCTTGTTCGGACTCTCGGCGAGGATCTCGCCGTCCTTGACGATGACGGTGGCGAACGGGCGCCCGCCTTCGGCGACGTTGCGGCGGGCGAGGTCGATGGTGTGCTGGGCGAAGTCCACGGTGGCGGTTCCCTGCTGGTCGGGGGTGGGGCGGCGGGCCGGGGGACCTGTCGGGTCCACCCCGGCCCGCCCGGGGATCAGAACGGCTTGGTGGGCAGGTACTTGCCGTCCAGGGTGATGACGGCGCGGTGGCCGCCCTCGGGGTCCTCGACGGTCTTGACGTCGAGCTTGAAGTTGATGGCGCTGATGATGCCGTCGCCGAGCTGCTCGTGGACCAGGGCCTTGAGGGTGGTGCCGTAGACCTGGAGCATCTCGTAGAAGCGGTAGATGGTCGGGTCGGTGGGGATGCCGCCGGGGATGCTGCCGCGCAGCGGGATGGTCTGGAGCAGCCGGGCCGCGTCCTCGTCCAGGCCCAGGAGCTCGGTGACGGCCTTGGCCGCGTCGGCGGGCAGGGCGTGCTGGCCGAGCAGGGCGGCGGTGACGAAGGCGACGGACAGGCCGGTCGTGTCGGCGAGCTCCTGCCAGGTGAGGTCCTTGCGGGTCTTGGCGTCGACGACCTCCAGGGCGAGCTGCTGACGGGCGGTCTGGTCGAACTGCGCGTGCACCATGGGGTGGGCCTTTCGGGGATGGGGTCCGGGGCGGGTGCCCGGACCTGGTCTGGGGATGGTGGGAGGGAGTGGTCGGAGGGGACGCGGTGGTCAGCCCGCCAGGGCGACGAACCGTCCGCTGTCGGTGTCGAGCGTCTCGGCGGAGCCGGATCCGATGTCGTAGACCCAGCCGTGCAGGGTCACCCTGCCCTGCACCAGGGCCTTGGCCACCGACGGGTGGGTCTTCAGGTTGGCCAGCTGGGCGAGGACGTTGTCCTTCACCAGGGCGGCGACCCGCTCCGCGCCGGCCGGGTGCTCGCCCGCGTCGGTGCGGGCCTTGGCGACGTCCGCGTGGTGCAGCCAGGTGGCGACGGCGGGCAGGCCGGTGAGGTCGCCGCCGGAGGCGAGGGCGGTCATCGCGCCGCACGCGGAGTGCCCGCAGACGATCACGTCCGTGACCCCGAGCACGCCGACCGCGTACTCGATGCTCGCCGCGACACCGTCCGCGCCCCGGGTGTACGGGGGCACGAGGTTGCCGGCGGTACGGATGACGAACAGCTCGCCCGGATCGGTCTGGGTGATCAGCTCCGGCACGACCCGGGCATCCGAGCAGCCGATGAACAGCGCGGTCGGCTGATGGGTGGTGGCGAGCCTCTTGAACAGTGCCGCCCGGGTCGGGAACACCTCCCGGCTGAACCGCTGGAAACCCTGCGCCATCTCGTTCATGAGGTCACTCCTTCTTCGACGACCGTTGGTGCCTGCCGATGACCTCAACGATGCATGACCTGGTCCTATAGTGTCCAAGACGCGGTAGCCATCATTGCCATCAGTACTGCCTATAGTTGGCTCATGGAACTGCGCCACCTCCGGTACCTGCTCGCCGTGGCCGAGCACGCCAACTTCACCCGCGCCGCCGAAGCCCTGCACGTCTCGCAGCCGACCCTCTCGCAGCAGATCAAGCAGCTGGAGGGCTCGCTGCACGTGCAGCTCCTCGACCGCTCCGGGCGCACCGTGCGCCTCACCGACGCCGGCCAGGCCTACGCCCACTACGCGCGCCGGGCCCTGCGCGACCTCGCGGCGGCCGAGCGCGCGGTGCGGGACGTCAAGGACCTCTCACGCGGCACCCTGCGCCTGGCCGTGACCCCGACCTTCACCGCCTACCTGACCGGGCCGCTCATCGGGGACTTCCACGCGCGCCACCCCGGGATCAGCCTGGACGTCCGCGAGATGGCACAGGAACGCATCGAGTCCGAGCTGGCCGCCGACCAGCTCGACCTCGGCATCGCCTTCGGCGGAGCGCACCTGCCGGCCATCACCGCCACCACCCTGTTCACCGAGCGCCTCGGCCTCGTCGTCGCCTCCGACCACCCGTACGCGGCCCACTCGGGCCCGCTCCCGGTCCGCGAACTGGGCGACCAGCAACTCGCCCTGCTCAGCGGTGACTTCGCGACCCGGCAGCACATCGACCGGTTCCTCTCCGACCACCGGGTCCGGCCGCGGATCGCCATCGAGGCCAATTCCGTCAGCGCGCTCGTCGCGATCGTCCAACGCACCGGCCTCGCCACCGTGCTACCCGACGCCACCACCCGCGAACACCCCCACCTGCGCTCCGTCCCGGTCGACCCGCCGCTCCCCTCGCGCGCCGTCGCCCTGCTCCGCCGGGACACCGCCTACCAGAGCGCCGCCGCCCGCTCCTTCGGCGACCTCGCCCGACACCGGGCCCACACCTTCGACCACACCCCCGACGGCCCGGCCTGAAGCGGGTCGCGCCCGGCGGCCCCGCCCGGGAGAGGACCACCCCGACGACCGCGGAGGGGGGGGGGGGGGGGGGGGGGGGGGGGGCGGGGGGGGGGGGTGGGGGGGGGGTGGTGCGTGAGCTGGCGCTGTTGCGCGTGTA